>JAGAAW010000162.1 GCA_017615055.1 Fibrobacter sp.
CGGTGTAATCGGGTAAATAGCAGCAACTTCGCTAACAGCAAACGCAACGTTAGCGGTGGCCTCGTTACCGTCACACGCAATCATCTTTTTTGCCATGTGTGTGTCTCCAATTTTTAGGTTTTTTCGAAAAAATCTGATCATGTACACCTCGGGCGTGTGGTACCACGCCTAGGGCGCAAAAATCCAAGGGTAAAATTACATAGAAATGCGGGGAAAAATACAGCCGCGGGCGAAAAAAACATGCTCCAAACGGGTGATTTTAGGTAAAGATTTGTTAACGTACGAGCGACGGTAGGGTTGGCAAAAGGACTATTACCTTGCGTTGGGCAGGATATCTCTTTTCGATATGTGCAGAAGGGTGACGGCCTCTTCTGGCGTCAGCTTGCCAGCATCAATCAAGATTTTGGCAACCTCTTTACGATCATCTTCTTTTCCTTGCAGGTACGAGCCCTGTTTTTCGTAAAGCATGTCCGTCATTCCGTCAACCTCGTTCAGAAGAGTTTCGTCGGTGTACCCTTCCAAAGATACATCTTTCGCAAAGTCCTTGTCAAGCAGTTTTTTCAGCTTTTCTTCGGGGATATCCTTTTCTTCGAGGACATCCCTAAAAATGCGAAGCATTTCGGCCCTATCGGACTGTTCGCGCTTTTCCGGTGGGGTACGGTCCTCGATAGCAAAGAACTTATCTATTTCGACCATGTAGATATCGAGCTTTTCGTAAAAGAAACGGCGGTTGCGAACCAAAATGAGAGCCTGCGGAAAAACATGGTCGCGGACAATCACCTGCAAAAGCGGGAGTACGTAGGCGCCGGTTTTTCCCGAACCGGTCTTGGACTGCACCAGCATATCGCGGGCGGCGAGCATATAAGGAATCGTCTTGCGCTGCACCGGCATCAGGTCGGTCCAGCCGTGGCCGCGAAGAATATTCTTCTGTTCTTCGGGCAGCATGTCAAAAGTGTAGTAGGGGAGTTTGTGTTCGGGCTCGATAATTTTAATGGGAGTCAGAAACGGATTAACTTTCTCTTCTTTCTTTTCTTCAATGATTTCTTCGCTCATAGTGCGAGCAAAGATAGAAAATTTACCCTCTTGTCTATGGTCGTTGCCTTTTAAATGCCCGTAAAACACTGCTTGAATAGCATTAAAAAAGCCTATCATTATTTGATAGGCTTTGCGGTATACGATGGAGTTTTGTTAAAGAATTTCTATTAAGATTGCGTAAAATGAATTTTTTGCACTTCTGAAAGATGGTGCTGCTTTGCATACCCGACGGACTCTGTAGTTTTTCCCATTTGCGTCTTGATTGTTTGCAGAACCGTCTTCTTTAACGAAATCTTTTAACCGTTTCTCTGAAAAAACGACGCTATATTGTTTTGCGTTTGGAAGTTTTTTCTTTGTTTGTTGCAGTCGTTGAATGTCTTTTTTGATAATGCTATGAGAGCCGTTGCGCTTAATTTCAATGATGTATTCGCAATTGTCATTTTCTTTGTTGAATATGGCAATGTCGGCTCTGTCGTTGCTCTTTATTCCCAAAAGTTCGCCGTAGTTTTGTTCGGCCCTGATTTTTAATTCTTTGGGTGCAAAGTGTCGGAGCAGACGGCAAAATTCTGCACCGAGTGCTAATTCAGGCAGGTCATAACTTGGAAAGAGTTCTTTTTCGTAGCCCATCCAGAAAGCCATTGCTTGTAGTGCACTTTCGATCCAGTGTTCTGTTTTTGCCGTTCCCATAAAATTATTCCTTTACGCAGATGGCTACAATTGTTGATGGTGCGGTGCGGAGTGCACTTTTCTCTGTTTTGGGGAGTACTGCGGCGTATCCTTTATTATAGGCGGATTCGTTGTAAACAACAGCGAATGCAAGACTATCGTTTTTTTCTGAAGAAGTCCAATGAAAATAATTTAGATTTAATCCGTCTCCACAATCATATCCTCCAAAAGTATAACTATTAAATGTTGCAACTGTATAAGGAGAATTTTCGTTGCAAGAGGAACTAGGGATTTTCCAACCTACTGGACAGCTAGATATTGCTTCCTCCCATGACATTGAGCCTAGGCTGAGATAGGGGTCTGCAGAAAGCCAATCTCCGTCGATACATGTATAATTATTTACGGTTTCTCCGTTATTATCTCGAGTGCATTTTTTAAAATCTGTCGCTTTTTCGATGTCGGTTACTTCGCGCCATTCGCTATTTCCATCGCAAATGAAGTCATTTACAACCTCGTTGGCGTTGTAAAAATCACAAACTTTGAAAACCTTTGAAATTTCCGAGTCTGATCCCTCTTTCCAATAGGAACCAGTGCAAATGTATTTGCCGATAATTTCATTCCTGTTTTCGTTATTACATTTTTTAAATCCTGTAGCTATTTCGATGTCAGTACCCATATGCCATTTGCCTTTTTCGCAAATAGTTACGCCTTCGACTTCGCCATTGTTTGAGTCATCGCAGGGAAGTTCCTGCAAGCAGCGGACGGGCATAGCGGAGTTTGTAACCTTTCCTCCGGTAATATAAATCTGATTTTCAGAAATTGCTGCCCAGCTGGCATCTTCACCAGAAGACTTATTGCTTCCCATGAATACAGCTTGTTCGCCTAGACCGGAATATTGTGTGCCATTGAACTTGCCTGCGGGGTAAGCAGAAAATCCAAGAGCATCTGTTCCGTTCGTGTTTGTCCATCCGGTAGTGCTTCGAATTTTAGAAATGGCATCATCATTTATATAAATGAAAGTGCCTCCGCCAGATTTGCCACTTACGTCGTATTCGGCTCCGATATTTTGGGCAAGAATTTTCCAAGCTTCATCATTGGGCAATTTCCAACCTTCGGGGCAAATGCGTAATGCGGTCTTTGCTGTGTAGAAGGTTCCGTATTTTTCGCAATTGTCCTTGACGTCGCCATAGCAGAAACCGTCGCTTACATCAAGCTTCAGGTTTTCTGCCATCCAAATCTGATTTCCAATTTGTACAGTCTTGTAGGTTTGTCCGTCACGTTCGTCGGTTAGGGATCCTGTTTTTACGCTGCTGGGCTTAACCGGGTCTGTTTCTAGGGGGCTTCTTTCTGTGCTGCTAGAAGAAATATCTGAATTCGTGGCTTGGGTGTTGGAACCGGAAATGCTTGAAGAACTGTTCTCTGTATTTGCAGAAGGGATATTTTCTTCTTGGTTGTTTTCGTCTGCGTTGCTCGACGAATCACCGCCGCAAGCGGCGAGTCCGAACGTCGAGATAATCGCTATAATAGGGATGAGTTTATTTTTCATCGGTTGCTCCTAGTTTGATTAATATTTTTGAGGCGACAAACGCCTAAATCCCCCGGCAATGTCATGGCGGGGGGATGAAATGTAAAATGTCTTGTAAACTAAAATTTACTTGAGGGGGGGGTAAACGGATGTCTGCTTTTGCATTAAAGAGCAAAAGTTTGTGACCGACATCATGACATTCACCAAAACCATTGTGTAAAATTTACATCCAAGATGGATGTATGTCAAGTTTTTTATTTGAGATTGCAGACGGAGTGATGACAATCACTCTTCGATTATAGGAAAAAACTATTGGGGCGTTGCGGGGTGCCCCCGCAGGAGAGGGGGTGGAGAGCAACGAAGTGCGAACCAGGGGGAGACTTCCCCCGCCTCGTGACAAGAAGAAACTAAAATTTATTATATTGGCTTTTCAGTGAAATTTCGCGTATCTACAGAGACCTTGAACCGGCTGAAGCGCTTTCGCAAGAACAAGCGGGCGTTCTGGTCGCTTTTGGTGCTCGTGGTGGCGTACCTGCTTTCGCTGACCAGCCCCTGGACGGTGAACGACGAGCCGCTTGTGCTGCGTTACGAGGGCAAGACGTATTTCCCGGCGTTTGTGCGCTACAGCGATGCGGACTTTGGCGGGGAATACCAGACGGAAGCCGATTACGCAAAAATTTTCGAGGCGGTCCGCGAGTGCGAGGAAGATGCCGCCGATGGCTTTACCCGCGCGGGCGGTTGCCCCGAGATGTGGGCGATTATGCCCCCGATTGCGCATGACCCCTTGAAGGCCGACCTGAGCGAAGACGGAACGCCCCCGTTTGCCCCGAGTGCACGCCACTGGCTCGGAACCGATAGCAATGGACGTGATGTTTTGGCGCGCCTGATTCACGGGTTCCGCATCTGCATCAGCTTTAGTTTGCTCCTGACCTTGCTCGGCACGTTCCTCGGAATCGTTATTGGCGGTATCCAGGGGTACCTCGGCAAGTTCTGGGATATCGGCATGCAGCGCATGATTGAAATCTGGTCGTCGCTCCCGATGCTCTACGTGGTGATTTTGATTGGAAGCATTTACGGGCGCAGTTTCTGGCTGTTGATATTGATTATGGCGGCGTTCAACTGGATTTCGCTGAGCTACTACATGCGTGCGGAATTCCTCAAGCTGCGCGGCATGACCTACGTGCAGTCGGCGAAGGTGCTCGGCATGGGGCACCGCCACATATTCTTTAAGGAAATTCTACCGAATGCGCTGACCCCGGTGGTGACGCTGTTCCCGTTCACGCTGATTGGCGGTATCGGGAGCCTCACGTCGCTGGACTTCCTGGGATTTGGCCTGCAACCGCCTACGCCCAGCTGGGGCGAACTTATGAGCCAGGGCCTCAACAACCTTTACGCGCCGTGGATTTCTGTGAGCACGGTCGCCGCACTCTTTGTGACGCTGCTTCTCACGACGTTCGTGGGCGAGGGCGTGCGCGATGCGATGGACCCAAAATCTGGAGACCGTTATGTCTAATCCGGTTTTGCAAGTGCGCAACCTCTCGGTGGCATTCGGGCACCACAAAGACGGAGAGTCGGCTGAAAAGCCGGTCCAGGTGACGGACCGCGTATCGTTTGAGATAAATGCGGGCGAGTTCTTTGCGCTGGTGGGCGAGTCGGGCTGCGGAAAGAGCGTGACATCCATGAGTATCCTCCGGCTGTTGCCGCAGCCGAGCGCAAGGATTGTGGAAGGGTCGGTTTTGTTTGAAGAAAAAGACCTTGCGAAGCTCCCGCTGGCCGAACTGCAGAAAGTGCGCGGGTCCGAAATCGCATGCATTTTCCAGGAACCGATGCAGGCCCTGAACCCGGTCGTGACTATCAAGAAGCAGTTGCTCGAGGTTTTCAAATTCTGCGCATCTTCTACTGGCAAGTCCGGCGCAGTATCGGCCGGCAAAAACGGTGCGAAGTCTGACGCTGTATCGGCCGGTAAAAACTGTGCCGACCCGCTGGCGACAATTCGCGAGATGCTCCTGCAGGCGGGTTTCAATGACCCGGACCGCGTTCTGGACGCCTACCCGCACGAACTTTCGGGCGGCATGCTCCAGCGCGTATGCATCGTGATGGCGCTCCTCCCGAAACCCAAGCTCATCATCGCCGACGAACCGACAACGGCTCTAGACGTGACTGTGCAGGCGCAGGTACTCGCCGTTCTCAAAGATATGGCCGAACGCACCGGCACGGCGGTACTCCTGATTACGCACAATATGGGAATTGTCTCGCAGTATGCCGACCGCGTGGCGGTGATGTATGCTGGCCGCATTGTGGAATGCGGGCCCGTGCGCGACGTGATTGACAACCCGCTGCACCCTTACACGCAGGGGCTATTGGCCGCCATTCCCGAAAATCACAGCGATATGCGCACTATGAAATCGATTCCCGGCTCCGTGCCGCATGCCCGCGACTTTGTGCAGGGCTGCCGCTTTGCGGACCGCTGCTCCGTGTGTGCAGAGGGATGCGCCGAATTGCGGGCGAAGTGCCGTTCGTGTGAAGTCCCGCCGAAAGTCGGCGACTCTCATTTTGCGTGCTGTTTTGCCTTGCGTCATGCTGAGGACACTCAGCATCATATATAAACATTTTGACCCTGACTTTCGTCAGGGTCAATACTCTGGTTTGCATCGGAATTATTTAATCCCGTATTTTTCTTTAATCGCGATGCGTTCCTCGTCGGAAAGGCTTTTTAGGTAAGCCTTCCATCCGGGGCAGAAATTGATATGGAACCGCCAGAAGCGCCCGATAAGCGATTTCGGGTTCTTGTCGTACTGGGCGCGGATCTTGCAGTTTGCGCAGGCCATCTTATGCCTCCTCACTCGGGGCGGACATCTCGCGGGCAAGTTCTATAAGCGTCTGCACGCCGAAACCGGTGGCGCCATATTCGGTGTACTTCCACTTCTTGGTGGCAAAGGCCGTGCCGGCGATATCCATGTGTGCCCAAGCAGTGTCTTCGGGAACGAATTCCTGCAGGAACAGTGCCGCGGAAATTGCTCCGGCGTCGGTTCCCGTGTTCTTGAGGTCGGCAAACTTGTCTTTGAGCGCGTCGGCGTATTCTTCTTCGAGCGGCATGCTCCAGAATTTTTCGCAGCATGCTTCGCCGCAGTTGATAACCTTCAGGCCGAGATCGTCATCGTTGCTGAAGAAGCCTGCGACGGCGTACCCGAGCGCGCGTACCATGGCGCCCGTGAGCGTGGCGAGGTCTACGATATGCGTTGCACCGATGAGACCCGCTTCGGCGAGCCCGTCGCTAAGCACCAGGCGGCCTTCGGCGTCGGTGTTGTCGACCATGACGGTCTTGCCGTTCTTTGCCTTGAAAATATCGCCCGGGAGAACGGACTTGTTGCCGATGGCGTTTTCGGCAAGGCAGCAGACGGCACTCACGCGGAGGGGGAGTTTAAGCGTTGCGATTGCCTGGATGGCGGCGAGCGCGGTTGCGGCCCCGCTCATGTCGCTGATCATCTCGGGCATGGATTTGGGCGGCTTGAGGCAGAGACCGCCGGTATCGAACGTGAGGCCCTTGCCGACGATGACCAGGTGATCTTTCGATGTGCGTTTTGCGCCCTTCGTTCCGTCGTAGGAAAGCGTGACCATGTAGGGCTCGTGCGAACTGCCCTTGCCGACGGTCACGTGACCCATGAAGCCTTCCTTCTGGAGCTGCTTCATGTCGCGCACCTTGATGCTTAATCCTGGCGTGTATTTGGCGATGGTCTTTGCGTTCTCGACAAATTCTGCGGGGTAGAGGTCGGAGGCGCAGGTGTTGATGAGGTTCTTTGCGAGCGTCACCGCCTTCTGTTCGATGGCGACGTCTTCGGCAATCTTCTTGAAGTCCTTCTCGCGGTCGCCGGCGACGATTTCGTATGTGACCTGGAAATTCTGCTTTTGCTTGCTCTTGTAGGCGTCAAAATTGTAGTCGGCGTAATGGAGGCCGTGGAGAATGGCCTTGAACTGTTCGTCGGCGGCATCGGCGAGGAAAATGCTCACGCTTGCGGCCTGCTTTTTCATGGCCTTCTGGGCCAGGCGGTAGGCGGCCATGCGCAGGTGGTCGAGGGCGGAAATGCCGCGTTCCTTGGCTGCATCTACGAAAAATGTCGGCTTGCCGTCAATTTCAAGGAATTCAAGATCTTCGAATGGGCCGTTTTCCATGCCGTTCAGGACGGATTCGACCTGCTTTTCGGCATTTTCAGAGAGGATAGTCGAAAACTGGATGGACTTTTTTACGAAAAAGAGGGCATATGCGCCCGCTTTGCCCGATTCTTTGGTAACGATATTCAGTTTCATATTTGGAAAGATAGCAAAGTTTTTGTATTTTGCTCTAAAGAAAGAACATTATGCAAAATGGAGTAATTATGAACACGAAAATGAGATCTTTCAGTCTTGTTCTGGCCATGGCCGCTTTTGCCCTGGCTCAAGAAGCCGCTCCTGCCGCTGAACCCGCGGCCCCCGCTCCGGAAGCCGCAGCCGTTCAGGAAGCAGCACCTGCTGAGGCTGCCCCTGCCGCTCCGGCTCAGGAACCTGCCGCTGAACCGCAGGCTGTCGCCCAAGAAACTGCTCCTGCTGAAGTCACTCCTGCACAGGAAGCCGCTCCGGTCGAAACTGCCGCAGCCCCCGCTCCGCAGGCCGAACCCCAGCCCTCTCCGGTTGTCGATGAAGGCGATATGCCCGCTCCGAAGGCTGTCCGTGGCGTCGATGCCGAGTCGCAGCCCGCGTATGGCGCGAATACGACCGCTCCGGTGGAAACCACGGTTCGCGAGACCCGTGTGTATAGGCTCAAGACCGATCCGGTTCCGATGAAGTTCTCTTTCGGTGTCCAGGCATTCGTGGGTACGAACACGCTTTTCGACAACAACTGGGATTTTACCGAATCGTATAGCGGTGTGGCCTGGAAGGCCGGCCTGTTTGCTGTTATCCCGCTGAACGATTATTCGATGGGATTCAGGATTGGCGCCATGTACGACCACAGCGATGCGAGCGCCTCGTACCTGTACAGTAGCAATCTCTCGAAGGAAGCGCACGTGAAGTTCAAGATGGACCGCGTTTCCATTCCGCTGTTGTTCATGCTCAAGTCCATGTATTCGAACTTCTCGTTTGATTTCGGTACCCAGGTTTCTGTGCCTGTCCAGGACCAGTTCAAGTACTCCTATGAAAAGACGGATGGAACACCTGTAAACGGCAATGCCGACATGATCGAGCTGGATTACCGCAACTCGCTCGACTTTTCCCTGTTGCTTGGGCTTACCATCAAGGCGAATCGTTACATGTCGTTTGACATCCGCTACGAGTGCGGATTCTCGAACCTCTACGAGGGCGTACCCGGTTGGCGTATCAACGACCTCACGACAAGCACTTTCCTCTTCGGTATTTCCTTCTACGTTCTCTAGTTTATGATTCTTCCGATTGTCGCTGTAGTCCTGGGATTGGGTGTCCTTGTATGGAGTGCAGACAAGTTTGTTGATGGCGCCGTGGGTGTTGCCAAGTTTTGTGGCATGTCCACACTGCTTATTGGCATGGTTGTTGTCGGGTTCGGAACCTCCGCTCCGGAGATGGTTGTCTCGGCGATTTCCGCCATGCAGGATGCTCCGGAACTTGCGTTGGGTAACGCATACGGGAGCAACATCGCAAACATTGCCCTGATTCTCGGACTTACTGCGGTAATCTCTCCGGTCATCGTGGTGCGGAAGGCGCTCAAGCGTGACTTGCCCATATTGCTTGCCGTGACTGCACTTTCCATTTTCCTTGCCTCGGATGCGTCTATCGGTCGCTTGGATGGCGTGGTGCTGTTGCTTGTGTTTGCCGGCGTGATGGGGTTCAACATCGTGAGCGAACTCCGGCAGAAGAAGGGTAGCGCTGTGGAAGAATCGGGCGAGGCGGAATCAGGTGAGAGCGAAAAGCCTGCTCTCGGGAAGTCCATCTTGTGGCTTGTGCTCGGGCTTGCTCTCCTGGTGGCGAGTTCCCGCGCGCTGGTGTGGGGCGCTGTGGAAATTGCCCGTGCGCTCGGCGTGAGTGACTTGCTGATTGGCCTTACCATCGTGGCGGTGGGGACTTCGCTTCCGGAACTGGCGAGTTCGATTGCCGCTGCCCGCAAGGGCGAAAACGACCTCGCGTTCGGCAACATTATCGGCTCGAACCTGTTCAATACGCTCTTGGTGGTGGGCATCGCCGCATCCATTGCCCCGATGCACTCCTTCGAACCGTCGGTATTCAACCGCGACATGCCCGTGATGGCAGTACTGACGGTGTTGCTCCTGCTGTTCGGGCTGCCCGTGCGCAAGACGCGCCTTGATGCAGATGGTCGCCGCATTGGGCGGATAAACCGCCTTGAGGGTGCGACATTCCTCGCTGTTTACATTGGCTACGTCGGCGTGTTGATTGCGCAGGCGACCGGAGTCCTGAAGTAGCGTGCTTTTCCATTCCTGGTATTTCATTCTGTTTGCGGTTGCCGTCGTAGGGCTCTACTACGCGGTTCCCGTGGGCAAGGAGAATGCTTGGGGTGGGAAATTCCGCCGCATCCTTATCCTGGTGGCGAGCCTCTATTTTTATGCGGTGTGGCGCCCGGAGTACCTTGCGCTTATCCTTGCGACTATCGGCGTGGACTTTGCGATGGCGCGTGTTATCGGAAGGTTCGGCGCAGTTGATGGTGTGCCTAGCGCGAATGTTAAAGCGAATCTTAAACGGCGCATTGCGCTTGCGTTTTCGCTGTGCTTCGACCTCGGACTCCTGTTTGCATTCAAGTATCTGGGATTCTTCGAGGAAACGTGGAATGCGGTTGTCGCCCCGTGGATGGGGAAGCCCTTGGATTTGCCCAAGCTGCTACTCCCGATGGGCATTTCGTTCTACACGTTCCAGAGTTTGAGTTACGTGATTGACGTTTACCGCGGGAAGATTCCCGCGTGCAGGAACATCGCGCAGTACGCATTGTACGTGACGTTCTTCCCGCAGCTGGTGGCGGGCCCGATTGAACGCGCTCCGCACCTGATGCCTCAACTCGCGCTAGAACATCGCTTCGATGTGGCGGATTTGCAGGCGGGCATGTTCCGCATATTGCAGGGCTTCTTCAAGAAGGCTGTGTTGGCAGACCACCTGGGCGTATTCGTGGATGGCGTGTTTAACGGTGTTGCGGCGGGTCAGGTATCGGGACTGTCTCCGGTTGAACTGATTCTTGCGGGCGTGTTCTTTACCTTCCAGATATACTTCGATTTCTCGGGCTATTCGGATATTGCCATCGGTATTGCGCGGATTTTTGGCGTGAGGCTGATGGAAAACTTCAATGCGCCTCTGCTCGCCACAAGCATCTACGACTTCTGGAAACGCTGGCATATTTCTCTCACGAGCTGGTTCCGTGAATACGTGTATTTCAGTCTGGGCGGTTCGCGCAAGGGTCGCCCGCGTGCCATCGTGAACGTGCTTGTCGTGTTTTTCTTGAGCGGGCTCTGGCATGGCGCCGCCTGGACGTTCGTGGCGTGGGGCGTGTGCCATGGGGTGGCGTACGTGTTGGAACGGCCGTGGCGAAAATTACCGGTAAAGCATCCGTGGCTGGGTCGCGTCAAGACGTTTATTCTTGTCGTGCTGTTCTTCACGTTGTTCCGAGCACCGGATTTTGGCACATGGATTAACTACATTGCCGGCATCTTTGATTTTGGACCGTTCGGGAGTTTGGCGCAAGCAGAATTGTGCGGAGTAACTTGTTCACATTCGCTTTTCTGTGTCAATAATTATGCTGTGCATGTTCCTGCAGCTTTTAGCGTGTTGGTAGGTCTATTGATATGGGGCGTGCGTGCACTTGTGACCCGTGGCGGTACGCGTGGCGCTGTCGTGGGTGACGAGCCGGGTGCATGGCGTTGGACCTGGTGCCTTGTTTATTTGTTGGCAATCATTTTCCTCGGTCGCTTTAGCGGGCAAGGGTTCATTTACTTCCAGTTCTAGGGGCGATGATGGATACAAAGACTAAAATCGCTCTCTGGTGTGTTCGCGGGCTTGGCCTGCTTTCTATCGCGATGCTCGTGCTGTTCTTTAGCGGTGCGTTCCCGCAGTGGTTTACCGGCAGGGGAGACCTCTTCAGGCTTACCTCTGTCAAGCAGTTCGAAGAGATTGTCGACAAGCCGTACCATCCCGACGAAAGCGTGCATACCGCACCGCTCGATTCGGGAATCGTGTGGTGGCTGGGCGATAGTTTTAGCCGCGTGCAGTTCGGCCATAAGCCGCTGCCCGAAGAAGTCTCGGATAAACTTTCTGCGGCGGGAATCGGGAAGGTTGCCGCGGTGGATTACATCGACCTGCAGGGTTCCCCGAAATCGCTCTTTGCGCTTGCCGCCGCCCGCGCGAAGGTTGGGAAGCCTGTCCCGAAAGTCATCGTCGTGGAATGTGTCGAGAGGAACGTGTACGAGAATTTCGGCGCACATGCAGCTTTCGATTACGGCAATGTCGCACCCTGGGACGAGGGAAAGGGTCTTGGCTCGAAAGTCAAGCGCATTCGGCGTCGCGCCTTCCTCGAGGCTCCGGGAACAGTGGACTTCAAGTTGCGCCGTTTCCCTCCGGTGGCCGGAATCCGCAAGTTGACTGATACATGGCGTTACTCGCTCTACAAGGATACGCATCCGAGCGCAACCGTTTGGCATCGTCCCTTGTTAACCCCCATGCTGAAACAATTTGATGCGAATGGCGGCTTTATTAAACCTTCGTCGGAAATCTCGGAGGTCACGGACCTTCTCGTGTATGCGCCGGATTCCGTCAGGATTATTATGGACTCGACGATGTCGGTGGAAAATGCAACTGTCGTGAAAACTCTTAGGAGCCTCGACTCGCTGGCGTGGACTTTCGGGGCGCGCCTCCTGTTCGTGATGCCTCCAAACAGGAATAGACAGAGGGGTGAGAGGGTAAATATGTTTGATAACTACTTCAATAAAATACTTGCTTTCAGGGATATCAAACACGTTGACCTTCTACAACCGTTTGCCAAGGCCCATAAAAGAAAACAGCAACTTTACTGGAAGACCGATTCCCACTGGAACGGGAACGCGCACAGGATTGCGAGCAATGCTATTGCGGATAAGTTGATGGAGATGATCCGCAACCCGGAACCCTACCAGGAAAAACTCCCTGAACAAGACGAGTATGTAATTTATCCGTTTTCAGAATAAACGCAATGGGCCGCTTAGGTTGGCGGGAAGAACAGGTACGCGATTGCGATTGCGGCAATCACGCCCACGGCGTCGGCGATGAGCGCACAGGTGACGGCGTGGCGCGTCTTCTTCACACCTACAGAACCGAAGTAAACCGCGATGATATAGAACGTGGTGTCGGCGGCTCCCTGGAACATGCAGCTGAGGCGGCCGGCAAAACTGTCGGGGCCGAGCGCCTTCATGGCGTCGATCATCATGCCGCGGGCACCGCTTCCGCTCAAGGGCTTCATGAATGCGGTGGGGAGTGCGGGCACCACGTCGTTGCCGACTCCGAACAGCCCGAGAACCCACGAAATGCCGTTCATGAGCAGGTCCATGGCTCCGCTCGCGCGGAACACGGCGACACCCACGAGGATGGCGACGAGGTTCGGGATAATCATCACGGCGGTATGGAAGCCGTCTTTCGCGCCTTCGACAAATGCTTCGTATGCCTGAACCTTCTTGTACACCGCGAGCCCGAGGAACGC
>JAGAAW010000163.1 GCA_017615055.1 Fibrobacter sp.
CACACCGACATCATCGAGGCCATCATCGCCTCGGTACTGCCGCAGGTAATGACGATTTCCTTCTGCGGGTCGTAACGCAGTCCGCTAAAATGGAACTGCTTGTCGCTCAGCGCCTCGCGGAAATTCCGCGCACCGAACGTAATCGCATACTGGTGCGGGCCCACGGGGGCAATTTCTGCCAACCGCCTCGTCAGAGCCTCCGGAGGATCGAAATCCGGGAACCCCTGCGAAAGGTTTATCGCCCCGCAGGCATTCGCGATGCGGGTCATTCTGCGGATAACGGAATCGGTAAAGGTCTCTGTACGTTCACTTAACGGCTTCATGGCTGGCAAATTTAGCATTTATTTTACCGATTTTTCTATATTTGCGCTCACTATGTTTTCACAGCTGACCGACTCTCTAGAATCTACCCTCAAGAACCTGCGCGGGCAGGGCAAGCTCACCGAAGAAAACGTCGCCGAATCGCTGCGCGAAGTACGCCGTGCATTCCTCGAAGCCGACGTGAACTTCAACGTGACCCGCGACTTCGTGAAGGCCGTCAAGGAAAAGGCTCTCGGTTCCGAAGTCCTGAACTCGGTGACCCCCGGTCAGCAGATCGTGAAGATTATCCACGACGAACTCGTCGCCGTGATGGGTGGCGAGACCAAGGAAATCAACCTTTCCGCACCCGCTCCGGTCGGCATCATGATGGTCGGCCTGCAGGGTTCCGGTAAGACGACCTTTGCCGGCAAGATCGCCCTCTGGATGCGTAGCAAGAAGAAGAGGAAGCCGCTCCTCGTGGCAGCCGACGTGTACCGCCCCGCCGCAATCAAGCAGTTGCAGGTGCTCGGCAAGTCCATCGGCATTCCGGTGTACGACGAGGGCCAGGGCAATCCGGTCGAAATCATCAAGCATGGCTACCAGTACGCGAAGGACAACGGCTTTGACCTGGTAATCTACGACACCGCAGGCCGCCTGCAGATTGACGAAGAGTTGATGCAGGAGCTCGAGAAGGCCCGCGACGCCGTGCACCCGGACGAAATTTTATTCGTGGCCGACGCGATGATCGGTCAGGAAGCGGTGAACGTGGCCGAGACCTTCTGGCAGCGTCTCTCGTTTACCGGCGTTTGCCTCTCGAAGATGGACGGTGACACCCGCGGCGGTGCAGCACTCAGCATCAAGAAGATGACGGGCGTGCCCATATGCTTTATCGGTGTGGGCGAAAAGCTCCCGGACATCGACCTGTTCCACCCCGACCGCATGGCGAGCAGAATCCTCGGCATGGGCGACGTGGTGAGCCTTGTGGAAAAGGCGCAGCAGGTTATCGACGAGAAGGATGCGAAGGATTTGAAGAAGAAAATCCTCAACAACACGTTCGACCTGAACGACTTCCTGAACCAGCTCCGCACCATCAAGAAACTCGGCCGCATCAAGGATATCCTCGGGCTCATCCCGGGCCTGAACAAGCTCCCGCTCGACCAGATCGACGAGAAGCAGCTCGTGTACGTGGAAGCCATCCTCAGTTCCATGACCCCGAAGGAAAGGAAGAAGCCGCAGATTCTGGACGGTAGCCGCAAGAACCGCATTGCAAAGGGTTCGGGCACCGAGATTTCCCGCGTGAACGCGGTACTCAAGCAGTACGACGACATGAAGGAAATGTTCAAGAAGGTGGGCGACATGGCCCGCAAGCAGAACAACGGCGGGCAGATTGGCAGCAACTACACGCCGCCCAAGGTTAAAAAGAAGCGTAAGTAGTTTCTTCGTGGGCTCCTACCGGAGCTACTCAATTTCCACTTTTATTTCAATTCCGGTAAATACGGGTTTCGCGCTGTTCACGATAGGTGAAAGTATGCGACGTACCACCGGGAGGTCGTTTGTCTTGAGGTAGAGCTTTACCCAGCGCACGTTCTGCACCACCGGAATAAAGGCATCTACCGGCCCCATCACCATGAGCGATTTTTCGGTGCGGCAGAGTTTTTCCACGCGCTTGACTGCTGCCTGCAACGCGCCCTCGTCCTTGCCCCCGAAGGGTACCTCAACCATTTTGCAGAATGGCGGGTAGAATGCATCCTTGCGGTCGCGGGTTTCCATCTCGGCAAAGCCCGCAAAATCGTGCCGGAGTGCAAACTGCATTACAGGCTCGTTCGGGTTCTGCGTCTGGATAAGCACGCGGCCCGTACCCCCGGCACGGCCCGCACGCCCCGCCGTCTGGCTAAGCAACTGGAACAGCCTCTCCGTACTGCGGAAATCGGGCATCCCGAAACCGCTATCGGCACCCACGACGCCCACAAGGCGCACTCCCGGAAAGTCGTGCCCCTTTGCGACCATCTGCGTACCAAGCAGTATGTTGTATTCGCACTTGCGGAACGATTCCAGAATCTTCTCGACCGAACCCACGTTCTGCGTGGTATCGCGGTCCATGCGCACAATCCTTGCACCCGGAACCCACTCGAGAATTTCTTCCTCGAGCTTTTCGATAGCACCACCGACGAACTCGTATGTATCGGCCCCGCATGCACGGCACGGCGTGTTCACCGGGTAAAGCAGCCCGCAGTAGTGGCACAGCAGGGAATTGTACTGCCTGTGGAAAACGAGCGGCACGTGGCAGTTCTTGCAGTAGAGCGTCTCGCCGCACTCGCTGCACACGCGCACCTTGGAATAACCGCGACGGTTCATAAGCACAATCGCCTGGTCGCCTTCCGTAACGCACTTCACCAGGGCATCGCGCAGGTCGGGCGACATGAGGATACCCTTCTGCTGGCGCACCTTCCCCATATCGACGATGCCTACCTCGGGCAGGCTTGCGGAGGTCGCGCGCTTCTGCAGCCTGAGGTATTTTAATTTATCTGTACTTGCATTATAGAACGTCTCGATGCAGGGAGTCGCGCTTCCGAGCACCACGAGCGCCCCGTACTTGTACGCCAGGTGGAAAGCGAGTTCGCGGGTATGGTAGCGCGGGGCCGGGTCCTGCTGCTTGAACGAGGAATCGTGTTCCTCGTCGAGAATTACCACGTCAAAATCGAACGGAGCAAGTATGGCGCTGCGGGTTCCGAGAACCACGCGAGCATCGCCCGAAAGCACCGAGACGTAGGCCTCGCGCTTCTTGGGGGCCGAGAGTGCGGAATGCAGCACCCGCACGGGCACCTGCAAAAAAACTTCAAACCGGCTCGCCGTCTGCGGGGTAAGCCCGATTTCCGGCACAAGAATCAAAACCTTCTTGCCGCGGCGCAACGCCTCGTAGGCAAGTTCCTGGTATACGCGCGTCTTGCCGGAACCGGTCACGCCATGCAAAAGCGAACCGCGGAACCCCGTACCCGAAAGGTCGCCCACCAACGAATCGAGAGCAATGCGCTGCTCGTCTGTCAAGGGAGGTACATCAGGTTTCGGCGGAAGTTCGGCGCAGTCATTACCCGAATCGGCATTATCCGAAGCACCAGCCTCCGCCTGCCTTGCCGCAAGCGCATCCAGGTAGTTCTCGAAACTCGCGGGCCAAAATACATCCAGAGCCTTCATCGGTGTGCTTATATAGTAACGTGCCACCCACTCGAGCGATTCCATGTACCGTTCGCTAAAAACGTAGCCCGATGCGTGCGGGTAAGCACACCTTACCTTGAACTCGGGACGTTCCGTATGCACCTTCGAGACTACCGCGAGCGAGGGCGTCTTGCGAGTGGCGAACTGCACCCAGACCACGCTCCCGCGACGGATACTAGCACCCTCGGGCAAACTGGCAGGTACCCCGTAGGTATAGACGGCGGGCGCCTGCGGGATATACACCTCGCAGAACCGCTCCAGGGTCTCTGGGGCGCATTTGACCCGAATTTGCTCGGGAGCCTGCGTTTTGGGTATGCGTTTTGCCATTTCTCCCCCAAAGATAGGTAATCTAGACCGCATTTCTACCCTTATATTTGCCAAAAAAACAACATTTTCCTAAACCATTTCTAATCTTTTTATTTAGATTATGATACACGAACCTTATCAAGGTTCGCCAACTTACTGGAGATTCTTATGAGTTTTTTGGATGCATTGAGACCGAAATGGCAGAATTCCAACCCTGAAAAGCGACTCGAAGCTGTCGAAGACATGGACGTTCGCGATCAGAGCACGCTGGAACGCATTGCCCTTTCGGATGAAGATAGTAGCGTTAGGACCGCAGCTGTAAAAAAACTTACCTTGATTCCGTCCCTTTCGGCAATCTCGAAAAAGGACAGCGAGGCAGGTGTACGCCGTTTGGCCGAATCGCGTTATTTTGAAGAAGTCACCAAGATGCTCAAGGACTACCGCGAACCGGCAAACGAGGAAATACTCAAGTTTGTAGACGACATCAAGGACACCCGCTATGCCGAAGAACTTGCAAAATCCATGCCCAACTCCGAGCTCCGTCTGGAACTCATCAAGAAGACGGGCAAGGTCAACGTACTCACGTACGCCGCCAATAAGGATGCCAAGGAAGAAATTGCAAAGGCAGCTGTGAGCCGCATTGAATCCGAGTCCTCCCTCACCGATATCTCGAAAAATTCGAAGCACGCCTCCGTGCGCAAGATCGCCATCGAAAAGATCCGTGCCAAGAAGGAAGTCGAAGACGGCGGCAAGAGGGCCGAAGCCCTGCTCAACGGCAAGAGGAATGCCCTGATCCAGCAGGCGCACTCGCTCGCCGGCAAGAAGAACCCGCAAGAGGTCAAGGAACAGTTCGAATCGCTGATGAGCGAAGCGAAGGCCCTGGGCATGGGCGACAAGCAGGCCACCCTTGACGAAATCTACGCAAGCTACACGAAATTCCTCGCCGAAGCCGATGCCGAACGCGCAGCTGCCGAAAAGGCCAACGCCGAGAAGGAAGCGAGCAAGCAGCAGCTGATGACCACCCTCGAAGAATTCGAAGGGATCCTCGCCTCCGATAACGCCGCCGAAAAGGCCGACCGCATTGCCGAGATTGTCGCCGAGTGGAACGAGAAGAAGTCCATCATGGATGCCGAAGCCGTCAAGCGCTTCAGCCTCGCCTACCTCAAGAGTCAGGAACTCAAGAAGGTCGATGCCGAAGCCGCCGAAGAACCGGTCGACGCGGCAGACGAAGGCAAGGCACGCAAGCAGTTGCTCGACATGCTGCAGGCCATCGCCGATTCCGAAGTTTCCGAAACGACCCAGAAGCATGTACACGCCATTGTTCGCGAATGGGAAAAGCTCCCGCTCCTCGAAGGTTCCGACACGAACCTCCAGAGCTACAACGCCCTGCGCAACAAGCTCAAGGAAAAGATTACCGCCTTCGAAGAATCCGCCCAGAAGCGCTACGAAGAAAACGCGGCCAAGCTCCGCAAGCTTATCGACCGCGTGAAGGCTTTCGACGAGAACGAAGACTTCAAGAACCTGAGCCAGAAGCTCCGCGACACTTTCGCCGAGTGGAAGAACATCGTAGGCGAACAGAAGTTCAAGTACCACGACCTGTGGCTCGAGTACAAGAGCGCCACCGAGCGCTTCCAGGAAATGCGCCAGTGGGAATCCTGGCACAACGAGAAGGACCGTGCAAGTATCCTCGAAGAGATGGAAATGCTCGCCAAGGAACCCGGCAGCCAGGACGTGCTCAACAAGTTGCGCGAGTTCAGCAACAAGTGGAAGAACATCGGACCCGTCTCCCCCGCGAAGTTCGTCGAATTCCGCGACAAGTTCCAGGCCCTGTTTACCCAGATCCGCGACAACTGCTCGCAGTTTATCGAAGAACGTGAAGTCGAGCGCCAGAAGAACCTCGAAAGCAAGCAGGAACTCTGCAAGAAGATCGAGGACCTGGTCGCCGACACCACAATCTTCTGGAAGGACAAGTACAAGGCCATGCAGGAAATCCAGGAAAACTGGAAGAACATCGGCATGGTGCCCAAGGAAAGCCTGAACGCGCTTATCGAAAGGTTCAAGGCCGCATCGAACGCATTCTTTGCCCAGTACAAGGAAAGCATCAAGCAAGAAGACCAGAACCGCGAGACGAACCTCGAGAAGAAGATGAAACTCATCGAGGAAGCCGAGGCTCTCAAGGAATCTACCGACTGGAACGCGACCTCCAACAAGCTCAAGCAGTTGCAAGACGCCTGGAAAGCCACCGGTCCCGTGCCCAAGAGCAAGTCCGAAGAAATCTGGACCCGCTTCCGCAGTGCGTGCGACGCGTTCTTCGACAAGAAGCGCAGCCACTTCGAGGAGATGGACAACGAGAAGCAGGCCAACCTTGCAAAGAAGGTCACCATCTGCGACAAGCTCGATGCGATGGATGCAAACAACGTAACGGCAGAGACCGCCGAGGCCATCAACGCCATCCGCGAAGAATGGAAGGCCATCGGCATGGTGCCGAAGGAATCCGTAGAGGCAATCAACGAACGGTACAACTCCAAGATGAACCTGTTCATTACCGCCATGGCGGCAAACGACGAAGGCCTCAAGAAACAGCTTGAAAAGGTCAAGACCCGCAAGTTGGAACTGATTAGCAAGGTGAAGCAGTTCGCCGAGAGTGCCGGTTCCAACCAGCTCGCCGATGCAGTCCGCGACATTCAGAAGGAATGGCGCGAACTCGGATCTTGCGGTGTCGAGGATTCCGAAATCCACAAGGAATTCCGTAGCGCCTGCGACGACTTCTTTACCCGCCGTCGCGACCAGCTTGACATCCAGGAACAGGCCCGCGAGAACAACCTCCAGAAGAAGCAGCTCCTGTGCGAACAGGCCGAAGACCTGCTCACCGACCTGAGCGAGGCCACCGTCGCCGCCGCGATGAACAAGGTGAAGCACCTGCGCAGGCTGTGGAAGGAAGTCGGTGCTGTCCCCCGCGAACAGTCCGACAAGATCTGGAAGCGCTTTAACGGGGCATGCGACAAGGTGTTCGCGTTCGGCCGCAAGGACGAACCCGCAGCACCGAGCAACCCGGCATAACGCCCGCCGAGCAGCAAAAAAGAATCTAGGGATAGCAACGCGCTATCCCTTTTTTTATCTTTGGGCTTGTAATGAAGTTTCCCCCTTGGACAAGCGTTTCCGATGCCGCCAGGCTCCTCAAGGAAGGCGAAGTAGTCGCCATCCCGACAGAGACCGTTTATGGGCTTGCGGGGAACGCGTACAACCCCGATGCACTCGCGAAGATTTTCGCCGCAAAGGAACGCCCGACATTTGACCCGCTTATCGTGCACATCGCAGACATCGCGGAACTGGAGAACGTCGCCCGCGACATTCCCGATACCGCATACCGGCTTGCAGAAGCGTTCTGGCCCGGCCCGATGACGATGATCCTCCCCAAGAAGGACTGCATCCCTGACCTGTGCACGAGCGGACTGCCCTCGGTGGCGGTAAGGTTCCCGAGCCACCCCGTAGCGCAGGCGATTATCAAGGAATCGGGCCTGCCGCTTGCAGCCCCGAGCGCAAACCTGTTCAAGCACGTGAGCCCCACCACCGCAGAGCACGTGGCCGCACAGCTTGCGGACCGCATCGCGGGAATCGTCGATGGCGGTCCATGCTCCGTAGGGGTCGAAAGCTCCATCATCTCGCTCGCCGGGGATGCCCCAACGGTCTTACGCCCGGGTGCGATTACGCCCGAGATGTTCTCGAAGGTCATTGGCCAGGTGGCGCTCAAGGAATCCACCAGCAAGCCCGGGCAGGCAATGCAGGCGCCGGGCCAGTGCGACACGCATTACCGCCCGCAGGTGCCGTTGTATTTCGGAGAGGTGCCCGCAGGTTATAAACTGCCGGAGCGGACCGCGCGCATCGCGTTCGGGAACCAGGCCGGAGCGATTCCGGCCACAGTGAACTTGTCCATAACGGGCGACATGACCGAGGCGACCGCAAGGCTATACGCCTACATGCACGACCTGGATACTCCCGACTACGACCTGATTCTCGTAGACCCGATTCCCAACAAGGGAATCGGCATCGCCCTGAACGACCGCCTGAAGCGGGCGAGCATCAAGGCATTGCCGTAAAAAGCGTTCACCCGCAATCATCTTGAGGGCTTATTCCGAATCTTGCACGCAGCGGACGGAGCAAGCATACTGACCTGATGTTATTTGTGCATTAGAATGAGCCCAAGGCAATACCATATAATACGACCCTTCTCCGTTGTCTGCCGTCGTAGAACTACAGAAATACGCCACCGCGTCTTCATCCGAATACCAAACATCACCATTATAAGTCCTAAAACCACCAGGCAAGGCAGAGAAGCCAAAGGAATCCTCCCCAACGCCTTTAGCAGAAAGGTCACCGGCGGTCGAATAAGTCTTCCAGCCAGTTTTTGTTTTGAGGGAATCTCCTGCGGTCTCATTTCCTCCAACTGTATTAATCAATTTTTCCAATTCACCCTTAGTAGGCAAGCGCCATCCACTGGGGCAAACAGCACTTGTTTCATCCCACTTGTAAAGACGTCCGTATTTTTCACAATAATCTAGGCCGTCATTGAAACAGTGACTATATTCGGTTTTATAATTCATATTTTCTGCCGTCCATACCTGGTCACCAATCTTGACCGTTCTGTAAGTCTGGCGATCGCGTTCATCCGTAATATAATCCATTATACAGCGGACGGAGTAAGCATAGCCAGTAAGGTCACCAGTCATATAGTCTGTATTAGGCATAAAGAAAGCTCTATCGTCTCTTCTCTGCAACTCGACAAATTTGACTCCACTATCATCATTAATCCAAAAATCAGCATATTTATCAAAATAAATGAATTCACCAGCGGAATTCCTAAAGCCAGCAAACATTTGTTCGCCCGTTCCATACCCGTTTTGGGATTGGAGCACCCCACCCGCGACCTCTATTCCACCGACAGCATCAAACAAGGTTTGCCATTCCAACGAATCCGGCAGGTGCCAGCCCTCGGGGCAAATCTCTTTTGCTGTTGACCAGTCGTAAAGTCTACCATATGCCCATTTGTCACGATCGCCATCAGGGTAATAAAATGTGGGATTATCCTTAGCCATATTTTCCGCCATCCAGGTCTGCTTACCGATAGTCACTACTTTGTATGTAATTCCATGAATAGGTAATTGGAAGTGATATGCTAATGAAGACGAAGACTTCACCGAAGACGAAGACTTCACCGAAGATGAGGACATCACCGAAGATGAGGACATCACCGAAGATGAGGACTTCATCGAACTACTTGATTCCGCAGAACTTCTGGGCGGTTCTCCAGAACTCGATGCAGGCACAACCGCAGAAGACTGCGGCTCGGTTCCGCTCGATGTCGGGACAAAAGATGACGACGACGGATTATCGACATCCGAAGACGAGAACAACGGATCATCGCCACCCGACGGCGAAGACAACGGATCATCGCCACCCGATGGAGAGGATTCAACCACGTCGTCCGCATATTCGAGCGCTCCGAAATTGTTGTCGAACTCTTCCTGGTAGTTGCTACAGGCGGAGAGAAGAATAAAAAGAAGGCTCGTGATTGCCGCGGTCGTTGCACTCCCTCGCAATGACAATGCTGGTCTGGATCCATTCAACTTCATACTGTTTCCTCCTAGAACGCAATGCTAAAGCCAAGCCCGATTCCGCCAACAATGGCAATGCCGATGCCCGCTGTGCGGAATTTCTGGTACTTGCCGATGTCATCGTGACGCTGGTTGAATTCCGCCTGCGAGGCCGGTTTCTTTTTGCTCTCGTCCTTCGCCTTGTTGTTGTAGACCACAGCAAGAGTCGTACCTGCAATAAGTGTCGCTGCCGAAATTCCGAGGAACACCCAGCGAGTACCATTCGACTTCTTTGCCTCGGGCAGGCCGTTATCCACCTTGTCGCCTACCTGCGGTGTCGAATCGTTTGCCACCGGAGCCGCAGCAGGTTCCGAATCCGCAACAACCGTAGCCGCAGATACTTTCTTTGCTTTCATCTTGGCCATCGCCTTGATTTCAGCGGAATCGCGGCCCCAGATCCAGCGGCCCACCAGGTCGTCGCTCGCCTTTTCAAATTCCACTCGTCCCTTGTAGGCAGCCATCTCACCATCTCGCCCCCTCGGGAAGTTCACGGACTTGTCCTTCATGTCCACAAGCAGGTGCGCGTTTTCCTTGCCAGAAGGAATCTGGTTCACGTTAAAAAGTTCGGCACCGCTCAGATAGTACGCACCCGCCACCGGCCTGTTCAGGTCAAGGTAGAGCGAGAGGTCCGAGGAATCGAGCACCACCTTCAGGTTCGTCTTCGTATGCAAAAGCGAGTCGTTCATGTGTTCCAGCGCCTGCACGAACAACGGTGCAAACTCGTCGCCCGACTTGCGCAGCACGATATCGCCACACTTGGAGAGCCAGAGTTCCGTAAAATGCTTCTGCTGGTCCATGCGGCGCCCGTCGTAGCGCAGCTTGAAGTTGTAAGAGGCATCGAAGGCACCCGCATGCGAGAGCGGTTCCAGGTCCACGCCACCCTCGATCTTCAGGAGGTTCTCCTTGGAGGCGATGATTCTAGAAAAAGCATCGGTACAGGCGTCAATCTGCTGTGCGCGTTGCTCCAGGTCGTTCGTCATGGTCACCACGCCCAAGCGGAGTTCGCCGGTAACTTCCATGTAGCGGGATTCGAATTCGGGGAGTTCTACGGCATAGAAGCGTCCACATTCCTCGTCGAGCACATCGTTGATGGCAACCATGCTGCATCGGTCGTTCATTTTCGCGATGCGGTTCGCACGGGTAATCAAGGAATCCACCTCGGGGTTATCGCTACCGATACCCGCCTTCAACTGCTGCAGGTCATTCTGTATCGCCTGGAACTCAGACGCATCCTTCACAAAGATGGAAACGGTCGGGTCGGCAAAAGCCATGCCAGCAAGGCAAACCAACGCTACAAGAGAAATATAAGATTTCATGCAATCTCCTAATCCTACACACCGGACGCAGGTAAATATAGCAACCGAAAAAAGATATTTTTAATAACATAGTAGCAAGATTGCGATATATCACACTCCAGGCCTCTATTTACTTGAGTAAAATCACATTCCCGATTTCTCGTTTGTCGCAAATCACACTCGGGTATTTTTACTAAATTTTACATCATGAAAAACAAGCTCTTCGTGATGAGCGCCGCGAGCGGCGCGGGCAAGACCACCCTCAAGGACAAGGTCATCGGTGAATTCCCGGATATCGTATACTCCATCTCGGCCACGACGCGCAAGCCTCGCGAAGGCGAAGTCGACGGAGTGCACTACTTCTTCAAGACAAAGGAAGAGTTCGAGCAGATGATCAAGGACGATGCTCTGGTAGAATACAACCTGGTGCACGGGAACTACTACGGCACGCCCAAGTTCTTTGTCGAGGACATGCTCAAGCAGGGCAAGCGCGTACTATTCGATATAGACGTGTTCGGCAAGGTGAATTTCGACAAGGTGTACCCCGACGCGACCGGCATCCTTATCCTCCCCCCGAGCGAGGAAGAACTGGAACGCAGGCTCCGCGGACGCGGTACCGACAGCGAAGAAGTCATCCGCGTGCGCCTCGAAAACGCGAAAAAAGAGATGGAATTCGCTAAAACCAAGGGCAAATACGAGCACGTCATAGTCAATGACGACCTCGAAAAGGCCGCAAACGAGCTCCGGGCCATCCTCAAGGGGTAAGCCCATTTTTGGCGATTTTGAAGAAATTTCGCCAAATTTTATGATTTTAGGCGTTAGTTTGTATGTAAAAGACGGAAAATTTTACAATTCCGTCCTTTACACACAAATGTTTTATTTCTATATTGCCCCGGCAAAAACAACAACCCCGGCATCCGGGAACCCCAAAAAGAGGTTAAAATGGCAACTGTTATCCGTCTCGCCCGCTTCGGCAAGCGTCACAACCCCATCTACCGCGCCATCGTCATCGACAACCGCAAGGCTCGCGACGATAGCTTCATCGAACAGGTCGGTTTCTACAACCCGAACCTCAAGAAGGCCGAAATCCGCTTTGACCAGGAAAAGGTCCTCAAGTGGCTCTCCGTCGGCGCCCAGCCGTCCGACACCGTCCGCAACCTCCTGAAGCAGGTCGGCATCCTCGACTTGTTCCACGAGATCAAGGCCGGCCGTTCCATCGAAGGCAAGACCGCCAATCCGCGTCCGGAAAAGAAGAAAGCCGTGAAGCTCGGCCCCAAGGCCCTCGCCAAGATCGAAGCCGAAAAGGCTGCCAAGGAAGCCGCCGCTGCTGAAGCTGCCGCTGCCGCAGAAGCCCCGGCTGAAGCCGCTGCTGAGGCCCCTGCCGAAGCATAATCATGCTTGTTTAAAGAGTCCTGTGCCCCGCGCACGGGACTTTTTTATCCCGCGAAACGCCCAACCTCCACTAAGCAATGTCCGACTCTCAGGAATACATAACCGTCTGCCAGCTCATGCGCACGCATGGCGTGAAGGGCTACATCAAGGCGATGCCCCTCACCCACGACATTACGCGCCACAAGAGCCTCAAGGACGTGCGCCTGAAGAAGACGAACGGTGAGGAACTGGACCTGCGTATCGAGGATTCCAAGCAGGCGAACGACATCTGGCTTCTGAAGTTCGAAGGCTACGACACGCCCGAATCGCTCGCGCACTTCGTGAACGGCGACGTGATGATTCCCGAGTCCGAGAGGCTCCCCGCACCCGAGGGGGAGTACTACATCGACGACCTGGAAGGTTTCCGCGTCCATACGGAAGACGGCCGCGACATAGGCGAAGTGCTCGAGGTCCAGGAACTGCCGACGGTCAACGCTTTCAACATCAAGTTCGACGACGCGTTCAAGTCCGAATTCAGCAGCAAGTCCATCCTCGCCCCGTGGATAGACGACTGCGTGCTCGACATTGACGAGGACGGCGAGTTCATCGTGTGCGACGCGGCCTACCTGAAGGCGCTATGCCCCGAGGACCATTCCTCGGAAGCACGCCCCGATAACAGCGGGGATCGAGACGCCCGCGGCAACGGGGAGGCATGATGGTCATCGACTGCATCACCATATTCCCCGAGATGTTCGCCCCGATGAAGCAGTCCATTATGGGCCGCGCACAGGCGAAGGGCCTGCTGGAATTCAACACAGTCTACCTCCGCGACTTTGCGATAAACGACTACGGCCAGGTGGACGACGTGCCCTACGGGGGCGAACCGGGCATGGTGCTCCGGCCCGAACCGCTCGCCGCCGCCATCCGCAGCACCGGGGTCAAGCAGGACGGCGGGAAGGTCATCTACCTCACGGCAGACGGCGTGCCCTTTACGCACAAGATTGCAGAGGAACTCTCGCACGAGAGCCACCTGGTGCTCGTGTGCGGGCACTACAAGGGTATCGACGACCGCATACGCCAGACCGAGGTCGACATGGAGATTTCCATAGGCGATTTCGTGGTCAGCGGCGGCGAACTGCCCGCGATGCTGGTGACCGACGCGGTCGTAAGGCTCATCGACGGCGCCCTCGGGAACCGCGAGAGCGGCGATACCGACTCTTTTGCCCAGGGCGTACTGGGGTGGCCGGTCTACACCCGCCCGGAGGAATTCGAGGGCAAAAAGGTGCCCGAAGTGCTACTTTCGGGCCACCACAAGAACATTTCGGAGTGGCGGAAGCAGGAATCTTTAAAAAGAACGCAAGAAAGACGCCCCGACATCTTTGAAAAACTGAAATTAAATACTAAATTTGGCGACAAATAATTAAGAGGTACACAACTATGTCCCTGAACATCGAAGCAATCCATAGCGAAAACGTTAAGTCCGACGTGCCCGCCTTCCGCGCTGGCGATACCGTCACTGTCAACGTCAAGGTCATTGAAGGCACCAAGGAACGTATCCAGCCGTTCAAGGGTGTTGTCATCCAGATGAAGAATTCCGGCGTTTCCAAGACCCTCACGGTCCGCAAGATGTCCGGCTCCGTGGCCGTTGAACGCATTTTCCCGATCAATAGCCCCCGCATCGATTCCATCGTTCTCGACCGCGCCGGCAAGGTCCGTCAGTCTCGCATCTACTACATGCGTAACCTCCGCGGTAAGGCTGCCCGTATCGAAGAACGCGAGGCCTAATTAGGCTTCTGGGGGTCTTTTCCCGATGAACGGGAATTCCCGGCAACAAGTTATCCCGCCCACGCGCTCCCGCGTGAAGGCGGGTTTTGTTGTTTATTCTCCCGAATCCGATACGCGCGAGCTCATTATCCTGGATAAGGGCGAGCTCGTAGCCGTCGACAAGTCGAACGGCGACCGCGAGATCAAGTTCAAGATGCACCCGGGCGATATCGTCGGCGTGGCATCCCTATTCGAGCGCGAACCGCTGCGCTATACCATCGAGGCTTCCGAGGATTCCGAAGTCACTATCCTTTCGGAAGAATGTCTCGAGTCCGAACTCAAAAACATTCCCGTTTGGCTGCTCGCCACATTGCGTAGCCTCTCCGTGCGTACGCGCGAACTCAAGCAGGGCGCCAAGCGCACGCCTGTCGAGAACTCGCTCAAGAGCCTCGCCGAATACTGCGCCCACCTGGATTCCAACATCAAGTACCCACTGGAAGAGTTCATCCGCGAGTTCAACTGGCTCACACGCATTCCGGCAGCGACAATCAAGGGCGATGTCAAGGCGCTGCTCCGCCGCAACTTTATCGGGCTTACCAAGGATGGCGAAGACCTCTACCTGCAGGTCCACAACGCCACGCTCATGCAGATCTATTCCGACTACCTGCACGCACAGGACGAAGGCACCCTCTGGAGCCCGCTGCGGCTGAACCTCGCGCAAAAACGCATCCTGGTGCACCTCACCACGCTCGACGACCACGTGCAGATGGAAGCCCCGGAATGGATCGCCTACCTCACCCGCAAGGGGCTCGCCATCGACGTATCGCAGTGGATTACGCTCGAGGACCTCGGGTGCTTTGTCGCAGGCGAAGAGAACAAGTACCATATCGACCAGGCGAAGGTGGAGTACTACCTCACCGCAATCCGCTACGATTCCAATCTCCGGGGGGCCGTCTGATGCTCGTGAAAGAAGGCGAATACCTTTTCCTGGAAGGCGATAAGGCCTCTAGCCTCGTCATCGTGAAGTCGGGCATGCTGGTAGGTACCTCCAAGCAGTTCCGCAAGAGCAAGTTCCAGAACTTCGGGCCCGGTTCCCTCATCGGGGAATTCAGCATCCTTGAAAGCAGGCCCCGCGAATACACCGTCCGCGCCGCAGAGAACAGCGAAGTGCTGTTTATCGAGCAGAAGGACCTGATGCGCGAACTCGAGCACAAGCCCGGCTGGTTCCGCTCCACGCTATCGTTCCTTGCAAGCCATTGCCACACGGCCGAAGAAAACAGCCGCAAGATGCGCATTGTGCAGGCGCTCCCCGCACTCCTGTTCCTGTTCAAGAACCACCTCGATGTTTCGGGTTCAGACAACATAACGCTTGCACTCCTGCAGCAGAAGATGCTCGTGCTCGACAACGTGGACTACGCCGATACCGAGAAACTCCTGCAGATTCTTGAAGGGCTCGAAATGCTCCGCATCGAAGGTGACCTCGTACGCGTATCGAACCTGCAGATTGTGCCCATGCTCTACGACGCGCTCCAGTTCCGCGCCCTCAACAAGCAAGTTTCACCCGACATACTGCCCATTACTGACCAGCTGGTGCTTACCACGTTCGTGAAGGCGGTGCGCGAGAACGGGATATCTATCCGTGGCACGCGCACGACCGTCAGCGCAGACCTGTTTATCGCACAGGCGAAAAAGACCATGTTCGGGAGCCTCACCATGCGCACGCTCGCCCCGCTCCTGCAAAACGGAATGCTCGAGGCAGAACCCGCCTACAGCGAGGCAACCACGCTCGAGGCCATCGAGAGCATTTCCGGCGACTTCGAGCATATCCTTGACCTGCTCGAACTCAACCGCATATTCCCGCTGCTCGACAAGAAGCTGGTGTAGCGCCGAAGGCGCTAGTTAATAGTTACTAGTTATTAGTTACTAGAATTTCTAGTATCAAGAAGCCTCTTGAAATCCGTGATACTAGGAACTCTTTTTCTATATTTTCTCCCGTAACAAAAATTCACCTTAAAACAAGGCATATCATGAAACTTTCCGCACTCATCGTGACCCTCTCCTCCATCGCCGCATTCGCCCAGGAAGCCGCCGAACAGGCTGAACAGCAGCCCGGTCTCCTTGGCAGCCCCATCCTGATGATGGTGCTCATCTTCGGCGTGATGTGGCTGTTCTTCATCCGCCCGCAGAGCAAGGAAAGGAAGAAGATGGAAGAAATGCGCAAGACCCTCAAGAAGGGCGACAGGGTCATGACCAGCGCCGGCATCCTCGGCACCGTCACCAACATTGACGAAACCGGCACGACCGTCACCGTCCGCACAGGCTCCACCACGTTCATCGATTTCGACAAGCAGGCTATCCTCCGCGTGATTAACGCCGAAGTGAAGGCCGAAGAAAAGAAGGACGAAAAGAAGTAATGGCTCTTCTCCCTATCAAGACTTACGGCGATCCGGTGCTCCGCAAGAAGAGCGAACCGATTACCGAGATTACGCCGGAACTCCGTCAGCTCGCGCAGGACATGCTCGAGACCATGTACGACGCCCCGGGTTGTGGGCTCGCCGCTCCGCAGATCGGCCGGAACATTCGTCTGGTCGTCATCGACACGGCTATCCCCGACGAAGAGGAACCGCGCCCCTACATCATGTTCAACCCGGAATGGGAACCTGAAGAAGACGCGAAGCCCGCCTGCCACGAGGAAGGCTGCCTCTCGCTGCCGGATATCTTCTGCAACGTGACGCGCCCCGACAAGGTGTGCGTGCGCTTCTTCGACATCAACGGCGAGCCGCAGGAAATCCATGACTGCGAAGGGCTCTTTGCCCGCTGCATCCAGCACGAGACGGACCACCTGAACGGCGACCTGTTCGTCGACAAGATTTCTACCGCCGACCGCACGATGAACCAGTCCAAGCTCCGCAAGATGGCGAAAGACACCCAGGCGAAGCTGAAGAAGAAGTGACATTTTTGCCGTAGGCTAAAATGTCATCCTGAGCCCTTCGACAAGCTCAGGGCAGGCTCTGCGACAGCGTCGCGAAGTCGAAGGATCCATACGGTTGTGTTTTAAACAATGTCCAACGCGCGTCTTAAAATTCTCTGGCTTTGCCTGCTCGCATTCCCGGCGATAGTTTTCGCCGGCGATTTCGACTTGCCGGAACTGCCCGAAGCAAAGACCGCACCGGCTAAAGATTCTGCCGTCAAAGATTCGCAGGTAAAAGATGCGCCGATTAAAGAAGCGCAGGTAAAAGATGCGCCGACCCCGCAAGCCGCACCTGAAGAAAGCGACTACGACGGCCCCGTAAACTTCGCCCCGATAGAAGCGACAAACGTTGACGACTCGCGCAAGGCAAGCATGGCATTGCCCGCAGGCATCGTCGCGAAGAAGATTCCCGAGAACCTGAACCGCCCCCTGCAAGTGGGCGTTTATACCGGCGTCAAGGAACTCTTCTGGAAAAGCCCTAGCGATACAGGCACAATCCACTTTACCGCGACCGGCAACAAGGTCAACATATCCGGGCCTGGCAAGCAACTTTCCGATAGCAAATACGACATTGCCTCAGACGGCGCCTGCATCGTGCTTGCCACCACAGCGAAAGGCCTAGCCACATCGTGCTACCCGGGCACATTCAGCATCACGGCAAAAGGCGGCATGCTCACCGCCATCAACACCGTCGACGTAGAAGAGTACCTGCGCGGAGTCGTGCCCTACGAAATCGGCAAACTCGACAGCAGCAGGTTCAGCGCCCTCGAATCGCAGGCCATTGCCGCACGCACATACGCCTACAAGCACTTCGGCAGCCGCGAATCGCTCGGGTTCGACGTATACGCCGATACCAAGGACCAGGTGTATAAGGGCCTTGCAAGCGCAACCCCGCTCACCGACAGCGCCGTGAAGGCGACCGCCGGAATCGTCATGACCTACGACGGGCAGTTCATCATCGCCTACTATCACTCCACCTGCGGGGGCGAAACCGAAACGCTCGCCACCTGGGGCAAGCCCGACCTGCCCTACCTCAAGAGTGAGCCGGACCTGCGGCCCGATGGAACGCCCTGGTGTAACGAATCGAGCTACAGCAAGTGGGAACGTGTGTTTACCGAAAAGGAACTCCCCGCACTCTTCAAGAAGAACGGCAAGGAAGCGAACGCGAAGGTACCCGAGTTCAAGAACGTGAAGGCTATCAACGTGAAGGACACGCTTGCAAGCGGGAGAATCCTCACACTCGAGGTTACTACGGACAAGGGCAAGTTCACTGTCGCCGGCGACAAGGTGCGTTGGCTGTTCAAGAAGAACGGGACAATCCTCCCCTCCTCATTCTTCAGGGTAAAGCACAACAAGCAGGAATGGAAAATCGAGGGCAAGGGATTCGGGCACGGAGTCGGCATGTGCCAGATGGGCGTGCGGGGCCGTAGCGCCGCAGGCCAAGACTTCGCGACTATCCTCACGCACTACTACCCAGGAATCACGCTGGAGCGGTTCGAGAAATGAGTACCGAAAGTCCGGTATTTGCCGTAATCAGCCAGGGGTGTGCCGCAAACTTCGGGGACGGGGAACGCATCGCGCGAGCACTGACCGCAATGCACCCGAATTGCCAAGTAGTTTTCCGCTTGCCGGGTGCACAAGATGCAGCCGGATGCGCGTCATTCTCACAAGATACGTGCGGGGTACAAGATGCACCGGACGCCATATATTTAAACGTATGTACCGTGAAGGGGAACGCGGGCGCACTGAAACTGCTGCGCACCGCATTTGAGATGTACCCGGACGTACCGCTGTTCATTACGGGTTGTGCCCCGAAGGACTTCCGCGAAGAAGCGGCGAAGGTTACGGATAAAGTAGTATTCACAAGCTTGGAGAAGATCTTCGCCGCTGCGATAGAGTCCATGGATTCTATCGGCCCCAAGGGCCTCCAGAATGACAGAAGCAATGTCTTGCGCGAATCGCCATTCGTGGGTATAGTGAACATCGAGGAAGGTTGCCTCGATGCCTGCGCGTTCTGCAGCACGCACCTCGTGAAGGGGCGACTCAGGAGCTACGCCCCCGAGGGCATCGTCGAGCAGGTCAAGTGCCTTGTGGCCGACGGGTGCACCGAAATCCAGCTGACCGGGCAGGACTGCGCCTGCTACGGATTCGATATCGGCACGAATCTCGCCGCCCTCACGCAGAACATTCTCGCGCACGTGCCCGGCAATTACAAGATGCGCATCGGTATGGGAAACCCGCGACACGTGTGCGGTTACGCGGATGCATTGCTTGAATGCTTTCAGGATAATCGCATCTACAAGTTCATCCACATTCCCGTGCAGAGCGGGAGCGACAATGTGCTGAAGGCAATGAACCGGAGGCATACCGCCGAAGATTTCCGGCAACTCGCGGAAGAATTCAACACAAGGTTCCCGCTTTCGACCCTCAGTACCGACCTGATTGTAGGCTACCCCGGCGAAACGGAAAACGATTTCCGCGAAACGTTGCGACTGCTCGAAGAAACACGCCCGACAGTCTGCAACATCACCCGCTTTGTCGCCCGGCCGGGTACGGCCGCCGCGCGAATGGAGGCCGATGCAGGCCTCCGCATACCGGACTCTGTCAAGCACGAACGTTCTGCCATCCTGGCAGAAGCATTCCAGAAGATAGCCCGCGAGAACAACGCCCTGTGGGTCGGCAAGACCTGCGACGTGGTGGTAGAGAAACCCGGGCACCGCGCAGGCACCTCCATCGCGCGGAACGAGGCCTACCGCCCGGTAGCCCTCGTCGGCGACATCCCCGCAGGTACAAAACTACAAGTGCGCATCACCGAAGCAGAACCTTTCGCATTAATAAGCGACCGTTCGTTCGACGTCTAGGGAACAGAACCTCCGGTTCCTCACTCACTCTCGCAACCGCCCCAGTTTAATAACTGGGGCTTTGTTGCTCACAGAAACGAACACTTAAACGAGGTGTCAGTGCGAGCGTGCGCGGCATGAGCCGTAGGCAGCACTATATAAAAAAGCAGTTTAATAATTTTCCCGCAGTTTAAAGGATGCCCGTAGGGACTAACAGTCACTAGGGCATCCTCCCGCAGCTCATTCCATACAAGCGAAAAAGGCAATAACCCCTTTCCTACCGGAGCCTTCTCATGTTTCTTGGCGGAGAATCATACCTAGCAAAGCGAACACTTGAACGAAGTGATCGTGTGAGCGTGCTAGGCATGTTCGAAGCCAACATAATATAAAAGAACCCGGCTTTTCGCCGGGTTCCTTGTTTAAGCTTGTTTATCGCACTACTTGTCGCGACGGAGGTAACCGCGAGTCGTCGTGTAAGATGCACGCTGGTACGGAGCATCCACGAACTGTGTGGCTTTGTTGCCCATGTAAGCGCAATACTGGTAGTGTTCCTTAATGATGGACACCTGGTAGATGTACGGACCCGTACCGAGCTTGCGCCCCTTCTGTGAAATCGGGTACATCTTGATAGTCACCATCATTTCGGCAACACCGCTCGTCGGAACCGGTTCACCCTTTTCGGGGAAGCAATAGTTACCGCTCAACGAAGCATTTACAGTAGGATCAGTAACCGTCTTACGGAACACTTCAGGATCCGTAATCCCTTCCGTGTACTGGCTAATAAAGTGACCCAGATGGTCAAACACGCGCACGTTCACCTGGAACGGCTGAGACGTACGGAACGAAATGCTGGAGCAGCTCTCAGTGCCATTTTCATCTGCATAGCAACGGCCCGACGTCACAAGGGGTGCGTTGGCAGAGGCGGGATTATTATTGCTGATAATTCCAGCACCGTTGAAAGTACCCGAAAGACCGGCACTATGTCCAGCGCCATCGGTTCCCTTCGGGGCTCCCGTAATTATATCCCAGTTATCCTGAAGCCAGCCATTCTGGTCGCCCTTGTCGACAAATTCGGCGGGGAGCGGAGTAATCAGGAGTTCGCCGGTTGCATTCTTCGGCAAATCATCTCCACCAGCAAGGTTCGTCAGTTCATCCACATAGAATTCCGGACGCACAAGTGTCGTATCCTTCATGTCGATAACCGTTGTCGGGTTCACGATCAACTTTGTAGAAGCCCATTCCACGGGGAAGCTTTCCACGGTCTTACCGGCCTTGGACGTGATGTAGAAGTCGGCAATGCCATCACCATTCGCATCCTGGTACATCTGGGCACTCCACTTATTGTAGGCTTCGTTCGACGTTTCCGTCGGATCAATGGGATAGTTAAATGCAATCATGTCGCCAGCCTGGAGGCTCGTTTCAACCAAGACTCCCGCAGAATCTTTCATGACCACACCCTGAATGTCATAAACAACGCCATCCGCACCCTTATCCATGACGAAGCTTACGCTAGTCACATACATACCGAGCGTATCGTACTTGGCACAGGCTCCAGCGTTGGGGTCGTAGTTGGCACAGTGGGCAACCACGACCGTCGGGATGGTCCTAGAGGTTCCACCATTTACCATCATAGCAATCGTTTCATCCGAAAGTTCCGTATTCAAGATAAGGCTCGTCGTAGCGACACCATCGGTAACAGTAACTGCAGCATCGGTAACCGTCGGCTGGCCATACTTGGTCGGAGCGAGTTCCGCAAGAGACGTACGCATGTACATGTTGGAACCATCGGACTGACGGTCAGCATAGAAGAAGTGCAGATGATGCCAGGTATTGTCGGCCCAATGCCCCGGATTAGCTTCATTCGGCTGACAGTTCTGGCCCGTAGCGGTCTGACCTGCAAGAGGCGGCATCACACCAGGATAACCAGCCGCAAGAGTCGCGTCAAGCTGACAACCATGATTGTTAGAGGCAAGGACTTCGATATCCACGCGGCCCGGGGCAGCAAGGTGCGTACCACCGAGGTCCACAACGAGCACACCATCCACGAAGATCCACATGTCGTCGTCACCCGTAAACTCGAAGATTTCGTGATCTGGCACCTGGTTCTTGGAATTGTACTTGAACTTGGCATAGCCCATCATGGTAAAGCCGTAGTTACGGATGTGCTTAAGTCCCAAATCGCCAGCAGCTGCCGCAGCCACATAGGCAGCAGAGGTCTGATAGCCACCCGCACCCGCATGCCTCGGTCCGCCTAAAGCAAGCCAGGACATGCAAAGATTCGAAGTCTTGTTCCCCATCATGTCTTCCTGGGAACCCGCATACTGGTAGTCATAGGGCGGGCAGAAAATCGAGAGCGTCTGCGGACCCCACTGGTCACACTGCTCCGTCGAGCAGCCGCCATTCGCCTTGGTCGCCGAGCCCTGCCACACCTGCGTTCCCATATCAACCATATCAAGCGGGAAGTAACCACCGTTACTGTAGTTGTAGTCGATGGCATAGACGCCCTTGGATACCGACGGGAGCACGAGAATCGTATTGCTACGCTTGGCATAGGCGTTATCGTCGGAATACCACTGATCAAAGAAGAAGTTGTCGCAGGCATCATTCGCTTTCTGAATCTTGACGCCATCAAGCATGTCTATTTCACCCGTAATGGGGTCGGGCGTGAAATCCAAGTAGGAATGGACCATGCCGGGAGTGTAGTACACCGGGTTCGACCACACGTTGCCGTTACAAAGGGTACCACTGACCGCACCCGCAACATACTTTTCGTAGCCGCGCTGGGTATTGCCATTAGCCGCCTTATTGTTACATTCGCCGTACTTAAGCGTATCAGCCGTAGTCGTCTGCTGCAAATAACTAGGAAGTTTCGGGTTCTGCTGGTGGGGCTTACCATCCTGGCCAATCCAGTCTCCCGGAACCGGAAGGCCGTTCGCGATGGCGTAGGCGGCGGCACGACCGTTACCACAAGTCGTATGGAACGGAGCATACGTGGTGTACCAGGCCTGGTCATAACCGATTGCACCCTTGGTAAGGCTAGTGTTCACAATCAATTCGCCACACGTTCCTGAAAGCGAACCATGGTTAGCACAATAATTGTTATCGCCCTTGCTAACAAACTCTTCGGAGAAGTTCTCGAAGTCCGGATGGTCTACCGGGAAGTCGCGCACCACAATGTCAAGGTTCGCAGCACCTTCCACATCGGCATGAGCCGGCGTGAAAGAAACCAAACCAAAAGACACCACTGTGAGTGCCAATCCTGCTACCAATTTTCTTTTCATAATATCCAATCTCCACCTACTTGTACAATAGGTAAACAATACATACTAAATATAAACCAAAATCGTCCGTTTATTCCCCCTTGGAATTGAAAAATATCATAAATATGGGCATTTTTCGCCCCTTTGTGACCCAAAACATCGCATTTAGACCTCCCCCCCAGGTCCAAATGCCCCGTTTTCCCAAATTTGCAGGGTACTGTTCTATATTTGCGGGCATGAACTGGTCGTTACTCTTTGTCATTTTCATCATGATCCTCCTGCTCCGGGTCGTGTACCTGCGGCTCAAGGCGAACTCCGTCAAGGCGGAATCCTTCCGGAACCTGAGCGACCGGGACAAGATGGCCGTCCTCAAGGAATGCCTGCTCAACACCCCCACCCGGACCAACCTCGAGAACCTCGCCGAATTTGCAAAGGTGCACGGTTTCGATGTCGATACGACACCCTACCTCAAGTTTATCGAGAGGCACATGCGTAACGCCTGGGGCAAGAACGCCATCGCCGAGGACAACGAGATTTATGCCGCAGAATCCGCATGGATAGACGCAATCCGCCCACTTGAATTTGCCGAGGCGGAGAAGGCACGCACCGAGGGCGACATGGACGCCTTCGTGGAACGGAGCCTCGAAGGGGTGTCGCGGCTGTATTCCGACGAGGCGATTATGGCCGAACTAGAAAATCTGGTTCCGCACCACCCCAAGGCAAAGTCGCTAATCGCGGGTTACCGCGACCTGATCGTCGCCCGCGACGCCAGCAAGGCCGACGACAAGTCGCTTGAAGCCCTGCGTAAAAAACGCGACGCATGGATGAACGACTTGCTGACCATCCCCCACAATTAGAACAAAATAAAATCCCCGCCCGAAGGCGGGGACTTTTTCAACTAGTAACTAGGAACTAGTAACTGCGGCTTCGCCGCCTAGAACCAGCGCCAGGTCAGGCCGAAGAGCACCATCGTCTTGTACTGTGCGTCCTTGTCGAGGTCCTTGTCGTAGGCCATCTCGTAGCCGACCTGCAGTTCGATGGAGGGTACGAGAGTCACAGCGAGGAGGTTTTCCCACTTGCCGTCGATCTCGTCGACCCCCTTGAAGTTCACGAATGCCCACAAGCGGCTCTTGAAAGTCGCAACGTCCAGGTAGGAGTACTTGAATTCCGTGATGGATTCAAGACCCGGTTCGTCCTTGAATTTTTCAATCTTGTCTTCGGTATCCTTGTCGTCAGCGAAGCCGTAGCCGTTAGAAATCGTCATACGGTTAGCAAAGCCGATACGCTGGCTGAAGTTTTCATTCGGGATGTAGGCAAGACCGGCAACCTGCGTTTCGTAGGCCGGGTCCATGAAGCAAGAGATAGCCGTCTTCACTTCGTTGCCTTCTTCGTCTTCGCTATAGGAATAGCCGGAGAGGAACTGGGATTCAAAACGGTTGCCAACGTAGGGCTTCAGGACTTCGGTCATGTTGAAGTCGACCATGGATTCCCAGAAGATCTTGTCGGAGCTCTTGCGCTGGCCAAGACCATCGGTCCATGTCTTGCCCAAGGCGAGGTTCACCAGGTTACGCCAGTTGGCGACCTTCCACTTGCCCTGCACATCGGCATCATAAGTGATGATCCAGGTGTAGTTGGAAGTACCATCCTGCTGCCAGTTGGCGAAGTTGTAGTAATTGTACTTGACCGAAGCGACCACGTCGGCAGTCCAGTTCGAGTCAAGAACACTTGAGAACATGCCGCCTTCCGCCATAGCAGGAGCGGCAAGCGTGCAAGCAGTGGCACAGGCCAAAAGAAGCGATTTCATTTTCATAATGTTATCCTTGTTATGGCCCGTGGAATTACCGCAGGGCCGGTTTCTGGCCTTAAAAATAGCACATTTGTATTTTTTTGGGAAGGTACTTTCTATAATTTAAGGCATGCTAAGGGCTTTTTTCAAGATTCTCGCCACCGCAGGGCTACTGCTTTGCGCCACCGCTTTTGCGGGGCCCGGCGACACCTCCCCCTGGCACTTTGGCGCAGGCGTTTCGGCAGGCCGGCTCACCCCGGTAATGTTCGAGGGTGAACTCGGCTACAAGGCGGCCACCCTGCACATCGCCGGGTTCGGGGTCCACAACGGGCCCAACGACTTCTGGTGCGGCATGCGCGGGAGCATCGGGTGGACGTTCCTGCGCGACTTCCCGTTCCACGTGTTCATGGGTGTCGGCGGCGGGTATGAATTTGCGGAAGCCCCCAACGAGATGCATAGCGCCGTAAACCACGCAAATAATGCGATGTACCTGTACCCCTACAACTACAAGGAATTGCTAGACATTACCGCAGACCTGCGCATTAACTTGTTCGGAGTGTTCTCGCAGATATCCTTCCCCGCCTACCGGTTCAGGAACCACGATGCACCCGACTTCAGTTGGCGGGTGGGCTACCTGATGGAATTTTGATAATTGATAATTGATAATTGATGATGTAGAGTGTGAAATGAAAAAATCCTCGGATGAACCGAGGATTTTTTTTGAATTTTGCGAGCGTTCTCCCGTGAGCCGTAGGCGACTCGTATCAACGAGTCGTCGCAGGCGACCTTTGACCACTTAGCGCTTCAGCGCTTATGTGGGCATGGCGCCCTTGGGGGAGCGAGCGCAAACCGGAGCGATTTAACACCCTAGTTTAGCGCGAGCGGTCTCATTACTTCTTCGGGAGCACGACCGGCTTGCCGAAGTCCACGTTCGTCTTGTTGCCGAGCAACAGGGCGCGCGTCTTGAGCGGCAGGCCGAAGCAGCGGATGAAGCCCGTTGCGTCCTTCTGGTCGTACATGTCGACGTCGGTGAATCCGCCGAGGCCCATGTCGTAGAGGCTGTAGGGGCTCTTGATGCCGGCCGGGATGATGTTGCCCTTGTAAAGCTTGAGGGTCACTTCACCGGTAACAACCTTGTTGACTTCGGCGAAGAAGGCGTCCATAGCCTGGCGGAGCGGAGTGAACCACTGGCCATTGTACACGAGGTTCGCGTACGTCATGGACATCTTCTGGGCTTCGAACAAAGTTTCCTTGTCGAG
>JAGAAW010000164.1 GCA_017615055.1 Fibrobacter sp.
CATGGCTGACGTGAGCTCCGACTTCCTCGCTCGTAAGATCAACGTTTCTGACTTCGGCGTTGTGTACGGCGGCGCCCAGAAGAACATCAGCTGCGCAGGCGTGACTGTCACCATCATCAAGAAGGGCCTCCTCGGCAAGGTGAACCGCACCATCCCGACCATGCTCAACTTCCAGACCCACATTGACGCTGCCAACATGTTCAACACTCCTCCGGTATTCGCCGTGTACGTGATGAACCGCACCCTCAAGTGGCTCAAGGAATTCGGTGGCGTGGACGCTATCGAAAAGGTGAACCGCTCCAAGGCCGCTCTCCTTTACAGCGCCCTCGACAACTCCAAGGTGTTCGTCGGTACCGCTGCTAAGGAAGACCGCTCCATCATGAACGTTCCGTTCGTGTTCAACAAGGATGTGGTTGCCGCTGACAAGGCAGACGACCTGGCCAAGGAATTCCTGGAATTTGCAAAGGCTCGCGGTCTGCAGCAGCTCAAGGGTCACCGCTCCGTGGGTGGCTTCCGTGCTTCCATTTACAACGCTATGCCGGTCGAAGGCGTGCAGGCTCTCGTCGACTGCCTCGGCGACTTCGAAAAGAAGGTCCTCGGGTAATCCAAGAGTGTCATCCTAGAGGGTTCGCAGAACCCGATAGGATCCATGCAATTTAAAGGCCTCCGCGAAAGCGGAGGCTTTCTTGTTATAAAAAAAAATGACCCTGAACCAAGTTCAGGGCGACATTCTGGCGACTAGGCGCCGGGGATGACAATCCGTGATTATTCTGCGTCAGACTTCTTGCTGAACTTGTTCACCACGTCGGGGACGATGTCCATGACCTTGGAGACAAGCGAGCTATCCTTGCTAATCGGCATGATGCGCACGTCATCGCCCTTGATGACGAGGAACGCCACCGGTTCGACCGAGGCACCACCACCGGAAGCGGAGGTATCACCCTTGTTCTGGTGACCGCCAAAGCCGAAGCCGACAGACACGCGGCTCACGGGAACGACCGTAGATTCGCCCGCCTGGATAGGTTTTCCGATAACAGTCTCCGCCTGGGTAATGAAACGGAGCTTTTCCAAAAGAGTTTCTGCAAGTTTTTCGATAGCCATGTCTTGAATATAATAAAAAAATCAATGGTTTGACAAAAAATTAATAGCGGGCCTCATAAATGCGGTCGCTGGCGACAAAGAACTTGCGTTCCAGGTCAAACCAGCTGAGGTAGCCCCACACAATGACAACGCGCCCGCCCGGCAGGTGTGTCGCCATCCCGTTTACGCCCTCACCGACGTTAAAGTACGATACTTCCACATCGCGGGCAATGCCTTCCGGGTTTACCGGCTTCAGTTGCGCAGCCCACTGGCTATAGACGTCGTCTTCCACCTGTTCCCAACTGCGGGCCACGCTCCACTGCAGGTTCGCATCGCGGTAGCTTTGCACCAGCACGGGGAAGAACGACTTGAGCCCGAGAAAGTTCTGCGTCTGGATAGACGTGCGGTTAGCATCGCGGTGCTCGAAGGGCAAGCTCAGGAATTCCTGCGGGAAACCACCATGGTAGCCCGGGAAGCCGCGCACGTAGTTTTCCAGGTCAATGCGTTCGTACCTGCGGAAGCTGTCGTGCGTAAAGATGAATATGCGGGCATCGGAGCGGATACTTTGTTCTAGATGCTCCCCGCGGAGGATCGGAATTATGCCCTGGAAACGCCCGCTATTGATGTAGTAGTCCATCGCGTAGACGTCGCTCTTGAACTCGAGAATCGTCACGTCGAGCGTATCGCCCACCATCATGGGGTAGCGCATGTCTATACGCTTCTGCAATGCCGCGATATGCTCGCCCGCCGGAGACTCATTCTCGCGGACATCAATCGGGTGCACGCCCTTGTAAAGGATTGCCGTGTGGTCCACGGGCGGTTCGGGTTCCTTTTCGCACCCGAGCGCGCCAAGCACGACAGCACCCGCAAAGAGGAACCTTGCGGCACGAGCAAACCCGGCGATACAAAGACGTTCTGGCATACTCCGTAAATTTAGCATTGGATTACCTCGTATTGCGGAGAGCGTAATCGCAATGTTCATAAAGCGGGCACTTGGAACAGAGCTGGGTCTTTTCACGACAGATAAAATCCTCTGTCCCCGCCTCCAGGAAAAACTGCAGGGAATGCGCCACCGTGTACGGAACATCGGGGCAAACCGCCTTGCTGTATACGTCCATGAGTTTCTGCTTCTGGGCAGGTTCCAGGTCGGCAAAGCCCTCCTCGCGGGCTGGGCTGAACATGGAGAGGAACCGGCGCGCACCCATCGTGAGCGGGAGCGGAGGCAAACCGTGCAAGGCCTTCCTCGCGTAACCTTCGGGCATGCGGCACTGCACGCCAAGCCCAAGCGGGGCCGCAGACACAATGCGGTAAATCGCGGCACAGGCCTTCGGGCGAACCGCGGCTTTCCCCATAAAGTAAATCTCGCCCAGGTCGCGCCACATTTCTTCGGGAGTGCGCTCGTGTGCCCAGGCGACAAGGTCCGGGTGCCGGCGCACAAAGAGCCCTACGCTCCAGAAAATCCCGGCAACATGCTCGAACATGCTCCAGCTGTTGTCTTCAAGCGTGCGCTCGATAACGGCGTTTATCGCCCCCGCCGTTGGGACCGGAAGCGTCCAGAGTTTTTCGTCGGGGAAAGCCTCGTAAAAGGCGGAAAGCAGCCTCATGATTTCGGGAATGTCGCGGTCCTGGTAAATCGCCGTCCCGAATAGCGCCCAGGCAACCTGCGCCGTCCGGGTCTTTGCCTGCGAGGCGATAGCGACAATCGGGTCGGGCATGTGCGAAAAGCCGCAGACAAACTTGCGGACCGCATCGACCAACGCAGGTTCGTCCTGCACGAATCGCTTTACCGAAACCATCGACTAAACCGCGATAAAACTACAGCGCCTCACCCACCTTGACCGGCTGGCCAAGTCGCGAAACAAACAAATCGGGGTGGCGTTCATGAATCTTCTTGTCCACAACGAGAATCACGGTGCTGCCCATCTCGAAGCGGCCAAGTTCACCGCCCTTCTCGAAGGTAACCTTCGTGCTCGGGACCCAGTCAAAGCGCTTGCAGTCCCTAGGAAGCTTGCCTGCATTCACAAGGAGTTCCTCGCTATAAACGACACCGATGCGGCCCACGTTCGTGGCCCCCACCTTCACCACGAGAATCTCGGAACCGTCTTCCAGACGGATACGGCTCGTGAGGCGCTCGTTAATGCAGAAAAGGCCTTCCACGCGTTCGACACTCCCCACGTTCACCGGCCAGAGCGTACCCGGGCAGTAGGCGGCATCCACAAGTTCGCCCTTCACGGGGCTATGGATGCGGTGGTAGTTGAACGGAGCGAGGTAGATTGTCGCGAAGGCACCTCCCTCGAAACGTTTCGCCATCGCATCGTCACGGAGCAGGTCCTTGAGCGTGTAGTACTTGCCCTTCGCCTGGATCAGTTTCTGGTTCTCGTCGAACACACCCGTCTGCGAAAGCACGCCATCGACCGGAGAGACTATCTCGCTATCGGCAACGGGACGTGCACCGGGCTTGAGTTTGCGGATAAAAAGCTCACCGATGTTGCGGTAATGGGAAAGCGGGTACTCCGACTCTTCCATGTTCAACTTGTAGTAGTTAGCAAATACGTTGCGCAGGGCCTTCGACACAAAGGGAATGCGGAGGCGCGTGACAATACCGAAGGCACGACTCGCGGCATTCTTCGGCAAGAGTTTCATAAAGACGTAGAAGGGCGTATTCATAATTTGGAAAGATAGTAATTAGAGATTAGTGATTTTCCAGCGCATTCACGTCGGTAGTGAACATTTTCCCAAGGCGCTCGGCAAACGGAGCAGCCCATTCCTTTTCGGGAGCCACGCTGCTCGTCGTCTCGGCCGTAAATTGCGAATAAACTAAAAACACCAATTCCCCATAGCGGGCATCCCACATGCACCAGAGGGTTTTCCAGGTGTAGCCACCGCTCGAGCCCAAACTGGGAATCATTTCTACCTCGAGCGTCACCGGCATGGTGATGTAGCGCAGTTCGTAACGTGCGGCAATATCGTTCAGCAAGTTCTTGAACGCGGCAGGCAGTTCGCGGGTCAGCGTCTGTTCCACGCCGTCACGAGAAATCCAGGGTTCCATATTCGAGAGCGCCTTGCCCTCCACGAACTCACTCTTCAGGAGCTTTACAGACAATGTATCTATGTAGAGGGAATCCTTGTCGGGGAGTCGCATTCCCGGCAACAGGAGTTCTCGACGCATTTTCGGGAAGGCCGCCATGAACAGGGAATCTTCCACGCGGGCCAGGTCAAAGTCAAGTGCATCCGCACTGAAACTATGGCACATGCGGCACTTTTCGGGCTGCATCGCCTTCACCCTGAGCGTCGGGAGCACGCCCACCACCGCAGAGGAATCCAGGCGGGAATAAGCCTCGCGGTTCCATTCCCGGTAAGACTTCTCGTCGGTAATCTTGAGTTCTATCTTTCCGCGCTTGCCGCATTCCTCGCACGGGGCATCACGCATATCACCGCCCGCAGAGCCCCCGCGGGCATCGTCGCGCAGGCCCGCGCACGAGACAAGCGCTACGGCAACAAAAATCAGGGATATTTCAAGAAGGGTTTTCACTCTCTGCAATCTATAAAAAAATCACGTCTCTTTCACGCAAAGAACTTCTGGATTACCGCATTCTTGCCCGTAACCGTGAGGGCCAGCCGCAAGAGTACCGCCGCTTTCTGCGGCGGGAGCGTTCCCGCACAAATGCACCCACCGGCAAGGCTTTCATTGAGCGTTACCACCCCATGATGCGTGCGGCTTGCAATCACGACAGGAATATCGACTTCCTTGAGGGCTTCCGCCCAGGCGAGGCTGAACTCGCCCGAGCCCGCACCCGCAATCACAAGCCCGTCGGAGACACATGCGGCATACTTGAGCACCTTCGGGTTCGCGTCTACGTTAAAGTACACGATATTCACCTGCGGGAGGCTTTCCAGGCGCGAGATATCGAAGAAATTTTTTTCTGCGGGGGCGTTATAGCAGGCGCCCACACCCGGGGCATCCACCCCCATGGCATTCAGCGCGCTAGCGCTGCACTTCTGCACGCCACGCGCATCAAAGAGTTCACCTGCAAAATAGACCCACACCTTGTTTGCGGGCTTGTCATCATCGACGGCAAACCCCACGGCCACACGCACCGCCCCGAGCAGGTTCGAAGGCCCGTCCGGATTCTTCGCCGTCGCGGGCTTCATAGAGCCCGTAAAGATCACCGCCTTCTCGCACTTGACCGTAAGGCTCACGAAGTATGCGGTCTCGTCCATCGTGTCGGTCCCGTGGGTAACGACAATCCCGTCAACAGCATCATCTTCCTGCAGTTCAGCAATACGCCGGGAAAGCGCAATCCATATTTTGTCTGTAATGTCATCGGAATTCACGTTACAGACCTGCTCGGCAACCACATCGGCATATTCCGCGAGTTCCGGAACCGATGCCACCAGCGCCTCGCCCGAAATCTGGCCCGACACATAGCCCGTATCCTTGCCCGCATCGCCTAAACCCGCGATGGTACCACCCGTCGCGAGAACCACTATACGCTTCTTCTTTGCTGCCATAACTTACCTTACCTCGTCGAGCAACTGCGCAGCCGTCACCCCGTAAAACTTCTGAAGAGCCTCTTCATCGCCCAACTTATGCATACTCCGGATAAAGTCCCTGAAATACACGAAACTCGCATTGCGTGCAAGCAAGCGTTCCACCATGCGCTGGGAATACCAGTAGAGCCGTTCTGCATTATCGCTCCGGCTTTCCTTCACGAAGGGTGCCGTAAGAGCCTCGATACTTGGCACAGGGCCTTCCGGCCTCGGGAGCGACGTGCGCGAGGCATCGACAACCTGCGCAATGCCCTCGTTCACCCAGAACGGCACATGGCTGCGCGTCATCGCCCGGATAAAGGCGTGCGTGAGTTCATGGAACAGTACCGGCCTGTAGAGTTCGCGGTACTGCATCATGCCCACGGGTATGCGGAGCTTGCCATCGAATATCGCCCCCACCCACTCGGGCCGCGGGCCCATTCCCTGGTACTCGCTCGAACGGTACAGCACCACGTGCATCTTGTTTTCGGGCCTAACTTCAAACAGGTGGCAGAGCGAATCGTAGGCGACCTCGAGCACCGCAAGGGCCTCCATCACGTCAACCTTCGAAAGGTTGCCCTCGAACTCCACGCGAAAATGCATGGAACGCTCAATTCCGAGTTCGGCGATTTCTCTCAAAAGTTGGCCCGACTTTTCGTGCAAGAACTTGAGTTCGTCGCTTGTGTACCCGAGACTTTCCACATACGCCCGGCAGTCCTCGTAGCGTTCCTGCTCGTACAGGATCCCCGCCAGGTGCAGCTGCAGGTTTTTGTCATCTGGAGACTCCGCCAGCAGGGCCCGGACCCCCTTCTCGGCGCAGTTCCAGTCCGCCATTTCCAGACATTCCGTGACCTCCGTCACAAGTGTCTCATGCCTGTCAAATGCCTCTTTTTCGCTCTTTTTAGCCAAAAAAGCCTTTACCGCAAAAACGGCTACAAGTATTGACAAAAAGGTAACGATATAATTCTTCATAACCGGGAATCCGCCTACACCAAATTATATATTTTTTTACAAATACGGGGCAAGAACAATGCCAACTATATACGATTATACAGACTACCGTGACGCCATTCGAGATTTCTACCTCGAAAAGAAGAAGAGTAACAGCAAGTACTCTTATAGCGTGCTCGGGCTTGCCATTGGCTTGAACGCAAGCCATGTGTTCTGCGTCGTGGAAAAGAAGCGGAACCTGCCCGTCCGTTGCGTCCCCGCCATCAAGAAACTCCTCGGCCTTACCGGCCGCGCCGCGCAGTACTTTGACCTGCTGCTCGCCGCCACCCGTACCAAGTCCGAAAAGACCCGCGAAGAGATCCTTGCCAAGGCAAGCCTGCTACGCGACGTCAAGAAGCATTACCTGCAAGAGAAGGAACAGAAGTACCTCAGCGACTGGTGGACCCCCGTCATTCGCGCCCTTATCGAAGTCAACCAGGGCAAAATTAACGCCAAGGAGATTGCAGAGAGCCTCGAACCCAATATCGGTGTCGAGAATGTACAGGAAAGTATTGACCTCTTGAAGGAACTCGGCTTTATCCAGCCGCTCGGCAACGGACTCGTGAAGCTCGCCGACGCCCATATCAACATTTCGGGCGAGGAACGTGCCCAGGCAATTAGACAATTCCAGGCAAATGTCATGCAAATTGGTGCACGTTCGCTGAACGTGATACCCCCAAAAGACAGAGATATTTCTACACTTACGATGGCTGTAGACCAAAAAGGGTTCGAAGACATCAAGAATATGATCCAGGAATTTCGAAAGGAAGTGCAGGTACGAGTCGACAAGTGCGGAAAGCCCACGCGCGTTCTGCAAATGAACCTTGCGATGTTCCCGGTGGCATTCAACAAGAAGAAAGCTTAACCATGAACGCCCTGTGTAAGACATTAGTACTTGCTCCGTTCGCACTCTTCTGCGCGTGCACCAACTCGAGTACCGCCGGAAGCACGACCGAGACGGAAAATGCCATCGCGCGCGGCGACGGGGTTGTCTCTATACACCTGACCGATGGTGCCAGGGCGGCCTACAGGGTTCTTCCCAATAGTTTTGTCGCAGATACTGCCGGAACGGCAGTCCCCGATAGCGAGTACACCTACATAGGCGAAACCGACACTGCCGGATACATCCATATCAAGGACCACCTCGAAGGCACGTTCACCATCGAAATCGAGAAGGGCGATTCCGCCATAGCCTTCCAGTACACACTGAGCAAGGAAACCAAGGAATTTGCCATCAGGAATGCCCGGCTTGCCGCCAGGGGCGCCGTAAAGGGTGCGGTCTCCGTACCCCAGGAAGCGGAACACGCCTGGGTCCATGTGCCGGGAGTCGGCAGGGTCGTCAAGACCGACACGCTCGGGAACTTCCTCATCGAGGGCCTCCCCTCGGGCAAGCTCTCGATTGTCTCCTGGAACGTGCAGACGCAAGATACGATTGCGGAAACTACCGTCGAGATTCCGGCAAAGGATACGCTCGACCTGGGCCACATCCTCGCTCCGGGCGAGACCATCAACAAGCAGTCCAAGTCCGTATACGCGGATAGCCTGATTTCAGACTGGATGCGCCCGCTGGTCGTGCCCGCCGTGGTAACCCTCAGACTCGATTCCAACAATTTCGACTTTGCAAGCGCAAAGGGCGACGGGTCCGACGTGCACCTGCTCGACAAGGACGGCAACGAAGTCCCGATGCAGATTGACCTGTGGGATTCCACCCGCCAGAACGCATCCATCCTCGTACGTATCGAAAACGAGAAGGATACCTCCGCCAAGTGGACGCTCGAATGGGGCGACCCGTATGCCAAGCAGCAACAGCAGGCAGATGTGTGGGAATCCGTCAGCGATTCCGTCTGGTATGCACTCAACTCCGTAGAAATCTTCAATTTCGACAGCAAGTCCATATACAACGACCTGCCCGCACCGCTCAGCAAGCACAACTGGTACGTGCAACTCCACGCCGTCGACACCCTCACCGACTCGGTGACCGTCACGACCCTGAACACGACCACCATGCTGCAGAGCGATACCAAGGGCCGTTCCGGATCCGTGATGCATCTCGAATATACCGCAGACTACCCTGACTACATGGTCATCGGTACACGCATCGCCAGCAAGACCCACGACTGGGGCCGCATGGACTCGATTGTCGTATGGCTCCGTGGTGACGGCGACTACGAGATTATCCTCGAGAACCTCGATACCGAACTGAACTACAAGGCATCGTACAAGGGCACGGCAAAGAGCAGTTGGGAACGCCTGTCGTTGCGCCCCGAAGACTTCAGCTATACAATTCGCGATTACCACGGCTGGGACATCATTCGCGACAAGATTACGCACTTTACGGTCTTTGCCTACAACGGCACCGAAATCTGGCTCGACAACGTGCGTATCTATGGCGTAAACCCTGACGATTTTAAATAAAAATTTTTCGGCAAAAATCTGCCATACGAATAGAGAAAAACCACCGGCATAACCGGTGGTTTTCTTCTTAGGCAGGCATGAGCCTACCCCATTCACAAGAAGCTTTTCGCCTAGCGGCTGCCCGTAACCTCGTACATCCGCACTGCACCGGCCTTTTCCACACGGAGGTAGACCTTCTGCTTTTTGCGGTCGAACACAAGGCGTGGCCCGCGGGGCTGAACGGTGCCCGAACGCACCACCGGGATAGCGTCGATTATGGGATCGATTGGCAAGGAATCCTGCGTGACCAAACCCGAATCGGCGACCACAGAATCAGAGACGACGGAGTCCGCCAACACCGTATCGGGGGCGGGCTCCGCCGCATTCAGGAGTTCCAGCATCTTTTCGGCATAGCGCTTGCCGAAGGTCTCGTAACCCTCACGCGTAAAGTGCAGCGTGTAGTTCGGTTCCTTCAGGGCAGGGCAGCCTTCCGCAGATATAAGGTGGCCGTTTGGGATTAGATCCGCAACCTCAGCGACTGCCGTATTTCGCCAACCCAGATCTCCACCGGCAGCGGTGGTCGCCAATTCCCCCACAAGAAAAGGCACCTTAGTTGGATCTAATCCCAAATCGGCAATAATATCGTCATAAACTTTCTTCACGCGGCTGGGCCAGTCACTCATCTGGTAATCCGCTTCGCCCTGGTGGAAAAGGAGCCCCTTGATGACACCCTTCTGCTTCGCAATCTCGCCCATCTCGATAATGCGCTTGTAGACATCGCCACCGTACTCGTTCAGGTACTGGATCCACCAGGTATCGTTCTTGGCTTTCGCGTTCTGCACGTAGGCAGTATTGCGGTCCTTGTCGAAAAGGTCTATGCTCTGCCCGCCAATGGCGATGTTTGCAACGGCCACGGTAATGCTATCGGGCAAATTTGCAACCATCGTACGGCCGAAGATATCGGCTATGCCCACCTTGGACGCGCTATGGCCCATCGGGGGTGCCGCCGGGTAGAACTCGCCCACCTTCTGATTCGAATGGTTCGCTGCACGCAATACAAGGAATCTCTGGTCCGGGATGCGGTCTGCATCGGTAACAGTCGCCTGGCCAGACATATTCGATTGCCCAAAAGCCAAATAAATATGGAGATTCTTGTCCTGGGCGTAAACGCTACTCACGGACAGCAGCGCAAAGGCTGTACAGAACGCGAATGTATGGGCAGGCCTCATCGCCATAAAAACAGAACTCCTTTTGCCCCAAACATAACCCAGGTTCACCACTCCACGCCCATAAATTACGTTCTTTTACCCCCTATTGGGCACAAGGCAAAAAACAACCCGTTTACAAAATGTAAAGGAAGCGCGTTTCCGTAATTCACGCGGAACTACGATAATAAAGATTTACAACACACCGGACGCCCCACTAAATTACTAACTTTACCGCCGAAAACAGTAGGCTCGGGCACGCCCCGTGCCATAGGAGATTATCATGGGTTTCAAATGCGGTATCGTAGGCCTCCCGAACGTAGGCAAGTCGACCATCTTTAACGCCATCACCAACGCCGGTGCCGAAGCCGCGAACTACCCGTTCTGCACCATCGAGCCGAACGTGGGCATGGTGAGCGTCCCGGACAGCCGCCTCGACGAACTCGTGAAAGTCTACAATCCGAAATCCATCGTCCCCGCCGTTACGGAATTCGTGGACATCGCAGGCCTTGTGAAGGGTGCAGCCCAAGGCGAAGGCCTCGGCAACCAGTTCCTTACCCACATCCGTGAATGCGAAGCCATCATGGAAGTCATCCGCTGCTTCGACGACGAGAACATCGTGCACGTGAGCGGCTCCGTGGACCCGGTTCGCGACGTGGAAGTCATCGAAACCGAGCTTATCCTGAAGGACCTCGACACGGTCGAGAAGCGCCTTTCTACCGAAGCGAAGAGCGCACGCACCGGTAACGCCGAAGCGAAGGCACGCCTCGCCGCCTGCGAACTTTTGAAGAAGACCATGGAAGAGGGCAAGGCCGCCCGCACCGTGATGCATGACAGCGAAGAGATGGAAGGCATCGTCAAGGACTTGGGCCTCCTTACCGCAAAGCCGCTGTTCTACTGTGCGAACGTGAAGGAAGACGACATCCTCACCGGCAACGCCTATGTGGACCAGCTCAAGGATTACGCCGCAAAGAACGGCCACGAAGTCATCGTGATCAGTGGCAAGATCGAGGAAGAGCTCTCCGCGATGGAACCCGCCGACAAGATTGAATTCCTCAAGGAACTCGGCATGAAGGAATCGGGCCTCGATGCCGTGGTGCGCAAGGGCTACGAGATCCTCGGACTCCGCACGTTCTTTACCGCCGGCGAAAAGGAATGCCGTGCCTGGACGTTCCACGCGGGTTACAAGGCCCCACAGTGCGCAGGCGTCATCCACACGGACTTCGAACGCGGCTTCATCCGCGCAGAGACATTGAGCTACGCAGACTTCCTGAAGCACGGCAGCTGGAACGCCGCCAAGGAAGCAGGCCTCGTCCGCACCGAAGGCAAGGACTACCTGGTACAGGATGGCGACATCATGTACTTCCTGTTCAACGTGTAATAAGCGAGAGAAAGTTTAAAACCGCGGGCAACACGCTCGCGGTTTTCTTTTTGCAAATCTGCACAGAGCCTTCCCTAGTCTTTTCGCACCGACAGGCGCCCACGCAAATAATCCGCTCAAGCCACAAGTCACAACTTGAGTGGAGCGGATTATTAAGTGTCAGGAGGGTCTTAGGGAGGGCGGAGCCTTCCCTAGTTTCACTTCTTTGTAGTGCGTTTCGCCTTCACCTCTACGACAATCGGACGGATTATCGCAGCGAGGTTCATCGCCGTCCCGATAAGAATCAGCACGGAAGCCGCATAGATGCCATGGCCGGGTTCAGCCTGCAATACCTGCATTCCGATGTTCGCGCATATCTCGCCCATTTGCGCAAGCAACGCCCACAGGGCACACATAGCAAGTATCCCGAGGGTAAGCGACCCGAGCGGAGTGAACCACGCAAACACCGCCGCAAGCACGAGTGCGGCAACAATCCCGAACAAGACCGGCATCGGCTGCAGCTTCGGGAAATTAGGCATCGAAGTACGGAACCTGTCGAGCGCCTTCGGGTTATCCTTCTCCATCTTCAGGAGGTATCCCTTGGCTGGTTCCTGCAATGCTTCACGCAGGTCTACACCTGTCGCAATCTCGTAGAACGAAGGCTCGGCAATCACCTTCTCGGCGCAAGAAACATTCATCAGGGGCAACAACAGCCCAAGCAACGCCAGCAGGTACGGGGCAGAAATAAACCGCCGGAAGAACTTGAAACGTTTATCGCTTTTCAGTTCTTCCACTGCGGAAGCAGATGTGTTTTCAGGCATTAACGGCCCTCGAACAGCTTGCGCGGGAACACGCAGCGGAATCCGATTGCATCGGACCAGTACCTCGGGTCTTCGTCATCGCTCTTCGTGAGGTTGAGCGCAGATTCGCCGTCCTTCCAGGAACCGCCCTTGAACACCTTGGAATAGCCCATCATGGCACCGGTCGGGTTAGAGGATTCTACCCAGAACGAGAACATGAAGTACTTGTCGCGGGTCCATTCGGCAACGTTACCGGACATATCGTAGATACCCCAGGCATTCGGCTTCTTGGATGCAGCCATCTGCGGGCCGTAGGCCTGGCTATTCTTGCCCATCTTGTAGGAGTTGTCGCGATAGATGGCGTAGTCGCCCACATCGGCAGTTTCGTCAATTGTCCAGAGGGCACCTTCGTTATTGTCGGCACGGCCGGCAAATTCCCACTGGGCTTCGGTCGGCAGGTCTCCGCCCAAGAGCTTACAGGCAGCACGGGCATCATCCCACGTAATGTTGTGGACCGGCTTGGAGGGGTTCTTGAACGTGGAACGGTCCTTGATGCGCTTGGTAGAATCCTGCTGGCGGAGCATTGTCTGGTCAAAGAGCTTCTGTGTCATCTCGGTCGTCATGATGGCGAACGGAGACAGACGGACAACGCTACCACGGTAACGGAACATGCCCGAGTCAATGAGAGCTACGGCTCCATACGTATTGTCGCGGATAATGCGCGGAATGCTCATCTTGGTGAATTCCGGCATGTAGGCATCCTTCGCGTAAACGGTATCGTTCTTCGCAGCCTGCTTAGCAGCAACAGCCTTGGCCTTAGCCTCGGCAGCGGCACCCTGCTGGAGAGCAATATCGTCAGCGTCGTACTGGTTCAGCCATTCCTGCACCTCCGGTTCGTCGACAATATAGCCGGGGAGCGAGAAGTCGCCCAGACCAACCATGTTCTTGCCCTGGTATTCAAACTCGATGCGGGTGTAGCGGTAGTGGTGACGGCCAGTAATAACGCCATCTTTACGAATCCACACGGGCTTGTTTTGCTTGATGGTAATAAAGACGGAAACTTCGCTTGCATGCTCGTTGAACAATGCATAGAGTTCCGCGGCAGACATACCCTTTGCGGTACCTTCCCATGCCACATCGAAACGTTCATGATCGCGGCCGAACTTGAACTTGACGGCCTTGATTTCAGCAGCGGAGGAGTCCTCCCCCTCAACAATCTTGTCACGCACCGGCTCGAACGACGTGGGGGCCATGGAACCACGCAGCGGGAGCGCCTGGAGGCTATCGAGTTTCTTCTTGAATGCAGCATTAAGCTCAGGAACACCCTTCATGTTGGAATTCAGCCAGTCGGACTTGGCTTTCATGCGGGTACCTTCGTAGCTGGACCTATAGGTTTCGTACGTCGGTTCGCCAGAGTAGAGGCCCACGGATTCAGCAGACTTCATCTTCGGGTACTTCTTCACGAACTCGTTCGTATCAGCAAGGTCGACCACCTTCTGCAGTTCGGCGATAAACTGGTCAAACAGAATTTCGGTTTCTTCAAGGTTCTTGGTCTTCTTCACGTCAGAAATACCGACAGAGAGGTCCGGAGCCTTGGCAGCATCCACATCAAGAGCCACGAGTTGAGGCTTCATCACAAGCACCTCACCTGGCTTGACCACACCGATATCGGCCACAGGAAGCGAATTGGGAGCAGAGAACTGGAATACGTAGGTATCCGGCTTCAGGGGGTAAATTGCCTTGGGGAGCTTCTTGGTCGGGGCATCCTCAAATGCAGCATAGATATTCTTGTGTTCACTCTTGATGACAACTACACCCGGCAGTTCAGTCTCGTTCAAAACCTGCCACTTGCCGTTCTTGATAAAGAAGAGCTTGGGAACACGCGGAGAGTAAATGAAGTACTTGTCGAAGTAAAGATCGTCTTCGTCCTGGAATGCCTTTTTATTCTGGGTGGCGTAGAAACGCATCTGTGCCACTTCAAAGGAGTTCAAGTGAGCCTCATCGAGGCTAAACGCATGGAGTTTCTTGAAGTTCGTGAAATTCAGCTGGCCCTGAACCCACTGGTATTCCTTAGGACCCTTCTTGTGACGCCAGTAGAGGTTATTGCTCTTGAGCGGGAAAACCGGCTTCTGCGAAACCATCCCGACACCCTTGGCCTCAACAGCCATGTTGACGATAGGTTCGACCACACTTCCGGTCGAGAACTGATTCGGTGCAACCTTGAAATTCTTGTCGGCATCGGCGAACGAGATTGCCGGGACCAACAGCAACAGCGGTAGCAAACGGGCAAAAGACATAACATCTCCTGTTAAAAAAACTATAGGCACCGGACAAGTCCGGCCACCAGTTCGTTACATAAAGATAATACTTACTAACGACTTTGTCCGTGATTACAGGTCATTTTTGCCCATATTAAGCAAATATCCGCCCTTTTCGCCACCCACGGGGCCCAATTCCACCTTCCAGTCGGCCAGGCGGATGATATCGGGGTGGTGTTCGATGACGATGACGGTATCGCCACGGGCCGAAAGCTTGCGCAACATGTTCCAGAGGATCTGGATATCCTTGAGGTGGAGCCCTGTAGTCGGTTCGTCAAGCAGGTAGACCATCTCTTGGGCGGGCTTGCGGGCAAGTTCCGCCGCCAGCTTGAGGCGCTGGGATTCGCCGCCACTGAGCGTGGTGACGGACTGGCCAAGCTTTACGTACGGGAGGCCCACGTCGCGCAGGCATTCCAGTTTCGGCAAAATTTTCGGCTGGTCCTTGAAGAACTCGCAGGCTTCGGCGACACGCATGTCGAGCACATCGGCGATGTTCTTGCCTTTGAAGGTGACGGTGAGCGTCTCCTGGTTGTAACGCTTGCCACCACAAACGTCGCAGACTTCCCACACGTCGGAGAGGAAGTGCATCTCGATGGCGACTGCTCCGCGGCCCTCGCAGGCCTCGCAGCGGCCACGGGCCAAGTTGTAACTGAACCGCCCGTAATCGAAGCCCTTCAACTTGGCCTGCGGCAACTTGGCGAACAGCCTACGGATGTCGTCAAGTACGCCCGTGAAACTCGCGGGCGTGCTGCGAGGCGTACCCGAAATCGGGCTCTGGTCCACCAGCAACAATTCACCGCTCTGCTTCTTGCGGCCACGGGCCTGGAACTTCTTCTTGATGCGCGGGAAGATTTC
>JAGAAW010000165.1 GCA_017615055.1 Fibrobacter sp.
CCACTTCGGGAATCTTGTAGTCCTTGGCGAGCGCCGCACCCTGTTCCACGTGCCCGACAATAATCTTGGCGGACTGGAGCGGGTCGAGGTTGTTGTGCGGGTTCACGCCCTGCTTCTGGTTCTCGGTAAAATATTCCGGACGCATCGTCTTGCCGATGTCGTGGTACAGCGCCATCACGCGCACCAATAGCGAGTTCGCACCGATGCTGTCTGCCACTTTCTCGGCGAGGTTCGACACCTGGATGCTGTGGTGGAACGTACCCGGAGCGAGTTCCGAGATTCTCTTGAGCGCCGGGCGGTTGAAGTCGGACATTTCCATGAGCGTGAGCACCGTCGTGATGCCGAAGATGCGTTCCACGAGGTGGATGAACAGCACGGAAGCGAGCGCGGTGCAGGCGACGATGTTGATGCTGCCCGCAATCATGGTCATGTAGAACGGCTCGAGGCCCATGCGGTTACGCAGCAGGAACATAATACAGGTGGCGGCGGCGAGGGCCGCGATTCCGGCGAAGATGCTCCACACGAACTGCACCCTGTAGCGCATGCGTACCAGCGGCTGGGTCAACAGGAGCGTGACGCCTAGGACCATCACCGTGGCGGCGAGGTCGTAGCCGTTCAGCACGCCGAAAATCACCGACGAGAATACGGAGAACGCGATGCCGAAGCGGTGGTCGTAAAGCACTGTCGCGATGACGGGCACCAACGCGAACGGGTAGATCCACATCATGTCGATGGCTTCGGGAATCAAGGTTCCCTCGGCCTTGCTGATGTAGCCCGTGAAGTAGTGCATGCCCCAGTAGGCAATCAGCTGCAGGCCGGCGAGCGCGACAAGGCTCCACAGCTGGCGGGCCGTCTTGAGGCTCTTGGTCGCCTGCGAGAACATGAAGAAAAGGAACAGGATGGAGATGATGACGAAGAACACGAGCGCCTGGCCGAAGGGGGCCGTGAGCGTGCGGGAGTTCTCTTCCTTCTGCTGGGCCTGCTGCAGGGCCTCGATCTTCTCGAGGATGTCCTTGGTCACCGGGGCTCCCTGCGTCACGATTTCCATGCCGCGCGGCACCATGCCCTTGATAAGCGTAACCTTGTTGCGAGCGTCCTGCTTGCGCGACTCGGTCTCCTTTTCGAGGTAGAAAACGTTCGGGAGAGCAAACACGTAAAGGACTTCGTAGAAGGCACTCTGCAAGGCCTGCTCGGTGGGGAAGGCGCTCTGCAGCTGGCTGAACGCCTCGTCAATACGGCGCTGCAACGGCTGGATTTCGCTAGCCTCGAGCGTATTCTCTTCGTTGTTCTTGATGATAGAGACCGTCGGCTTGTTGTAGATGAGCGACTTGACGTTCTGGATGTTGTAGTTGTTGATGAACAGCTGGACTTCGGTTTCGGTCTTGGCGACGAGCGTGTTGGAGATGCCCTTCTCGAGCATGCGGGTAAAGGCGGCGAACACCGAGTCGCGGGCACGGGAATTGTAGCTGAGCGGCTTGATGGCCGTAATGGAGAGGCGCTGCTTGAGCACTTCGTAAAGGCGAGAGGCCTGCGTCACCTTGCGCTGCACGGAGCTGTCCACGTCGTCGGACTGGTAGGCACCGCTAATCTGCGACTGGAGCGCGCCGTACTGGCCCAGCTTGTTGAGGTACTGCTTGAGGTCGTCGCTAATGCGGTTCGTCTCGTCGGAGTTGTACTCGAAGATGGCGCTCACCTTCTCGGCGGCGCGGGCACGTTCGGCCTCGATTTCCTGCTTGGACTTGGGAATGTCGAAGTTGATAGGCGAGATGATCGTGCGGGTACTCAACTGCCCGAGGTGCGGGTGGTCGGCCTGCAGGGCGATGTTCTTGTCGGGGAACAGCGCAATCGCTATGGCCGCAACGATGAGCCAGCCGATAAAGAGGTGTATCTTCTTCTGCTTCTTCTTCATTTTTTCTTGTCCTTCTGTGCGTAGGCGAGCAAGATATCCTTTACGAGATGGTGGCGGAGGACGTCGGTGGCGGTGAATTCCACCTGGGCTATTCCGCGAATCCCCTTCAAGATTTTCATGGCGTGTTCCAGGCCCGATGTCTGCCCCTTGGCGAGGTCCACCTGGCTCGTATCACCTGTAATGATAGCTTTACTGTGCGGCCCGAGACGCGTGAGGAACATCTTCATCTGGGCAATCGTGGTATTCTGGGCCTCGTCCAATATTATAAACGCGCGCTTGAGGGTGCGGCCGCGCATGTAGGCGAGGGGAGCCACCTCGATGGCTCCGGTCTCCTCGTAGCGGCGGAGCTTTTCGGCGGGCAGGAGTTCGGAGAGGCTGTCGTGGATGGGGCGCAGGTACGGGGCGATCTTTTCCTTGAGGTCGCCGGGCAAAAAGCCGAGGGATTCGCCGGCTTCCACCGCCGGGCGGACCAGGCAGATGCGTTCGGCCTCGTGGCGTTCGAGGCTTGCTACGGCGAGCGTCACCGCGAGGAAGGTCTTGCCTGTACCGGCGGGGCCCTTCGCAAATATCACGTCGTTCTTCTCGACCGCCTTCACCAGTTCGGCCTGGGCTGCCGTCTTGGCAGTAACGGCAACGCCAAAGCGGTTGCGGAACACCGGGGTGTCGGGGATGGCGACGTCCAGGTCGCGCACCTCGGGCCCCAGCAGGCGCGACACGTCGGTGGCCGTGAGGACCTCGCCGTTGCGTGCGGCCATCTTGAGCTGGTCGAGCACCGAAAGGACGCCTTCGATGTCGGCGCCCTTGAGCGGCTTGATAGACAGGCCCGGCAGGCGGGTCTGTATCTCAACGCAAAAACGGCTCTCCAATAGCCGGAAAACCGTTTCGCGTTCACCCGAAACAATCCGCTTCAGGTTGTCAGATATGGAATAACGAGTTAATTCACTCATTCATTAGATTATTCGGCAGCTGCAGCCGGAGCGTCGTCCGTCGGACGGTCAACCGGGATGCCGAGCTTGTTCTTCGCGTCGAAGATTTCCTTGCGGAGCTTGTGGTTTTCTTCAGTGATATCCATAGCTTCCTTTTCGGTCTTCTTCAACTTGTCTTCGTCGATGTGTTCCTTGGGCGCAGAGCTCTTGGAACCGCCGCCAGAATATTCCGTACCGTCGTCGGAAGAATAATCGTCACTGCCACCCGAAGAGCCGGCGCAAGCGGTGAAAAGGGCGAAGGAAAGGGATGCGAGGATAAGCTTCCAGTTCTTTAAAAGAGACATTATTTGGACTCCATTCTAATCTTTGATGGCTAAAATATATATAGTTATTTCCAAAAAAAAGAAAAAAAAGGTAAAAAATCCCGATGCAAAAGCAAAAAAACAATTTTCAGGCCTATTCTCAGGTATTTATCGCGTCGAAATACGCCGATTCGAAGAAAATTTATGCGAAAAGACGCCGTGAACTTATGCAGAAGCTCGACTCGTTCTGCGTTTTCGCCGGGATGCAGGTCGAACCTGGGTGCGAGGAACCCTTCGTACAAACTTGGACAAAGATGGTCCAGGAACCCGCCTTCTTGTACCTGACGGGCGTGAACCAGGCCGGCTGCTACCTTGTGCTCGATCCGTCTACCGCGAAGGAGACGCTCTTTGTGCCCGCGAAGGACCCGTTCAAGGAATTCTGGGTGGGCCTCCGTATAGGCTACGTGGAAGGGAGCGACGAGGTGTCAAGGATTACGGGGATTGCCGACGTGCGCCCCGTGAGCAAGCTGTGGGACTACGTGGAGTCGCTGGCCCGCCGCAACGCGGCAAAGAAATCCATGCCTAAACATGCCTACGCCTACTTCTTTGAATCGGTGAAGGGCGACCACAACCGCAGGCTCAAGGACGCCCTGCAAAAGAAGATCCGCCCGTTCGGCCTCTCGGTGAAGAGCTGCGAAAAACAGCATTTCGAGGACAGACTTGTACTGGAAGACTACCGCGTAAAGGAGGCTTGCGCCGCCCAGAAGGCTACCGAGCTTGCCTTCCGCGATATGCTGGCCGGCATGCGCGGGTTCAAGACGGAGCGCGACCTGGCGCAGTTCCTGGACTACGGCATGCGCCGCCGCGGTGACGGCGACCTTGCGTTCCCGACCATCTGCGCCGGTGGAAGCAACGCCTGCTGCCTGCACTATGTAAAGAACGACGAGCCCCTGCGCCAGGGCGAACTCGTGCTGCTCGATTTCGGAGTCCGCATCGGCACGCTCCACAGCGACATCTCGCGCTCTGTGCCCGTGAACGGCAAGTTCAACCCGCTCCAGGCGCTATTGTACAACATCGTGCTCGATGCGGGGGAGGAATACCGCAAGTCCGTGAAGCCGGGTGTCTCGCTCAAGCAAATCGGGACCATCCCGTGGGACTATATAATGGAGGCGCTCGACACCCGCCTGGTACGTGCCCATTCGGGCAAGTTCAAACTGCTCTACGACAAGCGCCCGCACGGCGTAAGCCACTTCATCGGTGAACAGATCCACGAGGGCAACCCGGGCTCGCGTTCGCTCGATACCGTACTCCGTCCGGGGATGCTCATCTCGTGCGAGCCCGGGCTGTACGGCGAATTTTCGGGAATTTTTAACGGAAAACGCCTTTCTGCAAAAATCGGCATCCGCATCGAGGACGACCTCCTCATTACCAAGACAGGTTCCCGTAACATTTCGGCGTCCATTCCCAAGAGCGTGGACGAGCTAGAACGGTTGATGCGCCCTGCACGCTAGTGCTGTTATTTCTAAATTTGCATCCATAATTTTAGTTTCTGCAGCTTGTAATGCGGCAGGTTAAATAAGGGAACAATAATGTGGAAAGTTAAAGGCGCTGTCCGATATTTCCTTTCTATTCTTGCGACGACTTTCGTTCAGATGGGTGTGTTCGTTTACGCCCAGAAAATCCTGTCGGGGTCCTTCTCCGGAGCCGAAACCGGCCAGACCTGGCAGACCTTCATGCTCCAGATATTCTTCATCGCGCCCTACGTCTTGATGATCTGGCCCGCCGGGTTCTTCACCAACCGGTTCTCCAAGAACAAGATTCTCGCCTGGTCCTCCCTGCTCATGACGGCTTTCGTGATTGCGCAGGCCGTGCTTGTCACGTGTCATTTCCCGCGCATCGCCTTCTGGCTCTCGATTGGCCTCAGCTGCGGCTTTGCCATCCATAGTGCCGCCAAGTACGCGATTGTGCGCGAGATGTTCGGTGTCCATCACCTGAGCTACGCCAACGCCTTCCTCCAGATTTTCTCCCTCGTCGGTATCATTACGGCAGGCTGGCTCGCCATCGTGGGCGTGAACCTCATCGATCTTAGCGCCGTCGTCCGCTACGAGGCGGTCGGCCTCATCATCGAAAAGTCCGTCGTCATCCCGTGGATTTTGACGGGCGTGAGCGTACTCGGCACTGTGGCAAGCTTCCTTATTCCCAAGGTCCGCTACGAAGACAAGAACATCAAGTTCTCCGTGGCCCGCCGCCGCCTTAGCTTTGGCTGGCGTCACCGCACCCTGCGCGCCTCCATTATCGCGCTTTCGATGTTCTGGGCCATGGCCCAGGTGTTCGCGCTCGTATTCCAGGACGTTTCGGGTTCCCAGTCCGTCAACATGCTGCAGAACTACCTCGCGTTCGCGTTCGCGGGCCTCATGGTGGGTTCCATTATTGCGGCACACAACTCCAAGGACTTCATCGAGACGGGTTTCGTTCCGCTCGGCATGATCGGAGCTTCCTTGTGCATGTTCCTGATTCCCGTCCTGGTCCATCCGGTCGCCCTCGCAGTCCTTTACTCGGCCATCGGTATCTTCGGTGGCATGTTCCTCGTGCCCGTGAATGCCCTTTTGCAGTACAACACGCGCCCCAACAATTCCGGCTGGGTCATCGCGCTTGCCAACATGATCCAGGCGTTGGTGCTCGTGGTGTTCCTGTTCATCTACTCTTCGCTGGTCCGCTACACGTCGCTGCAGCCCAAGTTCTACTTCATCGGGCTTGCCGTTATTTCCATTGGCGTGTTCTACTGGTCTATTTTGAACCTTCCGCAGGCGCTCGTCCGCTCGCTCTTGCGCCTCGTCTTTAGCCGTTACAAGATTCGCGTGCTCAACGTGGGCAACATCCCCAACGACGGGCCGGTGCTGCTGGTCGGCAACCACCACAGCTTTATCGACTGGGCCATGGTCCAGATGGCCTGCCCGCGTCCGCTGTGCATAGCCAGTAACAAGGACCACTTCGAAAAGTGGTACCTCCGCGCCATTCTTAAGCGCCTGGGTATCATCCGTATCGACAACCGCCACCCCGAAGATGCGATGGAACGCATCCACCAGCAGCTGCTCGGCGGACACGCGGTCGCGATTTTCCCGACAGGGGAGGTGTCCCGCTCTCCGCACGTGGAACCGTTCAGCATTGACTATTCCAAGGCTGTCGAAGGTACCGACGCCGTGGTCGTGCCCTTCTACACGCAGGGCCTCTGGGGTTCCAACTTCAGCTATAGCGGCTCCAACATGTACGGCGCTTCTGCCGAACGTGCCGTGACGGTCGCCTTTGGCGAGGCCATCCCGGCAACGACGCCCGCCAACGATGTCCGTACGATTATCCGCAAGATTTCCATTGACGCCTGGAACTACGCCGTTTCGTTCGTGAAGCCCGTTGGCGACAGCTGGATCCGCACGTACAAGAAGTTCGTGAAGAACGGCCCGGCTATTTATAACCCCGACGGAGGCCACTTCTCCGGCTACAAGCTGATGGGTGCCGTTATCGCGTTCAGCAGGCACCTTAAGAAGATTCTCGGGAGCGACGAGAAGAACGTGGGAATCATGCTCCCGCCTTCTCCGGCAGGCGTCATCGTGAACCTCGCTCTCTGGCTGTTGGGCAAGACGAACGTGAACCTGAACTACACCTCGTCCGTGGACAACGTGAAGTACTGCGCCGCCCGTGCCGACGTAAAATCCGTCATCACGAGCCGCATGTTCATCGAAAAGCTCAAGGGCCGCGGCAACGACTATTCCAAGATTGAAAGCGAGAACCTTCGCATCTTCTACGCCGAAGACTTCATGAAGGTCATCCCGAAGGCGAAAATCGCTTCGTACCTTGTCTTCTGCATGTTTGCTCCGTGCTGGCTTATCAAGCTCTGCTTCCGCAAGCGCGTGAAGCTCGATGATATCGCGGCCATCATGTTCAGCTCGGGCTCCGAAGGTACACCGAAGGGCGTGATGCTCAGCCACAGGAACCTCATGGGCAACATCCAGCAGCTCGCCTGTATCTTTAACGTGACCCGCGCCGACGTGATGCTCTCGGAACTCCCGCTGTTCCACAGCTTCGGCCTCACGGTGACGACGCTCCTGAACCTCACCGAGGGCTGCCCGATCGTGACGGTGGCCGACCCGACCGACGTGAAGACGATGGCCCGCGTGTGTGCGGAATTCCGCGTCACGGCGTTTGTCGCGACCCCGACGTTCTTGCGTGCGTTTACGATTAGCCGTTACGTGCACCCGATGGCGCTCAAGTACGTGCGCCTGATTATCGCCGGTGCCGAAGCCCTGCGTCCGGAACTTGCGACCGCATTCCGCCTCAAGTTCGGCAAGGAAATCTACGAAGGCTACGGCTGTACCGAAACCGCTCCGGTGGCTTCCATCAACACCGAGAACAACCTGCACAGCGACTACATGACCATGCAGGTGAACAACAAGCCGGGTACCGTGGGCATGGCGCTCCCGGGCTCGCAGTTCCTGATTGTCGACCCCGAGACGAACGAACCTTTGCCGACGGGCGAGGCGGGCATGATCCTCATCGGCGGTTGCCAGGTGATGGTCGGCTACCTCAAGGACGAAGACCGTACCAAGAGCGTCATCGTGGAAATCAACGGCAAGCGCTACTACCGCACGGGCGACAAGGGCTTCCTCGACGAAGACGGCTTCCTCACGATTGTGGACCGCTACAGCCGCTTTGCGAAGCTCGGTGGCGAAATGGTGAGCCTCGGTGCAGTGGAAAAGAAGATCCAGGATACGCCGGTGCTCGAAGGCTGCGACTACGTGGTGACTTCGATTCCCGATTCCGCGAAGGGCGAAAAGATTGTGCTCCTGTACCAGGGCGAAAAAGACCCGAAGGACGTGCTCTCGGAACTGCGTGCCAGCGGCTTCCCGCCGATCATGCTCCCGGCTGCCGCCTTTGCGGTGGAGAAGGTGCCGAAGCTCGGTACGGGCAAGGCGGACTTTACGACCGCAAAGAAGCTCGCGAAGGAACTGGCAGGCGTTAAGTAATTAAACGAAGAACGGTGCAACGCACCTACAGACGGGAGAGAGAGCCTATGGGGAATGAGCAAAAAAATCTGGGACTGACTCCGGTACGTACCGCGCGTCTTATCGCCTCGCTTCTTGCTGTCATGGGCATGGTTTTCCTGTTCCTGGAACGCCTCCTTTCTGCCGTGCTGACCATGGCAAAAGAAGGCCTTTCGCTCGGTCTCACGCGTTACAACAACTTCACGGGACAGTTTGCCGCTCAGAACTTTGCCGAAGACAAGAAACTCCTCGGCCTCCTCAAGGAAGCCCAGGCGCTGATGCCTACCGCAGATTCCGCGCTCACCGTATTCCTGATCATCGCCATTGTCTTTTTGGTCGTGGCGCTCGTGGGGCTCGTTTTCCCGCGCCAGTTCATCCACGTGCTCGTCGCCTTCAAGCTGCTCAAGTGGCAGTCCGGAGAAGTCGTTGAAGGAGCCGGGGCCAACCTCCGCGAAATCCTCGACAGGGTAGGGAACATCCCGCTCAAAAAGCTCGCCATCCCGTTTGCCGTCATCATCGCCGTCATCGTTTCCATAACCGCTGTCCGCAGCTGTCACGAGAGCGCCAAGCTGGCCTCCATCGATTCCGCCTTGGATGACCTGCACCAGCATACCGTCGCCTATATCGATGCACAAAAGGCTTACTTCGGCAAGGCCAAGGTGCTCGGTAACGCCAAGGCGCTGCAGCTGCCCGATTCGGCCTCCTCGGACTATTTCGACTACAAGATTTCTTCGACCCGCTTTACCGCGACGTCCAAGGTCCCGCTCGAAAACTGCCCCGCGGGCTCCAAATGGAGCGTCCACTCCAATACCAAGGGCCTTTTCGACAAGGAACTCACGCTTTACCGCATGCCTCCCAAGGATACGGCCTGCATAAAGCTTTTGCCGAACTTCAAGAAGATCGGGCGCAACTAAGCCCTTCCTTTTTCGCTTAAAAAAGGGTATATTCCTTATAGCCGGTATGGGTGTGCCGGTTTTTGGAGTGTATTATGAAATTCGACAGGATGTTGGTTGGGCTAGCCTTGGCGGCGATGGGTTCGAACGCCTTTGCTATTGAATGGGTAAACCAGTGCGCAAGCAATGGTTTTACGCTCATTGCAGAATCGGAACATTTCGAGGTCTGCAAGAAACCCAAGACCGATGATGGTCAGGCGAACAACGTCTCCATCCCGAATTCAGATGCGCAGGGCGTATTGCAGTCGCTCGAGAACGTTTTCTCGTTCTATATCGATTCACTGGGCTGGATGCTTCCGTTCCCCAAGAGCCCCGACACAAAGCTGAAGAGCAACATCTACGTATTTGACAATTCCGTGATGGCGGCGCTGTACGGCGGCCAGGACTACGTGAAGGGACTCAACAACGAATACGGCCCCGGCATGTGGATTGGCGTGGGCTCGCTAAAAGATTACTGGGGCACGTCCCACGAGTTTGCGCACGGTCTGCAGGGCGTCGCGGGCTGGATGGGCAACAACAGCCACACGGGCTGGATGGCCGAATGCCATGCCAACTGGATGGCCCACCAGTACAACCCGAATGATGCCCACTGCGCGGAATACCTCATCAACTTCCCGTACCTGTATTACGGTTCTACGCGCGACCGCTACTGCAACTGGCAATTCCTGGAACACCTCAAGGAGGAATTCGGCGGTGGCAACAAGGGGGCAAAGGAAGTGAACCGCATCTGGATGGAATCTATCCGAGACGGGGAAGACGGCCGCATGGAGCAGACGCCGTTTACCGCGATGATGATGGTGTACGGCTGGACGCTCGACAGCCTGAACCAGCAGTTCGGCAAGTTTGCGATGAAGAACGCGACGCTGGAGTACGCTCCCGCGAAGAAGACCTTGTACAAGAAGTCTTGGGGCGACTACGAGTTTACGACCCGCCGTGATGCCTCGGGCTGGGGCGACAATTACCGCAGGCACCCGCGCGTGACCATGCTGAACAAGATGGCCGATGGGCACTACATTTCGCCTTCTTACTGGGCTCCGCAGCGCTGGGGCTACAACCTCGTGCGCATCTATCCCGAAAAAGCGGGGAAGGTGACGGTCAAGTTCCGCGGCATCGTGCAAAGTAAGCCTGCGGTCAACGGCTATACCTGCTTTGGCGACAATAACGATACGTACAAGGGCAAAACGTACAAGTGGTGCAACTACGCGCCCGACAAGCTGCCCGACCCTGCATCGGGTTGGACCGTCGGGCTAGTCGCGGAGGGCGCGGACGGGACGCCACGCTACAGCGAGATGAAGCACGGCCAGGGATTCAACCTGGAAATCGAGACGAAGGATAGCGACAAGGCCTTGTGGCTGGCGGTGACGGCTACGCCGACCGAGATGCAGACGATTCTCTGGGACCAGTTCTACTACAGCATCTACCGCTACCCGTACATGATTGAGGTCGTGAACGGCGCTCCCGAAGGCTACAACAAGGATTTCTGGAAACCCGCAAATGCGAGCGGTTACAGCAAGCACGCAAATGGGGGAGGTCTCGTGAGCTCAAAAGCAACCGTGGCCGCCACCGCCTACGTGGGCCCTGATGCCGTCGTGAATGGCGGAAAGGTCACCGGAAACGCTAGAATCGAGGACTTTGCGGTCATCGAAAACGGGCAGGTCCAAGATAACGCGATTGTCCGCGGGCGAGCGCTCGTATCCGCCGGTATGGTTGCCGATAGCGCCATCCTGGAAGACGACGCCTGGCTCGTGGGTGGCGCGATTAGCGGGAAGGCCAAGGTCGGTGCGCTCTCGATTATCGCGGGCAACACTACCGTGACGGACAACGCGCAGGTCTATGGAGTGATGTGGGCGCTGACGGACAAGAAGATTAGCGGTACGGCCCAACTGCGGGGCGACCTCGAGAACAACTTTACCAAGGAAATCTCGAAGGGCGTATTCTACGGCATGGTGAACGACGACATGCTCTCCAACGCGAATTTTGGCGCGAACCTGACGACACCGCCGACCGAGGCGACGGCAAGCATCGAAAACGCCAAGTGGTACGCCGTGGCCGACGACTCCACGTCGGGCGACACCTCGATTACGGTTTTGCCACGGAACATCCGTCCGGCCGTGGCAGACGACTCTTTCGATGTTTTCGACATGAACGGCAAGCACCTCGGGACGCTCCAAAAGTCCCCCGATGGGCAGATTCCGTCTAAGGAAACCCTCCGTTCGGCAGGCTTCAATGCCGGGGCTTACATCGTCCGGGGACACTCCTCAAGTCGTTACTTTATTGTAAGATAATGATAGTTTTTTTGTCGCATTGCTTTTCTAAGGCAATTTTCTATTATATTTTACCGCAAACATGTGCGCCTAGGAAAGTCTGTTTGGGGAATGAACAATGCAGCAGAAGGCATTAAAACTCAAGTCCTACGAAAAACCGCAACTAAAGATACACCCGCTAAAGGCCCGTTCGCAGTTACTGCAAGCAAGCGGTGAGACATGGCAAGAGACCTTGGAAGTCTTCAAGTTGCCGTAAAAAGGAAAAGCCCCGGATTGACCGGGGCCTTTTAAATTCATCGTCGCGTTAACGATTAGCCAATCTGCGGAAGCTTGGCGAGGCTCTTGGCGATATCTTCATCCGTCGGGATGTAGTCGTTCATTTCGCCGTCGTTGAACTTCTGGTAGGCAACCATGTCGAAGTAACCCGTACCGGTGAGGCCGAACACGATGTTCTTGGCCTGGCCCGATTCCTTGCACTTGAGGGCTTCGTCGATGGTTGCGCGGATAGCGTGGCTGGATTCCGGAGCCGGGAGAATGCCTTCGGTCTGGGCGAAGAGCTTGGCGGCTTCAAACACCTTGGTCTGTTCCACAGACGTTGCACGCATCAGGCCCTGATCGTAGAGTTCAGAGAGGATGCTGCTCATGCCGTGGTAGCGCAGGCCACCGGCGTGGTTGGCAGACGGGATGAAGCTGGAGCCGAGAGTGTACATCTTGGCCAGCGGGCAAACCTTACCAGTATCGCAGAAGTCATAAGCGTACTTACCGCGAGTGAAGCTCGGGCAGCTGGCCGGTTCAACAGCGAGGATATCGTAGTCGGCTTCGCCACGGAGCTTTTCGCCGACGAACGGGCTGATAAGGCCACCGAGGTTGGAACCACCGCCGGCGCAACCGATGATGAGGTCGGCCTTCACGCCGAGCTTGTCGAGGGCGGCCTTCGTTTCGAGACCGATCACGGACTGGTGGAGGAGCACCTGGTTCAGCACGGAACCGAGAACGTAGCGGTAACCCGGCTGCTTCACGGCGGCTTCAACGGCTTCGGAGATGGCGCAGCCGAGGCTTCCGGTGGTGCCCGGGAATTCGGCGTTGATCTTCTTACCGATGTCAGTCGTCATGGACGGAGACGGGGTCACGGAGGCCCCGTAGGTGCGCATCACTTCGCGACGGAACGGCTTCTGTTCGTAGGAAACCTTCACCATGTACACCTGGCAGTCGATGCCGAAGAAGGCGGAAGCCATGGAAAGGGCGGTGCCCCACTGGCCAGCACCCGTTTCGGTGGTCACGCCCTTCAGGCCCTGCTGCTTGGCGTAGTAGGCCTGGGCGATGGCGGAGTTGAGCTTGTGAGAACCCGAGGTGTTGTTGCCTTCAAACTTGTAGTAGATGTGGGCCGGAGTGCCGAGAGCCTGTTCGAGGAAGTAGGCGCGGACCAGCGGCGACGGACGGTACATCTTGTAGAACGTGAGGATGTCTTCGGGAATAGGAATGTACGGAGTGTCGTTGTCCAGTTCCTGCTTGATGAGCTCGTCGCAGAACACAGGCTGCAGGTCTTCGAAGGTCACGGGCTTGCCGGTGCCGGGGTTCAGCAGCGGGGCGGGCTTCTTCTTCATGTCGGCACGGACGTTGTACCATGCCTTCGGGAGTTCGTCTTCGTTGAGATAAGTCTTGACCTGACCTTCGAGTTTGAGCGAGTTTCTCATTTTTGTTTCCTTTTTTGTGTTGTAGTTGGCTTCAAATTCAGGTTTCTTGCCGGGTATCCAAAATCTTCACAAAAAAATTGGCTCCCTTCGAGAGGAGCCTGCTTGTTTTTGAATACCGTAGCAAAAATACCAGACTCCTAATTATAGGGCCTGCCACCACCAGAAGTTGATGCTTGCTACGAATTTCATGTGCCAAAATATATCTAAAAAAAAGGCTTATGGCAATAAAAAAACGTAAAATTTTGGATTCTAGGAGCGTTTAACCCTAAAAACGGGGTCTTCCGGTTTGCATTTTTTGAAAAAATGATTATCTTGATAGAATCACTTCTCCGAAATATCAGCTTTTTCCATTTTCGCATTCACAGGTACGATTTATGGCAATACACGACAACCTTCTTTCGGGTCAGTTTTCGCCCCTCGACGAAAATAGGATTGACCACTCGCTTTCGGCGACCGCCAAGGTCATGCCGCTCCACCCGGGCAATAAGCGCCCGAGCATCCACCGCGCCCCGCGCAAGAAGTCTCCCGCCAAGGCTACAGCCCAGTAAGCCGCCGCTTTTCAATGAGCGTGGTCACTCGTTTCTGCTAATTAAGGTGAAGGTTTAAAAAACAGGCCTTTTTTTAGTTATTTTAGTGGAAAAGGGGATTACTATGAACATCGGAAAAGCAAAAGTCGAAAAGAACCGTGAATGGTCTGTCGCGACCAAGAAGACTTTGGCCGCCATTTTCGGCGTGTCTGCAACTTTCTCATTGACGGCTTGCTTAGAAGGACCCACAAGTGGAGATATGGTGGCTCCGGACGACGGCGTAGTCGAGGAATCTTCGGATTCAACCGACCTCTCTTCGGAGGCCTTGTCTTCGAGTTCCCAAAGCGACCCGAGTTCCTCTTCTTTCAAACTCGATTCGCTGGAGGTGACGTCCGGCATTATCGCCCCGCATTCGTATGCGAACCAATCATCCAGTTCTTCTGTAGTTCCACGTTCCAGTAGTATCATGACGTCCGG
>JAGAAW010000166.1 GCA_017615055.1 Fibrobacter sp.
GTACCCGATGCCGCTCGAAAGCGCCGGCAAGGACAACATCTTCGTGGGCCGTATCCGCAAGGACCTCGCCGACGAGAACAGCAACACGCTGTGGCTCACCGGTGACCAGATCCGCAAGGGCGCCGCTCTCAACGCCGTGCAGATCGGTGAGATTCTGTTGAAGATGTAAGTCGCTAAAACGCTCTAAAAGGCGTTTGCAAGCCAAACATCAGGTATTAGCCGTAAAAATTAAGAACCGCTCCCATCGGGGGCGGTTCTCCTTTTATGCGGTAAAACGCTCTAGATGTGGTCGAACGTCCACTTGATGTGGCTGTCCATGAATTCGTGGGCGTCGAAGACAAGCCCGAAGTGGTCCTTGATCTTCTGAACGTCGAACAGCATGGGTTCTTCACCCCAGCCCATGTCGGATTCGACGATTTTGGACTTGCAGCCCGGACGCAGGGCGATCATCTTTTCGGCGATTTCCTTCCAGCTGATCCACACGGAGCCGAGACCGAGGTAAATTTCCTCGTTCTTGTCGCTTTCGAGCACTTTCAGGTACAGCTGGGCCTGCTGGCTCGCATGGATGAACTGCGTACCGTCGTTTTTGATGATATGGATGTCGCGGTTTTCCTTGACAGCCTGCGCCATGTCGAAAAAGCGGCGGTCCGGCTGGGAGCAGCCGTCATTGAACGCCGGGTTGCCGAACGTGTAGCCCGGACGGATGATGTTGCGGCTCATCTTGACTTCGGGGAACTGGGTCCCGTAACCGCGACGGAAACCGAGCACAAAGGCTTCTCCGGCCGCCTTGGTGGCGCCGTACAGGTCCATCGGGAGGTTGCTGGTGACTTCGCGCATGGAGGGGCGCATACGGCCCATCGCGGCAGTACTGCTCGTATAGATGAACTTCTGGCAACCGGCGCGGGCGGCCATCTCGAGGAGGTTGACCGTGGCACGGGTGTCGTTCATGAGCATAGTCGAGGGGGTATCGCCCCACCCGAGGGCGATGTGGATGCAGGCGTCGCAACCGACCATCCCGTCCGCCATCTTGTCGAAGTCCGTAAGCGAGGCCTCGACAAAGCTGACCTTGTCATGGCTCCTGAGGGAGGGCACCTTGTTGGGGTGCCTCGTGGCAATCACGACCTCGTGGTCTTTCTCCAACAGGGCCTTGACCACATAGTGCCCGATGAAACCAGTTCCGCCAGTAATAAAAACGCGCATAAGGACCTCTTATTTAGACCGCTTTCCCTGTTAAGATACAAACCTTTGCCCCCCAAGGCAACCTATAGGAAGCCCAAACAATGTTCTAAACAGGAATAAAGACCAACACCCCCTTTTTTACTACATTATCAGCATAGGTTTTTCAAAGAGGTTTACGATGGCACGCATGCGCGTTCTCGTTTTGATGGGTGGTCCGTCCACCGAACATGACGTTTCCGTAGTCAGCGGCACAGGAGTTGTCCGCGCCATGAATCCGGAACGGTACAACATACACCCCGTACTTATCGACAAGGACGGTACCTGGCACTGGTCCGCCCGCGAACTCTCCCCGTACCAGAAGGACAATTTCTCGGTAAACTACTTCCGTAGCCTCGAAGGCTCGGCCGCCTGCACCAAGAAGTCCCCGGCACTCTCCGAACTCCCGGCCGCCGATATCGCGTTTTTGGCACTGCACGGCAAGTGGGGCGAAGACGGCCATATCCAGGCGATGCTCGAGAACTGGGGCATCCCCTACACGGGTTGCGGCCTCCTTGCATCGGCACTCGCGATGGACAAGGTGAAGTCGAAGGAAATCTACAAGGCCAACGGCATCCCGACCCCGCCGTACCGCGTTATCTGGAAGCACGACTTTACGGGAGACACGCTCGTGAGCGTCGCCGACGAACTGGGCTTCCCGCTCGTGATCAAGGATCCGCTGGGCGGTTCCAGCATCGGTATCGGCATCGCGAAGGACATGGACGAGGCCGGCAAGATTGTGCAGGACCTGTTCAAGGATTCCAACCGCCTGCTTTGCGAAAAGTTCATTGCCGGCGGCGAAGCGAGCTGCGGCTATATCGAAGGCGAAAAGCCGCTCCCGCCCACCGAAATGCGCATGACGACGCGCGAATACTTCGACTTCGAGGCGAAGTACAACGGCGAATGCCAAGAAGTGACCCCTGCCGAATTTGCGCCGGAACTCACCGCGCGTATCCAGGAACTCGTGAAGAACGCCCACTACGCCCTCGGCGGCGCAGGCTACAGCCGCACCGATGTCCGCATCACGAAGGACGGCGAACTGTTCGCCATCGAGACGAACACGCTGCCGGGCATGACTCCCACGTCGCTCTTGCCCCAGCAGGCCGCCTGCGTCGGCATCACCTACAGCCAACTCATCGACCTCATTATCGACAAGAGCATCGCGATCAAGCGATAATGCGTAAAAAATGATGAAGCTTGACTTGTACGTAGATACATCCCGGAAGGGCGTCTCCATGGCGCTCGCTGCGGCGGACCGCTACGAGGAATCGGTGAATCCCGAGGCCCGCGGCGAGACGCTCGGCGGAACGCTCGACGACCTGCTGAACCGCATGGGCGCAACGCTCGACGACGTGAAGCGCGTGATGGTGACTCTCGGGCCGGGCTCGTTCAGCGGACTCAGGACCGGTGTCGCCTTCTGCCAGGGACTCTGCTTTAGCGGCAAGCGCGAACTCTACGGAGTTACCACGTTGCAGGCACTGCAATGCTTCGCGGGCAACGAGCCCGAAAGCGCCGTAGTCATCCGCGCCCGCAACGGCTACTGGTACCTGCGCCAAGACGGCAAGGAAAGCTTTATCGAGACCGCCGACGTGGCCGAAGCCCTCCGCGCAGGCAAGCCCAAGTCGGTAGTCGCCGACGCCCCCGCCCAAGAAGACGAGACGCTGAAGGGCGTCCTTGCCGAAATCGCGGCGACGGTCACGGGCGACACGGGCAAGCCCCTCAGCATGTGGGCCTCGCTCTTCGATACCGTGAAGCCTTCGCTCATCCAAGAAGCGAACTACATCCAGCCCTCGTACTTCGAGAAACTCAAGGCGTAACCGCGCCGCACAGGGGCCACACGGATGCCGATTCGCACAATGAGAACGGACGACCTGCCGCAGGTACTCGGCATCCAGCGCGAGCTCGCTTTCCAGGACTGGAACGAAAAGCAATTCACCTCCGAAATCAACGCAAGCTACGCCCTGTGCGTCGTGTACGAGGAGGCCAATGGCCACATCCTTGGCTACGCGGTATTCCACCTGATGGGCCCGGACTCCGAGCTCCTGAGCATCGCGACGGCGGCCACGGCCCAGCGCAAGGGCATCGGTACGGAACTTTTGCAGGCGGGCCTCGAGCGGCTCGACTTCGCGGCAGGCGACAAGATGTTCCTCGAAGTGCGCGAAGGCAACGCGAAGGCCCGCGCCTTCTACGAACGCCACGGATTCAAAGCTTACGGCAACCGCGAACGCTACTACAGCGACGGAGAAACTGCTATCTTGTACCGCAAGGACCAATAAGGCAAAGAAAATGTCAAGAATCCTGATGAAAGACCGGAGTATCCGCAAGAACCGCAAGAAACTTTTTGGCATCCTCGCCATCGCGTTCGTATTCCTCGTCGTCGTTTTCTACGTCACCGTCGCCAAGAGCGGTTACTGGCTCGTGCAGAACGACGAATTCACCCACGTGAAATGGGCCGTGCTGCTGGACGGGCAGACCGCCGACCTGGAACGCGACGACTTCGCGGCAAAACTCATGTCCGAAGGCAAGATCGATTCCATCGTCATTCTCGGGCGCAGGGTTTACCGCGACAAGAGCAACGCGGACTTTTACGCGGAAGACTTCATGAGGCTCGGCATGTTCGACAGTTCCGCCGTATTCCTCGCCCGCCACGACGACCCCTCCACCATCAGCGAAGCCTACACCGTCATTCCCTGGCTCAAGCTGCACAATGCCGACACCGTGCTGCTCATTACCGCAGCCCCCGCGACCAGGCGCGCCGTCCGCATTTTCTCGGAACTCTCGGGCGAAAGCCCTGTCTACCTTTCCGCCGACATTCAGCACCACCAGTACTATGCCGATTCCTGGATTTTCAACAGGGAATCCCGCAAGAACTGGCTCCACGAATGGGCGGCCCTCGCCCACTCCCACTGGGACCTTTTGGGCAAGGATACCCTCGCCGCGGCCGATACCACCTACGACAAGCGCATTCGCAACCTCAAGGCCGAAGCCGAGGACGAACCGTTCATCGACTTGAGCGCCCTCCAGAAAAAGGATATCCCGGAACCGGCGAAGGATACGGTCGCCAAGGACTCCGTGACGGCCAAGCCCGATTCCGCGAAGGCGGACACGTCCAAGGCCGAGCAGGCAAAAGACAAGGGAGACTCCACGAAGAGCGCTCCCGAAAAGCCTGAAGCGGCCAAGAAATAATCCCTAGAGTGAAACAAGCATCGCGAGGACGGCCGTGAGCGGCGCGTTCCAGTTGATGGCAGTCTCGTTGCTCGCAAACGAGCAGCGTTCATCCGTGTACGAGAATCCCGGCAGTTCGCTCGGGTATTGCGGCTTGCGGTGCATGTCCTGGCGGTCGCTGTTGATGCCACCCACGAGCAGGCCCGGGATGGGATCGACGATTCCGTCGGAATGGCAAATGCGGTGGTGCGGGAAGACGGGCGAACTCCAGGCGGAGCCGGTCACGAAGCTTACGTTCACCGGGTTGCGGCCATAGACGAAGTTCACGAGTTCCACGGCGGCATCGCGGTAGCGCCTGTCGTGCGTCCAGCTGTAGGCGACAAGGAGCGTGAGCGCATGGTTCGCGATTTCGCCGTTGCTCCCCCACATGAACTTGCGGATAGAAAGCGAGTAGGCGTCGTCGCGCTGTAGCGAAAGGATTGCCTCGGCGGCGTTGACAATGGCGTCACGGGCCTTTTCGCGCAGGGCGACAGCGGCCGGGGACGTATCGTCGTTCAGGGCGAGCGCAATCCAGCCGAGGTTCTGCGTATCGCGCCAGCTAAGGCCGGCCTCGACAGGATTCTTCGCCATGTCCTGCATGAGGAGCGCCTCGGGAGCATCGCCCAGAGGGGACAGGTCCGTGAGTTCGCGGTACAGCATCGCGCGGGCCCAGAAGAACTCGTCTTCGACGTGTTCGTCGCCGTAGCCTCCGCTGCCCTCGGTATTGTGCGGCCATTCGACAGCCGGGTTTTCGAGCGCCCAGCGGTATGCGCGGAGGCTCGCGGCGAGGCACCGCGTGGCAAAGGATTCGTTGTCGGTACCGCCCGCGGCTTTGTACACGCGGTGCGCCTGGGCCAGCGCGCCCGCAAAGTTGAGCGTCGACGTGGTGGACTTGCCCATGATGTAGCGTTTCTGCATCACGTCGGAATCCACAGGCTTCACGAAACCGTCCCAGTGGTCCGGCGTCACCTTGAAAAAGACTCCGCCGTCGCTGTCCTGCATGCGCAGGAAGAATTCAAGCTCGAAGCGGATTTCGTCAAGCAGGCTGCAAGGCTGCTCAAAGCTCGGCACAAAGCCGTTACCGCCCATGATTCCCGCCGTAGACGGGCACATTTCGCAGGCGAGCAGGAGCGTGGCGACACTCACGCCGCCATTCACGATGTACTTTCCGTAATCGCCGGCATCGTACCATCCGCCATGCGCGTTCCATGTCCCTTCGCGGTCCATGATGCGGTGGAATTCCAGGTTGTCGTCCATGTGTGCCGCGGGCCTCGCCCACTTACCGGCGAATTCCGCAGGCAACTCGACTCCCGTTCTCTGGAAGTAGAACGACTTGATGTTCGCCCTGAGTTCGCGTTCGAACAAATTATCGGAAATTTCAAAGAGGAACGATTCGGCTTCGTATAGCGTGTTTCCGTCCGTCCCGAGGACCTGTACTGCAATCTTGTACTTCCCGGGAACGGATAGCGCCGTAAAATCGCCTTTGAACAAGGTCTCCTCGGTATAACCGCAATCGCCACGACGCGCAAGGCTGCCTTCCTGGACCACCATCCCCGTGACATCGAGAATCCGGAACGTCGCTTCACGGACACCTACGTCCATGGGCATCGCCACATAGAACACCTTGGGGAATCCGGCGCCGTAACCGACATGGTTATAGCGGATAGAAAACTCTTGTTTACAATCCATGTTACAAGAATAACTTTTTTGCCAAGGCAAGACGTTTTTTTCGAACAAGATTCCGTTTACGCCCGTATCCTCCCCCGGAGTGCGGCCCCCGCGACCCAATATTGCTAGATTTTCGGCCATGAAGAAAGCTATCAAGATTATCGCCATCGTCATTGCCGTCCTTGCCGTCCTCATCATCGCGGCGCTCAAGTTCGCCCCGGGATTCGTCAAGGACTATGTCGTCGCCCATTCCGAAGAATTCATCGGAAGAAAGGTCGCCATCGAGAACGTAAGCCTGAACCCGTTCACGTTCACCGTGAACGTCGACACGTTCGCCCTCATGGAACAGGACGGCACCACGCCCTTCGTCTCGTTCGAGAAGTTCCGCATCAACGTGGACCCGCTCAAGATCCTCTCGAAGACGGCCGCCGTAAGCGAAATCTACATGAAGGGCCTCTACGTCCACGTGACTCAGAACGGCGACAAGTTCAACTTTAGCGACATCCTGGATTTCCTCGCCAAGTCCGACACCGCCGCTACCGATACCGTGGCGAAGGACACTGCGGCAGCCGATACCGGCATGGTCAACGCGGCCGAAATCGCCAAGGAACTCCCCGTCAACATTTCCGTCAAGAACATCGTGTTCGAGAACGGCAACATCATCTACGAAGACAAGAAAATCGGCTCCAAGATCCATATCAAGGACTTCGGCGTTGCGATTCCCGCCGTGTACCTGAGCAACAAGCAGACCGACGTGGGCGTGAGCCTCAAGTTTGCCGACGGTGGCGACCTCGACGTGAAGGTGACCGCCAACGCGGCCACGAACGACTTCAAGGTGAACGTCGGGCTCAAGGACTTCGCGCTCGCCGCCGGAAAGCCGTACCTGAACGACTTCATCGCCTACAAGGACTTTAGCGGCAGCGTCTCTACCGACATCGCCGTCGCGGGCAACCTCGGCGACATCCTCTCTAGCAACGTGAGCGGAACCGTTTCCGTCGACAACGTGGTGCTTACCGAAACGAGCGGCAAGACCATCGGCGTGAACCACGTAGGCGTGGGCATCGGCCAGGCCAACCTGAACGAGAACAAGTTCCTCATCGACTCGGTCGTCGTCGACGGCGCCTACGCGCATCTCGACCTCTACAAGGACGGCAAGACGAACATCGACGTGCTGCTCGCCCCGCTGATGAAGAAGTCCGCCCCGGCAGCCGACAGCGCCGCCCCGGCCGAAGAACCCAAGGAAGAAGCCAAGCCCGCCGGCAAGAAGATGATTGCGAAGATCGGCAAGCTGTACGTGCACAACACCAAGGTGAGCGCGAACGACCAGACCATCTCCAAGCCCTTCAACTACACCGTCAGCGCCATTACCGTGAACGGTTCCAACATCAACTTCGACACCCCGTGCACCGTGAACGTATCCGCGGCCTTCCCCGACGGCGGAAGCGTCACCGTCAAGTACAAGGGCGCCCTCTCCGACATCGGCACGATGGACGCCTATATCAGCGTCAAGAACCTCGCGCTGAAGCATTTTAGCAACTACAGCCTCCACTACACGGGCTACCCGCTCTCGGCCGGCACGATGGCCTTCGCGAGCGAGAACAAGATCAACAACTTCAATCTCGACAGCAAGAACACTATCGACATCTACAACATCGACGTAGGCGACAAGGACGACAGCGTCGACCCCGAATACATGGTTCCGATGAAGGTGGGGCTCTACATCCTCAAGGACAAGGACGACAAGATCCAGTTTGACGTGCCGGTCCAGGGCAACATGAAGGACCCCGAATTCTCCGTGCTTAAAATCGTCTGGAAGACCGTGATGAACCTTATCATCAAGGTCGCCCTCTCCCCGCTCAAGATTGTCGGCAACGTCGCCTCCGCCGGTGCTGGCGCCGTGGGCATTGACCTCGGCAAGAACGACGAAGTGGTTATCGACCCCATGAGCGCCACGTTCACGAGCGAGCAGTACACCAAGGCAAGCAAGATGACGGAAGCCCTCGTGAAGGACCCGAAACTCAAGCTCGTCTTTACGCAGTACTACAACCCCAAGAAAGTTTCCAGCGACTACAAGCAGACCAAGCTGAAGACCGAGTTCTACAAGCAGACGCAGGGCAAGGAAACCCTGACCGAGCTCGACGAGCGCGCTATCGCCGAAATCAAGGACGGCGACGACGCCTTCAAGGCCTACGCCAACGAACATGCCTCCAGCATCGACATGAAGGCCCTCCGCAAGGAACTTGCCGACCTCGCCGCAAAGAGGAACGACGACCTGCTCAAGGTGCTGCAGCAGCAGAAGGGCGTGACCAAGAAGAACATCAAGGTCATCACCGCCCCTGCCGACGGCCTCACCAAGCATAGAGGCAAATCGATGTACAAGGTGACGGTCGACGTACAGTAAATAGACGAAAGAACGCTAGAGTTGTCATGCCCGCTTTAGGCGGGCATCTCTTTTTTTTGAAAGACCCTCTAATATTCTATATTTGCGCGCATGAGTGAAGAACTGTGTGCTAATCTTTCCCTGAAGGTACAGGAAGTCGCGAAGGCGCCCAAGTACCGCGGGGCCATATTCCAGATCGAGGCCGACGAAAAGGGCCTCGCCCTCGTCGACGTCAAGGAGTCCAGCCTGAAGGTCTACCTGATGATAGACCCGGAATGCGACAAGATTCTCGAGACGCGCTTCTTCACTTACGGCGGACCCATCTTCACGGCCCTCGCCGACACGTTCTGCAAAAAGATCCAGATGGTGACGGTCGAAGAGGCCTGCGCCATCACCGCCGAGAGCCTGGAACTCGAGCTTCGCGACACGCCCGACGTGCGCGCCATCCCCGAGACCGCGGCCGAAATCAAGCAGATGAACACGCTCATCAAGCGCATCCTCGAGACCTACCCCGAAAAGAAGGGAACGGCCATCCTCGTGCGCGAAAAGATGGAGCGCATCAAGTACCGCACGCAGACCGCCGAAGGCCGCGCCGAGGCGGACGCCGAGTGGAACGCGCTTGCAAAGCACGAGAAAATCGAGAAGATCGAGGCCTGGCTGCACCAGTCCGTGCGCGGCATGCTGCAGGGCGACGGCGGAGACGTGGAAATCCTCGACCTCACCGAAGACAACCGCCTCAAGATACGCTACCAGGGCGCCTGCGCCGGTTGCGGCTCAGCCATGGGCGGCACGCTCTTCTACATCGAGGACGAGCTCAAGAACAACGTGTACTACAACCTGATCGTGGAACCCGAGGACCCGCTCGACAACCTCCCGCCCAACCCGAACCTGCCCGGCCTGGACGACAACAATCCGCCCGCAAGCATGTATTAAAAAACAACCCGCTCGATACGAGCGGGCGTCTTGTTTATAGGCTCTTTTCGGGAACTAGTAGTCCAGAACGCAGCGGATGCTACCGAAGTCATAGTCTCGGACCGACGTGGTCGCGAACAGGCCCGAGTTATACCAGTCCAAATCCGCGTATACGGCATTGGAGCCAATCAGCATGGTTTCGAGGTTCACCCTCTTCCAGGAACCTTCGGAACCGCACTCTTCCTCGTCGCCGCAATAGCCGGGATAGATCAAGCTGAAGCCGACTTCGTCTTCGCCGCCCTTGACGACAAAGCCCTTGAAGTCGTCTTCGACATACTTAGAACGGAGGTCGTACTTTTCTGCCAGCAGGGACGTGAATTCCTTATAGGTCGGCAAATGCGTCCCTTCGGGGCAAATTCCCTGCACCTTGTCTTCCGGCACGGAATCGGCGCCGTTCAGCGCAATCTTCTGCGAGTACATCCTGCCATAGAAGTCGCAATGCATCGGGTTGTATTCATGGCAGAAGGAGCCTTCCACTTCGTAGTTCAGGTTTTCGGCAAACCAGGTCACGCCATCGATCTCGATCGTCTTGTAATACTGGTTGTCACGCGTATCCAGGAAGATGCCGTAGCTCTTCAAGGGATGCAGCGCCACCCAGGAGAACTTGTATACGGAATCGGTAGAGCGCTCATACAGGTTGTTGTCGCGGCAAACGTAGCCCTTACCGTCGTAACTGCGGCCACGGCAAAGGTCGTAGGCCACATCGTCCTGGCAGAACTGCTTGGAGTAGTCGATGGTCCTGCCGCCGCAAACCAGCTTGTTGCTCAGGCAGCGCACAGAAAGTCTCGTATCGGGCTCAGCACTCACAAAGCAAGTCCTGGTCGGCGAAGAGGATTCCCTTCCCTCGCAGAAGGGAGCATATTCACCACCGGCATTCGGCTGGGGAATATCCGGATATGTCGCAGAAGTCGGATAGGGATCGAGCTTGAAGAAGTTTTGCGTATCGTAATTGGAGTAATTGCGGTCGGAACTCCAGAAGTTTTCGTCGGTGCCCTTACCGTTGCCGAGAGTGATCGGCTTGGCGTTGAAGCCGAAGTCGTCGGTCCCGTTCCAGTCGCCGAACGCATCGCTGACAGGCCACCCGGTGGTGCTCTTCAGCTTTTTGGCGGCCACTTCCTCGCCACCAGCGTATTCTACGAGCGTCCTGAACTCGGCAATGCTCGGCAGGTGGAAATCATCCGGGCAAACCTTCATGGCGTCGGCATAGACGTAAAGACTGCTGTCGCCATAGTTCAGGTCTTCGGCCATCCATATCTGCGTCCCGATATTCGTGAGCTTGTAGGTCTTGCCGTCACGCGCGTCGGTAAAGGATTCCGCCAAGGTAAGTTCACTGGACGAAGACAGGTCCACGGACTGCGAAGACGTTCCAGAAGAGATTCCGGAAGACATACCGGACGATGTCCCGGTGCCGTTTTCGCCCGACGAACTGGGACTGGAGGCGTTGCCCCCGGAAGACAAGTTGGAATTCGAAGAGTCAACCGCGCCAGACGAACCAGGAATCGAAGCAGAAGATTCTTCGTTCACTTCGGGGTCTGCACTTGCCGAGTTGGAATCGCCACAGGCAGCGAAAGTCAAGGGCAATGCGGTACATAAAGTCAAGAGACGTGCAATTTTAGGAAAATACATCCTTTTCCTCCTTTTTCCCAAATATATTAAATCCGCGGCTCCCTATCGTACCCCGAATTGCGAGGAACATTCCGGGCCTCTAAATTTCTATATTTTTTAACGGTAAAATTCACAAAGGAAAAATCATGTCCGAAGAACTCGTTTTGAAATTCGTTGATCCCGTGCCGATGCGCTACGGTGAAAATTCCCACCAGTCCGCCGTGTTCTACCGCGACCCGACCTGCACCGAGGCAAGCCTCGCCACCGCCAAGCAGCTCTGGGGCAAGGAACTTTCTTACAACAACATCGTCGACGCCGACGCGGCCCTCGAGATGGCACGCGAATTCAGCGACGGCAACGCAGTCGTGATCGTGAAGCACATGAACCCCTGCGGACTCGCCACCGGCGAAAGCCTCCGCGAAGCCATGGAAGCCGCCTGGGCGGGCGACCCGGTGTCGGCGTTCGGTTCCGTGATCGCCGTGACCCGCAAGGTCGACCTCAACACGGCCGAGTTCCTCAAGGGCAAGTTCGTGGAAATCCTCCTCGCTCCGGCTTTTGACGACGACGCCCTCGAATTCCTCAAGAACAAGTCCAAGGACATCCGCCTCCTCGAAGTCGGCGAAATCAAGAAGGCCACGCACTGCAAGGTGTACAAGCACGTCATCGGCGGCATGCTCGTGCAGGACCGCGACGTGGACACCTACGAAAAGTTTGAATGCGTCACCAAGGCCCAGTTCCCGAAGAACAAGGAAGACCTCGCCCGCTTTACCTGGCTCGTCACCAAGCACACCAAGAGTAACGCCATCGTGATGGGTTACGAATACAAGCCCGGCTACTTCCAGGTGATGGGCCTCGGCCCCGGCCAGCCGAACCGCATCGACTCTAACCTCCGCCTCTGCCAGCCGCGCGTCCGCGACAACGTTGCTCGCATGGAAGAAGCCAAGGCGTTCTTCGACGAAAACGGCAAGCTCGTGAACGAAGCAGGCCTCAAGGAACTCGAAAAGAAGGTATTCGGCGAAGTCGTGATGGGCTCCGACGCCTTCTTCCCGTTCCCCGACAACGTGGAAGCCGCCCACGACGCTGGCGTCCGCTACATCGTACAGCCGGGTGGTTCCAAGAAGGACGACCTCTCCATCGAAAAGTGCGACGAGTTCGGCATCGCCATGGTATTCACCGGCATGAGGCACTTCCGCCACTAAGGTCGCTTATGGCACCCACGTCTCAAAGGGAAATCAATCAGCGGGAAAAGGACCTCTATTACGCGGTCCTGTCCTTCCTGAAGGCTGTCCGCAAGGCAGGCAAGACGACCGATGCCGAGTGGAAGGCGTACCAGGAAAAGCTCCTGAAGGTTGCTCCCTCCCCCGACATGGGCAAGGCGGCCGATCTCTGGACCATGGATAACCTCGACCAGTTCAGCCCCGACAAGAACCAGCTCCCGCCGCTCAACGACATGGACTACGTGGCGAACATCTCGCCCAAGTTCGCGTCGCAGCTGATGGAAGCCATGTACTACGGCATGCTGAACCTGACCCAGGCCAACCTGATTTCCGACGAGATCCAGGACGCCGACCCAGACTGCGTATCGACCGCATCGCTCGAGGAGCTGCTCGTGAAGCTATGGATTGGCAACGCGAAGAGCTACCGCAAAGTGGTGACTAATTAGCTGTGAGGTTTGAGCTCGGTCGCGATGCTCCCTCTGAGGTCTGAGTAAAGAGGGGCAAGTTTTCCCCTCGCTCGCACTTCGTAGCTCGCTACCCCTTCTCCTAGGGGACACCCCTAAAACCCCGAATCTAGCAACACAAAACCTGAAAGCGAATGAAATGAGCGACCTCATTACTCAAAGGGGCGAAGCCCCGACCTCAAAGCCTCAACGCGTACGCGTTATCGGCGGAGGCCTTGCTGGCTGCGAAGCGGCTCTGCAACTGGCAAGCCGCGGTTTCAAGGTGGACCTGTACGAAATGCGGCCCGTAAAGCCGACGCCCGCCCACAAGGACGGTCACTTGGCGCAGCTTGTATGCTCCAACAGCTTCAAGGCTCTGGGCATCACGAGCGCACACGGGCTCTTGAAGCAGGAACTCACGATGCTCGGGAGCTTCTTGCTGGATTCCGCCCGCGAGGCTGCCGTCCCCGCAGGCGATTCCCTGACCGTCAACCGCGACATCTTCAGCGAATCGGTCGAAAAGAAGATTGCGGAGAGCCCAAACATCACGCTCCACCGCGAGGAAGTCACGAGTCTCGAAGGGGACTGCCCCACGCTCGTCGCGGCGGGGCCGCTGGCCAGCGACGCGCTCGCCGACGATATTTTCAAGCGCCTGGGTAGCGAGCGCCTCCATTTCTTCGACGCCATCGCCCCTGTGATAGAGACAGACAGCATCGACTTCGACCACGCCTTCTACCGCAACCGCTGGGAAAAGGGCGAGACGGCCGACTTTATCAACTGCCCGCTCGACAAGGAGACCTACACCGAGTTTGTGCGCAAACTCTGCGAGGCCGAAGCCGTCGAGCCGCGCCCCTTCGAAAAGAACGAGCTCTTTGAAGGCTGCCTGCCCGTCGAAGAAATGGCCCGCCGCGGCTACGAGACGCTCCGTCACGGCCCCATGCGCCCCATCGGTCTGGGGCTCGGCAACAACGGAAAGCTCTGGTATGCCGTCATCCAGCTCCGCGCCGAGAACAAGCAGAAGACGCTCTTTAACATGGTGGGCTTCGAAGCCCACC
>JAGAAW010000167.1 GCA_017615055.1 Fibrobacter sp.
GGCGTTATCTGGAACATCAACAGCTATGACCAGTGGGGTGTTGAACTCGGCAAGCAGCTCGCCAAGAAGATCCTCCCGGAACTTGCCAAGGCCGACGCCGAACTCGCTCACGACAGCTCCACCAACGGGCTGATCAAGTGGTTCAAGGCTCACCAGAAGTAAGCCTACGAGCAAACGATAATTACAAGGGCCGCGACTTAAACGTCGCGGTCTTTTTTTGTATAAAATCACCAAAACACGGTGTTAGAATCCCAGGCGGCGATTCCTATTTCAGCGTCTGGAGCAGCGAATCTATACGGGCGGTCATCTTGACGGCACCGGGATAAGCCAGGTGGTCCTTGTCGTTGCTCATCTCGCCCAAGAAGTCGTGATTGCCCATCTTGTTCTCGTCCATGAATACAAAATTCGGGTGTTCCTTGCTCAAGTCGGCGATTTTCTGCAAAAGCTCGGGAGCCTCGCTGCGGCGCGGGCCATACCGCCCGAACGAGCCAGTCTTCTGGAAGTTCGGATTCTGCGGAAACACGATACCGACAACGTAAATGTTCTTGCTTTCGGCCATCTCGATAATTTCTACCAGATGGTCGAACGCCTCGTAGAAATTCTCCGACGCGAAGTCCATCCATGTGCTATCGTATTCTACGACGGGTAGGTCTTCCCAGGGTTTCGCATTGAAGCGTACATAACCCATCTCGTCGCGGAAGTATCCCGCATAGAACTCCGACCCGAAGGAAGCCTGCACCACCTCCGCGAGGCCCTCGGGAACGCTGTCCTGCCAGAAATTATGGTTCGCATCGTAAATGTAGCCCGGATACTTCTTGTATTCGTTGTAGAAGAAGTTGTAGTCACTGCGTTCGCTATGGAACCACAGGTCTATATCCAGCGAAATGATGAGGTACTTGAGGTTCTTCACATGCGGGAGGATGTAGTTCTCGAACAGGTACTTGGATCCATAAACCATGTTGGGCACATTCGCCATATTTATGACAAAGAAATCCTTACTGAACAATGCCGGAACGAGGCCTTCGAGCGGGCGCGACGACCCGACGATAGCCACATTGGCGCTGTCCTTGTAAGTCCAGAGGAGCTCCAGCTTGTAACGCATCATGTAGGGCGCCTCGCCTGCACCGAGTGCGCAGTACACTCCCGCGCTGTCGAGATCGAGATTCGTCTGGAGCGCGCTGCCCGCATCTTGTGTCCAGAGGGCAGGGTGCCAAATTTCTTCGCCCTCGACAAGCGATATCATGCTCGAATCCGAAACGTCGACTAGCAACACCCAGCCATGCCTGCCTTCGGCATTGGCCACCGAGGTCACCACAAGATTTTCATTTGCACGCATCGAGGCATCGTGAACCCATTCCGTATGGTCATAGGTATAGCCTGCAGTCATTCCAATAGATTCAATGAGCTTTCCCGTGCTGTCGGCAATGAGCAGGCGCTCGTGCGTGCCGTAATCCTGCCCGACAAATTCACGTCCGGTCTTTCCGCCAAAATCGAGGAAGAGCGTGCGCTTGCTGCCATCTTGCGCGAGACTTACGTTGCAGGCCTGCTCGCCATCGTACCATACCGTATCTACAAAAGTGCCGTCGCCCCTAGAAAGCCGAGCGCGCAACTTGGACGACCCCGTAACGGCGAGTTTGCCATCGGCACTCAGCCCACCATGATACGCACCGTCAAAAAGCAACTGCGGGATTCCGAAATTCCCGTTCGAAAAACGCACCTGCCATGTAGACTGCGACATGAACGTCGCATCGTCCTTGTTGTTACCCGCAGATGTCACGAAAACGATTGCCGTATCGCCCGAATCGAGCACGCGCCACCGCGGGATTGCCGCACCGACCATGGGGAGCCTCACGACATAGCTCCAGATGGCATCGAGACTGCGCACGTAAATGTAGGATTCGCTGTTCACGCCTTCCAGACCCGTGCAGAACGCGACGAGTTTTCCATCGGGAGAAATATCCGGATGGTAGACCTCCATCGTGTCGACAATTTCATGGACATTCGGGATTCCGCTAGAATAGTCAATGTACGCGAGATTCCCCGTCAGGTCGTTTCTGAAGGCGAGCTTTACGTTGTACGAATTCGTCTTCCCGCGAAGTTTCGCAGAGGAGGAAACAACGACAAAGCGGCTGTTCCCTGCATTGCCCTTATCGTCCATCCACACGGCTTCGGGTATAGGGCCATAGGCAAGGCGAAAGCCCACATATTCCGCATGGGTAGAAGACGTCACCGTGTACACGTCCCCGCGAGAATACGGCAACATTCCCGCAACAGGCGTACGGAAAGAGCCTCCCTTCACAATGCGCTTGCCCACATGGCCGCCATCGGGTGCGCCCGCAAAATTCACGAGCGAAGTATCGCGCAGGTTCGCATACCAGTCATTCACCCATTCCATCACGTTGCCCGCCATATCGCAGACCTTATCGGCGTTGGCGGAACAAACATTGTGCGGTCTGTCCTCAGAATTCTCGGCACTCCACGAATGCTGCGTATTCCAATACCAACGGGCGGCATACATCCATTCCGCCTCCGTGGGGAGTCGCACTCCATTGCTCTGCGGGTCAAACGCATAACCTTCGAGATACGTGCAATGCCCCAGGTTGTCCTTCACAAGCGACGTATAGCGGTATGCAGTATCGAGCTTGCGGGCCTTGCTTTTCTCGTTCGCGAAAAGGACAGCGTCATAAAACGTCACATCGACCACAGGAAGAGAATCGTTCGTGCATTCCGGCACGAATCCGACACCTTTCATCACCGACCTATATTCCCCACAAGTCACTTCGCTGCGCGAAAGCGAAAAACCGTAAGTGAGCTTTACCAGCATACGCGGGCGTTCTCCGACAGGGGCCGTCGCCACATCGGTGCCGAGATATATCGAATCGCCAGCAGACTCAAATTTCACAAAGCCCGAGAGCGAATCAGAAGACGAAGACACAGACGATGACGACTCGGGCTCAGAGGGCAATCTATCCAGAGGTTCGTTATCCGAGCAGCCTTCAAAAAACGCCGACAAGGCCAAAGCCAGAGCCGCAAATAAAAAACTTACGCCAGTTCGAATTTCGTCTTTTTGGAAACGCTCAAAAAACATTGCAAATTTTCTCTTTCCCTATGTACCGTCCATGTTCAAATATATATTTTTTCTGTATGCCCACCGAGACCATCGAATCGCTCATCAAGAGACTTTCCCCGCTCATGGAGGAAGATTCCGAGATATTCCGCGAACTTGCGCTATTTTTCGGCGACAATTCGAAGATCCAGACACACCGCGACGATCTCTCGAAATTCCTGGGCCGCAAAAGGCTTTACCAGGTTCTGCGCTTTACCGGCGAGAGTTACAAGGACTGCGTTTACCAACTCGTAGACGACCACCCCGAATCGATGGAAGCGCTAGGCATGCTGCGCTACTACACGGCGCCCGGCAATAAAATCGACTGGGAACAGATCGAACATGCCGAAATCGCGCTGGGCAAGGAACTCACCACCAACGCCTACGGATGGATGCCCGACGCATGGACAGCATTCGAGAGTTCCACCGTTACAGATTCAAGCACTGAAAGTACGCACCAGCTGGTCGCGTTGCTCGCCTTTGACTACGGGGAATAACCGCAAACTACTGCTGCGGCACAAATTCAAACAAAGTAATTCCCGGCAACTTGCCTTTACGGCTATCCAGGTAATCGGAAAGGGACATGTCTACGACCTGCTTGCGCTGCGAAGACGCATGGCGCAGGCGCGGCGCCTCGCCCGGCTTGAACACGACAAATCCCGTATGCGTTGCATCCAGTTTTTCGGCCTTCGCAATAAAGGCGACGCCCATGACCTTCAACGTGTCGGAGCGAGTTTCCTTCGCCCAACTGCGGGCCTTTTCGTAAGGCAGGTAGCGGATTTGCACCTTCGGGTCGTCGGCGGGCTTGCCATCGACCAGGTACCTCATCTTCTTCGACTTGAAGAAATCCTTCTTCGCGATGGTGCGTTCCATCACCGTATCGCCTTCCACGGGCAACACGCGGGCAAACTTGCCCTCGCCCACCCAGTCCACGAGCATGTAGTGCTTGCGCGTGCGGTAACCGATTTTCCCGTCGATGTAGCGGATGCGCTGCAGCATGCTGAACACGGAATCCTCGCTCGCCGCGTCGGCCATCGCAAGCACATGTTCCACGTAGGTAACGCAGTCAACAGAATCGAGGTACACCATCGGTTTCTGTTCCACGGTATCGATGTGGCCCTCACCCATCATGCCAAGGCCATACGGAGTCTTCATGAGCCGCCTGCTGAAATATTCCAGGCGTTCGTCAAAGTCCTTCAGGTTCATGCCGTCGCGCCACATATCCCTCATGCGCAACAGCGATGTATACCCGTTGTTCGCCCACTCTATAAGCGCAATCCACACGGAATCCATCGTGTTCTTGCAGTCGGCATCCTTGTTTTTGCCCGTCTGGTTCAGGTACATCGCCACAGAAAGCGTATCGCCCGCCATCGTGAAGATGTAGCCCGCAAGCCCGTGCACTTCGGCGATGTAGCCCGTCTTGAAGCGCGTAAACCAGGGATACACCAGCGTCTGCATGCGCTTGCTGCCCGAACCGATGCGCGGGCTCGCAAACGAATTGACGTAGTATTCGCCCTTCGGGTGGCGCGCCATCTTGGCAAGCATCTGCGTTTCGACCGTCGGCTTGAGCTTGTTCTTGGCGGCAAGCCCGCAACCGTCGTAAACTTCGAACCCACTGGAATCGATTCCCATCTCGGCGAGGAACCGGCGTTCAAGTTTCTTGCCGTTCTCGACGCTCCCCACGCCATACATGTACGCCGCCGCATTGCGGAAAAGCGTTTCGGCATGCAGGTTTTGGCTGCGCTGGTTGATTTCGTCCATCACGCTCAGCAGGGGCGCCGAAGAGAACGAGAACGTCCTCATCTTCTCGCCGGCAGTGGCGACGGAATTTTCGCTCAGAATCAGCCCGCGATCGCTGAAGGCCTTCAGGAGTGCCGCCCGGAAATAGCCGAGCGCCCCGTGCACGGGAATCACGAACTGCGTCGAATCCGTCTCGATATCGAATTCGCCCTCGATAGTCACGATAGGCGCAACCGGGTCCAAAGCGCGGTTCCACTTGAGTTTCTGCTTGCGGCCCCTCTTGTTGCGTGGCGCCGTCTTCGTGATAAGCTTGTTCACGACCTTCACGTAACCCACGTCGGGCACCACCGACACACGCACCGTATCGTCTTCGGCACCGGGCTTTATGCGGATTACCGTGCAGTTGTCGTTGAACTGCAGGGGAGTTACCTCGGCGCCGTAGTAGTAGTCAAAAAAGTCGCTGCGCCAGTGTTCGGGTCTCCAGGGCGGCGCGAAGAAACTCGTATCGAGAACCACATTCCCGCGAACAGTATCGATTCCGAGCGACTTGATGGAATCCGCCATCGCGTAGAGCACAATCATCGGGTCGGTGTAATAGCGGGCAGAAATATTCGGGTCGCCTTCGCCACGCACGTTCACCTCGCCGGTAAACACGTTGCGCTGTTGCGTGCCGAGCAGGGAAATCTTTGTCTGCGGGGCATAATCAAGCGGCAAAAAGTGCAAAGCCGTCGCCGTCGAGAGCGTCTTCATCGTGCTTGCGGGCGTAAAATACTCGTTCGCATTCACGTTCAGGAGTTCCGCGCCCGTGCTCACCGAACGCACGGAAAGCCCGAACTTCACCTCGGGTATCACGGAATCGATGTAGGCCTGGTAGGGAGCGAAATCGAACGCCGCAAAGAGCGGTGCAATCGCGAACAGGAAAACTGCTAAGGACCTACGCAAGAACCCCACCCCAAATACTCACTTCTTGCGACGAACAACATAAACTATCACGCCGACAATCGCAATGACTATAACGGCAATGAGTATAACGACAAGCAGGTCAATCACGCGCCACAGCGGCAGCGGAGCATCGACAGGCTCAAACTTCAATTCCTCGGGCATGATTTCCGGAATTTCCGCAAGCAGTACACCCTCTATCTGCTTCGTGAGAGCGGCCTCGTCTAGCGATTCCCTGTTCTCAAGAATTTCGTTCACGCGGTTATGCGTCTTCACCAGAAGTTTTGCGATTTCACGAGCACGGGAGGCATCGTCCCTGTTTGTAGACAACGTTGTCCCAATGTCGTTTGCCAGCTGGTTCAAGACCGCTTCAATATCGCCCCATTCGGGAATATTCGGGAAACTCTTCCCGCTTTCAAGACTCTGGATTATCTGCGAATAGCGCCTATCCTGGTTCCAGATGCTTATGAGACCGCGGTCCGACGGCAAGAAACCAACCGCACGGCAGAAGGCATCGACGTTGTCGGCTCGGAGCAGGTAGGCAAGCAAGTTCTCCGCCGCCTGGAACCGCACAGAATCGTCGTGCACGGTCAAGGCCAAATGGCTTCCGCCTACGAAAGTTGAACGGGAATACGGGCTTTCGGGCGCAGACAGAATCATGATGCCATCGTCGGCAATAGCGCTCGATCGGAGGCCGCCGACATCTTCCGGATATTCCAGCTGGCGCACCAGTTCAGACGTACCGTAGTGGATCAGGAGTTCAGAATTCACGAAGCGTGCAGCATTCTGCGCAGAATTTTCGGAGAGACTCAAGGGCGCAAGTTCCTCGTCACCCAAAATTTTCACGTAAATGGCAAGGCCCGCAAGCGTTGCCGAATCCAGCAAGGCACTCCGACACTTGCCGTCACCGCAATTCAAGAAATCGCCACCAGAACTCCAGATAAAAGGCGACATCTGCTGCGGGCCGGTCCAGTCGTCCTTGCCGGGCAGCGCGAACGCAGCCACGCGCTTCATCTCGGAGTTTTTCAACTCCCCGCGGTTGATGGCACGCAACGACCCGAGAAATTTCGGAACGCTATTGATGTCACTGTCCTGAATGTCGAGCGTATGCCAGAGCCACTCGTTCGCGAAGAGGGCGCGCACATCCAAAAACCACGGAAGCGAATACACATCGGCCTTACCCGCAATGTGACTTGCCTTGAACGCCTCCGCATAAAAGCGCGAAGTATCGACCTGCGTAAGGAGCGTGTCAAGCACGCGAATCTTGCCGACCGAAGCAAAATGCGGAACCCACGTAGAACCCAACTGCAACACATCCGGGAAATCGGCAACCGAATCCGGGGCAGCAAAGGCATCGGTTATGACCGTGTAGGCATTGCCCCAATTCAGCACACGCACTTCAACAGGAATGCCCGTATCGCGCTTGAATTTTTTCACCAGCTTGTGCACGGCCTTCTGCGAACCAATGCCGTTGTCCATGACCCAAAGATTGAGAGGGCCAGACCAAGGGGCACTTTCCAAAACGGGTTCCGCACTTACAGACAACGCGCCAAGCGCAACAGCAAACGATACGGTGGCAAAAAACTTTCTCATCACATCCATCATCTTGCGAGCTTATTGAAATCCTCAAAAAAGTTCGGGTAAGTCTTGTTCACACACGCAGGGTCTAAAATCTTTATCGGCACGCCACCGAGGGCTACAAGGCTGAAGCACATCGCCATGCGGTGGTCGTTGTAGGTCTCGATCGTTGCTGCATTCAGCTGAGCGGGAGGGTTAATGACGATGGTATCCGTGGATTCACGCACCTCGGCACCGACCTTGCGGAGTTCTGCAGACATCGCCGCGATGCGGTCGGTCTCCTTCACGCGCCAACTGGCAATCCCGCTAATCGTCGTGGGGCCGTCGGCAAACAGCGCGAGCACCGCGACCGTCATCGCCGCATCGGGGATGTCGTTCAGGTTCAGGTCCACGCCATGGAGCGTACATCCGGTACCGTCGCATTCTATCCAGTCCGGACCGATTTCCACCTTCACGCCCATCTTGCGGAGCACTAGCACGAAGGCGACATCGCCCTGGCTACTCTTGTGCCCTACGCCCAGCACGCGCACCTTTCCATGCGCGATAGCCGCAGCCGCCAGCGGGTAGCTCGCCGAGCTCGCGTCGCCCTCGACCATGAAGTCTTCCGGAGCGACATAGACTCCCTGCGGCACATAGAAGTCGCGCAGGTTCTCGTGGCGGACCTCGATACCGAAGGCTCGCATCACGTCCATCGTCAGTTCGATGTACGGGGCCGAAATCAGTTCGCCCTTCACATGAATGTGGAGCGGAGCCTTGCAGTACGGAGCGCAAATCAGGAGCGCCGTCAGGTACTGGCTCGAAATGTTGCCGTTCACTTCCACATCGCCGCCTTCAAGCCCGGCAGCACGAATCTTCACCGGCGGATAGCCTTCCGTCTCGCGGTATTCGATGTCGGCACCCAGCGACCGGAGCGCATCCACGAGATCGCGAATCGGACGTTCGGTCATGCGCTCCTCGCCTTCCAGCACGAACTCGCCGGAGCCCAGCGTGAGGGCAGCCGTCAGCGAACGCATCGCCGTGCCCGCATTGCCGAGGAACAGGTTCACGGCACCATCTGCCGCATCGCCCGATGCATTGTCCGCAGAAGCGCCAATCGGGCCACCGTTCCCGTAAACAACCGCCTCGGAAAAGTCATCCGAAAAATCTATGCGCACGCCCAGCTTCTGCAAGGCCTCACCCATGTATCGCGTATCGTCGCTCTTGAGCAGGTTGTGGAGCCGCGTCGTTCCGCGGGCCAGCGCTGCAATCAAAAAAGCCCTATTGGTAATGCTCTTGGAGCCAGGGAGGCGCACCTCGCCATTAAATGTCGTAAAAGCCGGTAACTGAATAAAAGAAGGGCGGAACTGAAAATCATCCATATTTCAAAATTATAAATTATTGAAAAGGCGGCGCACGGCGCACCGCAAAATCCGCTTAAATTCGACGACAACCGCAAAACGGCAGGTAGCCCATGGAACAGGAAATTACGACCAAGGAATTCGAAGTCCGCTTCTCGGACTGCGACCACCACAGCCGCCTAAAACTTTCGAACCTTTTCCTGTTCATGGAAGAGACCGCCATCGCCGACGCCGAGAAGAACGGCTTCGGGCTCTGGAAGATGATGCAGGCCGGCTACACGACCGTCATCACGCGCTTCAAAATTCGCATCTTGCACACGCCCGTCTGGGGTGAAAAGATCAACGTTTCCACCTGGGCCAAGGACATCATCAAGGACAAGGTCTGCCTCAAGGACTACTCCATCACCGACTCGCAGGGGCACTCCATCGCGCAGGCCACATCGAGCTGGCTGCTGGTGAACCTCAAGACCGGCAAGTCCGAGAACCCCGCCGATTGCCCGTTCCCCATCCCGCTGTTCCCCGGCAAGAACGCGCTGCCCGAGATGATGGACATCCTCGACCCGCAAATCGAGCCCCGCATGTTGCGCACCGAGCAGGCGAAGTACAGCGACCTCGACATGAACAACCACGTGAACCACTGCCGCTATGTAGATTGGGTCATGGACTCGCTCGACGCCGACGAACTCAGGAGCCGACGCATCCGTTCCATACAAATGAACTACATCTCGCAGGTGCCGCTCGGGGGCAAGGTCGCCATCGTGCGCTTCAAGAACACGAACCACCACGCGTATATCTTCGGGATGAACGCCGACAGCCTGCAGCAGGGGCCTGACAACGCCATATGCCATTTCCAGGCCCGCATCGGGTTTGCAGACTAATTTTTTTAGTTTGTATTAACTACCACGCCCAAATCAGGCCACAGTTCAAATGTCACGGAGCCGTCGCGGTCGGTGCGGAAAAAACGCGCCGTATCCCCGAGCACAAACCCGAACTTGTTCACCACCGAAGGAGCGGGGTGCCCGTAACCGTTGCCCGCCCCGACGCTCACCACGGCGTATTCCGGAGCGACCTGCGCTACAAAGCGCAGCGAACTGCTGCCCGCAGAGCCGTGGTGACCCACCTGCAGCAGGCCTGCAGAGAGCGACGGCGACAATTCCAGCAGGCGGCGTTCACCTGCGGAGTCCAGATCGCCCGTCAGGAGGGCAGTAGAAGCGCCGTATTCCACCCGCAGCACCACGCTAGCAGGGTTCCCGCCTTCGCGCACGTAATCTGGCGGCCAGAGCACCTCGACCCGCGGGGCATTCCTCTCCATCAATAAGCCATCATCCCCAACCCCTTCAACAGACCCGCACCCCGCAGCGAGCCCAAGCGCACCCCCGGAACCCGCAACACACCCGAGCGAACCTTCCCCGACACCAGAAAAAACATCCCCGCGCACAAGCGTATCCACCGGAATGTCCAACCGGCGGGCTACCCGCAACACGCTATCCCGCACAAAGCCGCCCGCAGTATCCGGCCCCACGAACAGCCGCCGCACATGCACCCGAGCAAAGCCAACGCCGGCCTCACCCGAAACCCCGCACCCCGCGGCAAACTCCATGAACCCGCCCGCATGGTCCCGGTGCCAATGCCCCAGCACCACCCACTCGAGCGTATCCACCCCGCGCGCCACCAGCGAATCCACCACCCCCGCGGAATCCGGCCCCATGTCGTACATCGCGAACCGCCCGCCATGCTCCAGCAGCACCGCGAGCCCCTGCCCCACGTCGATGAACGAGACCCGCAGCGGCACCACCTCGTTCCCACCCTCGTCGATCACATACGTACACCCGGCCACGAAAACCGCAGACACCAGCGAAAAAATCATCACTAGGGCGAAAAGGGCCGCCCGGACCCGCATTGCTTTGTCAAAAGAGAAGTGTTCCATACCTTTAATACGGTTTCACCCCCCAAAATGAGCCAAAACACTACTTTTTTTTTATCTTTTAAGCATGCAGTTACCCAAATACAAGAAAAAGAAACGCATCAAGCTCAAAATTTGCCAGGAACCCGGCTGCGGACGCGAATTCTGGGGACACCCGATCGCCAAGTACTGCGAACTGCACCGCGACATCAAGTTGCGCCAGAAGCAGAAGAAGAACGTGGAGAGCATCGAGTCCAAGAACATCGTCATCCGCCACAACTACACCGAGTCCATGGACCTGATGTTCAAGTGCTGCCTCGAAGGGTGCAACGAACTCTTCTCCATCAAGATCTACCCGAAACAGACCGTCTACCCGCGTTTCTGCAAGGAACACACGAACGACTTCAAGCGCGAGAACTTCATCCGCATCATGCAGAAGAAGAACTCCGACTAGTTTTTTCGCGAAATTAGCGGTTTTTGAAACTTTTTTACTGCCATCCCTTGAAATTTGGGATGGCTTTTTTATATTTGGGCACGCTACATGGTGGATGTAGCTCAATTGGTTAGAGTCCCAGATTGTGATTCTGGATGTTGCCGGTTCGAGTCCGGTCATCCACCCGAAAAAGACCCCGCATCAAGCGGGGTCTTTTTTTG
>JAGAAW010000168.1 GCA_017615055.1 Fibrobacter sp.
ACTTGCGCTAAAGCTTCCTGTCGAACCAAGCACCGCCCCGACGGAATCGTTACGCCCCATCCCCTCGTATACAAAGTCGCCGTTATCCACGCCCTCGATAAACGCGCCCGTCAAGCTGTCGTAACGCACATCTCCCGTACCCTTCGCCACCGCCTTGTAGATTGCCGTGTAGGTCTGTTCCTCGGTAAGTCCCAGCTTGTACGAGACATTCCCCTGTATGCCAGCCTGTTCGCTGCCGATTTTCGCATTCAGGTCGCCCGCCCAGGCGTGTTCTTCGCCCGAGGCCTCCAAGTCACGGTGTTCGTACTGCAAGAAATGCGAAAGGTCAAGGTTCTTCAAATGGATTTCCGCGGACTGGGTCCACCTTACCTGCCTCAGCGAATCGGCCCAATCGACCAAGGTTTCCTCGTCCGGGTCGAAATAGGAATCCCCGCCATGCTTAATATCCCAAAGTTCCACGGCCTCGCGAACATTCCAGACATTTCCCGAAAGCAAGGTACCCACCTTGCCACGTAGCGAGAGCTCCGCATCGTCAAGGTTTGCGCTATCGCGTTCGGTATAGCGGACGTCCGCCCCGACAAATGGCTGCACGAGCCCCTGGGTCCACGTTTCGGAGAACAGACCCTGCAAGCGGTCGCGTTCCACATCGGCCTCGCTATGCACATACACCAAGGCCATTTCGCCCACACGGTTATCCAATTTATGTGTCAAGCTACCCTTCGTACGCGAAGAGTTCCAGCGCATGTCATCGCCCTGGCGGTACCCCCACGACAAGTTGCCGAACCAGTCCTGCCACAGGCGCGAACGCAACGTGAACTCATCGTGCCTAAAGCTCCCCCGAGAAAGCAAAGAGCTATCCAAATCCCACTCGTCCCTTAACTTGTACGAATTCCAGTCATCGTCTTCGCCCTTGAATCCCGAAATATTGAAACCTTCCTCGACATAGTTTCCGTAAACCGAAAATGCCACCGGGAAACTCTTCATCGCCTGCGTGGAATCAGTTGTCAAGAACCAGCGGAAGGCACGACCCTCGGGGCCGTCTATGTCGTCGGAAACAGTATTGGAATCACGGCGGGACATCGCCAGTTCAAAATCGAGATAGTAGCGGTGTTCCCCTTGAAAACGCAGTCTCGCTCCCGCCATATCCGTCCTTGCTGGGCGCGAAAGTGTACCGAGGGAATCGTCACGGACAAATTCTCCCCCGTCATCATTCCGGAGCATCGCATAATCATCGTCCGTCCACACGCCTTTTTTCAGGCGATTCACGTCATTTTCCAACCTGAAGCCCGAAACGTCCAGATAAAGGTTCGGATGACGGTACTTGCCCGCAGCTGCATAGAGGTTCATCATGTTGTCGTCTTCGTAGGCATCGTACTCCACGCGGATTTCGTCTTCGATGCCGGGCATGCGCAGGCCCTTGAAATTCAACAGGCCTCCCGCATAGTTCACCTCGTAATCCTTGCCGCGCACGAGCTTTTCGCCGTTTATCCACACGGATTCGGACTGCGGAACCACCGAGATGTAACTGCCGTCACCACTCAGGGCATATCCCTCGCGCTGGCCGCTCACGCCCGCAAACGTACGCACGATGCGGTTTACTTCATCCGTGCCGGCGGCAGCACGCACATCAGAATACTTTGTACGGAATCCGACCATACCGCCTAGCGAGGTCCGTTCCAGCGAAAACAGGCCCAAATCCGCATCTTTCCAAAGCAAGTCTCCCAAGTGGAGCATCCAGTGCCTGGAGGTCGCCCTGAAATAAATCTGGTCCACTTCCTGGAGCGTCGCCGTCGTCTGGTCGCCCGCACGCCGGTCCACATCGCTGAGCAAGGCGTCTATCGCAATGCTGTCGCCCATGAACCCCTGTATGGAAAGCTTGAGCTGCTGGTCGACCTGCGTATCGCCGTCGCCCACGGTCACCTGCATGGTCTTATAGCCATGCGTCTCGAGGCGGTTTTCTGCCTGCGCCGTATCGACAGGCTCAGGCGTAGCAGCCTTATCCAACAGGATATCCGGATTCCAAACCGGCAACGAATCCACATCGAGCGCAAACGAGAGCGTCGGGAACGTGAATAACGAACAGAACAGGGCGCCTGCCCGCAGCAAACGCCTCATCGGAGCTACCTATTGGATTCTATGCGGAACTGCTTGCTCGACAGGAGTTTACGCCCCGCAACAAGGTCAACACTCCATTCACCCGGCTTGAGGAGCTTCGGGGATATTTCCGTATGGCACACACCGATGCCGGACTGCGAGGATTCCTTCTCGAGGCCCTTGTGGTATTCCGCGGCCTTCATGACGCAGCGTTCCGTCTGGATGGTATCCGTGCCCCAGTACCAGATGTGCAGGAGCGTATCGGAAGAATAGCGCATCGCGTTCGATATCGTGGAATAAAAATAAAGCCTCGTATTCTCTTCGAAAACGCTGTCGACACCGAATGGGGTCCCGCGGACCACGTCACGGCAAACCACGCTCTGCGAAGGCGAAAGTTCCGCACCGGAGAAACTCTGGAGCGAAGCGTCGTCCATCCAGAAATTGACGATGCGGTGCACGAAAAAACCTAAAAAGACGAAAGCGACGACAAACGTCGTCTTCCTCAATTTGCGAAGTGGCGGAATGCCAGCCACGGTAAACCCCTATTACCTGAGTTTACTCGTGTTCTGGGTGAATGCGGGAACGGCGTCCACCAGTTTTTCGACAAGCAGGCGGTTGAAGTCGTCGATGCGGTTCGGGAGCCTGGAGCCCGGGAACACCTGCACCAGCAGGAGCGCCTCGTCTACGGGAGAAATGTAGATGGAGCGCTTTTCGCCCGAATAGGAGACAGACTGGAACGTCTCGCCGCCGAGCATCATGCCCACCTGGCGTGCGGAGTCGAACGAAGCCGTACTGAGAACGGCAAGCGGAGTGGCGTCGATACCGAGAGTACCGACTTCGGCGATAATGGAACCGTCGCGGTGGCAAAGGACAATGTAGTCGGCCTTGACGCTAGCCTGGTAAGCAAGCATCAACCGGCGAACCTTCCCCACATCATCAGAAAAAATCGTAAAGTCGCTCATTCAAACCTGCTATAGCCTTTAAAAACCAACTACTTCTTCTTGGGCACGTACGGGCGCAATTCAATCTCGTCGTCCGAGACCTCGGTATTACCACGATCCACGGCGCGGCCAAACGCAGGCATGCGAGGCGGCTGCGGGGTTGCGCGCGGACGGCCAAACGGGGAGGATACCGGCTTCTGGAACGGACTAGCACCACCGGACGCCATACCGCCAACAGGGGGCTTCGCCGCAAAAGACGGCATCTTGAAAGGAGTTGCCGCCGGCTGGGGTTCGGCAGGCTTCGGAGCGGCAGGAGCTGTCTGCGAGACAGACACGCCTTCCTTGGTGAGGCTCACGTCGTGCACGCCAGTGTTGTTCACACTTTCGGCGGCCTTACGGAGGAACCCCTGCTTCACGTTGAACTTTTCGATAACCAGCATAGCGATGGTCTTGAGCGTAGTAACCACGCCCTTGCCGTTGTGTGCCGTTGCCGGGAAGAACGGGACATTGCGGAGGTTGAGTTCCGCGTTCATCTCGTCGAGGGTAAACACGTTTTCCATGTCGCGCTTGTTGTACTGGAGCACGAAGGGCATGTCGTCGAGGTCCATGCCATAGTCCTGCAAGTTCTGGCGCAGGTTCTGGAGGCTCTCGAGGTTTTCGGCCTGGCGGGAACGCTGCGAGTCGGCGACAAACACAATGCCGTCTACGCCACGGAGCACGAGCTTACGCGTACTGTTGTAATAGACCTGGCCAGGAACCGTATAAAGCTGGAAACGAGTCTTAAAGCCTTTGATATCACCAAGATTGAGAGGAAGGAAGTCGAAAAACAGCGTACGGTCGCCTTCGGTCGCGAGGGACACCATGTCCGTGCGCTTGTCCGATGGCATCTTCTGGTGGATAACCTGCAGGTTCGTGGTCTTGCCACTAAGACCCGGGCCGTAATAGACCACCTTACAACTGATTTCGCGTGTTGCAAAATTGATTGAAGACATCACTAATCCTTGATACTTGCGATTAATCTAGTAAAAAATCGGCGTATCTGTATGCTAGTCAACATAAAATAGGGCTTTTACGGACCGGCGGGCAGGCACAGGGATTTCTGTAAAAACAGAAAACACCGGTACACAGAAGTGCACCGGTATTCAAGACCGATTCAAGCCTTACTACGCCCGATTAGGCGAAGCCGTTGACGAGCTTTGCGACCTTGGCCTTGTAGTTGGCAGCGCGGTTGGCATTGAAGCCGGCGCGGCTCTTGTTGGCAGCAACGTCGAGAAGGCGGAACAGCTTCGGCATTTCGGCAAGGGCGGCATCCTTAGTAGTAGCAGTACGGATGACCTTGAGGCTTGCGCGAATTTCGGCGCGGGCTGCACGGTTCATGGCATTGGCCTTTTCGGCCTGACGCAAACGCTTTTTGCAAGATTGATGTTGAGGCACCTTATATCTCCGGGTAAAACCTACTTAAAATTTTTTGTAGGGACAAAGATAGTAAAGATTGGGAATTTGTCAACCCCCTAGAATAGGCTAAAATTGCTAAATGGCACTCAAAGAGTGCATTTAGCTAGGCTCGGCCATATCAAAACAGCTTAGTTTTGCTGCGGCACTCGCCATTTGCTAAATTTAGGCCATTATGATGCCTTTCGTGAACCTTATCGGGCAAAGAAACGCCTATCGCGACGAACTGGAAGCGGCAGAACGGGCCGTTTTGGACAGCGGGTGCTACATAGGCGGGCCCGAAGTGGCCGCACTGGAGGCAGAACTTGCGGATTTTTGCAATTCTGCGGGTCGGAATGCCGGGAAGGGCTCTTTTTGGGGGGGTATCGCTGGAAGAGACCGCGCGGAGCCAAAAACCAGGGCCATTACGTGCGCGAGCGGCACCGACGCCCTCACCATCGCCCTGATGGCCCTCGGGCTTAAACCGGGGGACGAGGTCATCGTGCCCGACTTCACCTTCGTGGCACCGGCGGAATGCGTCGCGTTTCTGGGCGGCATACCGCGGTTCGCGGACATCGACCCCGAGACCTTGCAAATCGACCCGGAAAGCGTCAAGGCGCTAATCGGCCCCAAGACGCGCGGGATTATTGGCGTGGACCTATTCGGGCAGTGCGCGCCGTTTGCGCATCAGGCAGAAACAACGCTGTGGGAAATCGCCGTCGTGAACGACCTGTGGCTCGTGGAAGATGCGGCGCAGGCATTCGGCGCAGAGTATAGAATTTCGTCAGAATTTGGCAGCATAGCACAACGCGCCTGTACCCTCGCGACCATTTCCATCACGAGTTTCTACCCGAGCAAGCCGCTGGGATGCTACGGCGACGGCGGCGCGCTATTCACCAGCGATCCGAAGTTGGAAGCGAAAATCCGGCAGATCGCGAACCACGGGAGCACCGGCCGCTACCTGCACGAATCCGTCGGCATCAACAGCAGGCTCGACGCCCTACAGGCGGCCATATTGCGGGTAAAGCTCCGCCACTTCGAAGACGAACTGAAGGTGCGCCGCGAGAACGCCCGCAAGTACGACGAGTTTTTCGCGGAATACAATGCAGGCCTCCGCGCTTCTGCGGGTGCCGGCGGCATTGACGGCGCAAAAATCGTGCCGCAGCAAATCGGTGCAAATTGCAAGACGCCGAAACTTGAGATAAACTGCACGAGCACCTACGCGCAATATACGGTGCTGGCCGATGACCGCGAAACGTTTATTGCAAAGCTAGATGCCGCCGGAATCCCGCACTGCATCCACTACCCGCAGCCGTTGCACGAACAGCCCTGCTTCAAAGGACTTGCACAGGGTAGCGAGAACAAGAACGCCATCATGGCGAGCAAGAAGGCCGTGAGCCTCCCCGTCTGCGCCTTTACCGATGTCGACTTTATCATAAACAAGCTGAGGTCCGTCCTATGAGAAACACCGACCTGATCCCCGAAATCGCGAACGACATGACCCCCCGCAAGGTCAAGGACTCGCAGACCGAAACGCACGCCATCGTGCATCCGGACAACACGAACGCGCTCCACAACGCCTTCGGGGGCTACCTGATGGGCCTCATGGACGTGGCCGCCTGCGTGGTCGCGTTCAACCATGCGGGCCACAAGGTGAACACCATCTCCATCGACGGGGTTCGCTTCTTCCGCCCGGCGACGCTCGGCACCATCCTGAACATCCACGCGAGCCTGAACCGCGCGTTCAACACCTCGATGGAAATCGGCCTGAAAATCACCGAAACCGACCCGGTAAACAAGCAGGAACTGCCCATCGCGCACGGCTACTTCACGTTCGTTGCCATCGGCGAAGACGGCCGCCCCACCGCGGTCGCCCCCGTGGAACCCGAAACCGACGAAGAAAAGCGCAGGTACGAACAGGCGCTTGTCCGCCGCGAAGCCCGCATCGCACTCGGGAAAGCGATAAGCGGGAAATAGGTCCTCGCCGGAGTTTATCCCGGCCTACGAGCCGGGACGAGGATGACAACGGCGCGGCCTGTATACAGGCGGAAACATTATTTATATATGGGGCTCTTTCGGGGCCCCATTCCCATTTCTAAAATTGAGGCATGCGCGGGCCCCAAAAAGACGTCAAAGACCGTTCCCTGATAAGCCTCTCCTGGCCGCTTATCCTCACCTTCGCCGTGGGCATGATCCAGCCCATGATGGACAGTTGGTTCCTTTCGCGCACTTCCGAAACCGCAGCCGCCGGCGTGGGCGCCATGCTCCCCATCCTCGGGGCGCTCTTTACCGCCCTCCACGCCTTCTCGCAGTCGGGCGCAAGCATCGTCTCGCAGTACATCGGTGCAGGCCAGCATAGCCACGCCCGCAGCACGCAAACGATGGTCCTCTTCGGGAGCATCTTGCTCGGGGTGGCCCTCACGCTCGTCATCTACCCGCTTTCGGGCACCATTCCCCGCTGGATGGGCCTCGAAGACACACCTGCAGGATTTGCCGCGCAATTTTTGGGAGTTGTCTCGTTCGGGTTTGCCTTCCGCGCACTACAGACCATCCTCACCGCCCTCATCGCAACGCACGGCCTTACCATCTGGAACCTCGTCGGCAATACGCTCACCATCGCGAGCAACGCCGCCCTGAACGTCGTTTTTCTCGAAGGTCTCTTCGGGCTCCCCAAAATGGGCGTTTACGGCGTGGCCCTCGCCACAGCGCTCTCATGGCTGATATCTTCGGGAATCCTCTGGCTCGTGCTCAAATTCAAGGTGCATCACAAGAGCAAGGCCCGCGACTGGAAACGCACCCGCATTCTTTTGCCCGACTGGATCCGCATCGGCCTCCCCGCCGCCGCAGAACCCATCAGTTTCCAGCTTTTCCAGGTGTTCATCACCGCGATGGTCGTGTACGTGGGCACCACTGCGATGACGGCACGCGTGTTCGCGGGGAACTTTGCCGCCTTGTCAGTAATCCTCGGAGTTGGCCTCGGCAGCGGAAACCAGATTCTCGTGGCGCACCTCGTGGGCGCTCACGATTTTGTAAAGGCGAACCGCCGCGTTTACCAGACGCTTGCCGTAGGCATCACGAGCGGGCTATTGCTCTCGATAATCGTAGCACTTCTGGGCGAACATTTGCTCAGGCTCTACACCGACAACCCGGAAGTGCTTAGGCTCGGCAAGATTTGCCTCTGGTGCGACGTGGCCGTGCAGCCGTTCAAGGCCGTCAACTTCATCTTGACTACATCCCTGCGCGCCGCGGGCGATTCCAAGTTTCCTGCGTTTGTCGGAAGCGGCATGATGTGGACGCTCGGGCTTGCGACCTCGCTCATCCTCGCGTTTGTCGTGGGGCTCGGGCTGCCGGGACTCTGGCTCGGCATGGCGAGCGACGAATTCTACCGCTCGTTCGCGAACATCTGGCGCTGGCGTAGCGGCCGTTGGAAAAGCAAGGCCGTGGTTTAGTCCTGGATGCAACGGACAGAGAACCCGTAGTACTTATGGTCTTTGTTCGGGGTCGCATTGTCGTGGCCGTACCCCAAGTAAATGTAGCTCGCGTAAACGCCATCGTACTCCGTAGAACTCCAGAAGTACGTGACGAGGCCATCGCTGAAGTAAAAATCACTAACTTCCCAGTAGCCAGCAGGGAGCGCAGAGAACCCGAAAGCATCCGTGCCGTTGCCACCAGACCATCCGCTAGTGGACTTGAGCACCTTGGCAGCAGTCGATTGCCCACCGACAGCGTTGAACAAAGTATCCCATTCAGCCATGCTAGGCAGGTGCCAGCCTTCGGGGCAAACGCCCTGAACGTTTCCTGACGGCAGTAAGCATGTCATGCCATTGCCATGGCCGCATTCGCTCACCAACTTGCCTACTGCCGCAGGCCAAATATAGAGGCGACCGTACTTGGAACAGTTTGCCACATCGTCGTTGTAGCAAAAGCTTTCAACAGCTTCGAAGTTTATGTTTTCTGCCATCCAAACTTGCGTACCGATTGTCACTGTCTTGTAGGTCTGACCATCACGGTCATCAACCATTTCGCCATAATCAATATTTGGGTTCAAATAATCCCATGCGGTTTTCCGGCTCGAAGAGCTCGTGGCAATTTCACTGCTGCTGGACACGTTTGTCTCGCCAGAACTCGACTGCGACGTGACGCTGGATGAAGACTTCGCAGAACTGCTAGATGCTGGACTGGATCCTTCATGGCTATCGCCACTCAGGATGACGCATGAGGAATCCTCGCATACGCTAGACGACGAATCGCCCGAAGACCGAGTCGCAAAATCGCTGTCATCGTCACCGCAGGCAGCGAGGGACAAAAAAGCCACAAGGCAACCCGCAAAAACAAATCTTTTTTTCGAGCGCATCACTCCTCCTTAAAGGTATTGCCTATATCTAGCAAAAAATGCAGGCCGTTTTTTGCCTTGGGGCGTATAAAATAGAATAAGAAACGCAATTTATACGCCCCTATGCCGGAAAAATTGCTCGAGTCGGCGGTTCGTAGTACGCAAGGGGCATATAAAACCATATAATTCGGCGCATTTATATGCCCCCGAATGGAACATCGCCAAGTTTTTGATACATACAAAATAATAAAGGGCATATAAACAGCAACAAAATCCCGTTTTTATACGCCCCACCCGCGAAAATGCTAAATTGGCGCTCGCCATTGACGCACTTCGTGCGTTTTTGCTGGGCTCAAAAAAGAGTCTGCAAGCAGCCTCGCTTCACTCGCCCCACGCAAAAATGCTAAATTTGGGCGCATGCCCTTTTACTCGGACGAAGTCATTCAGCAGCTCAAGTCGCAAGCGGACATTTCGCTTGTGATCCAGCAGTTTTTGCCGCTGAAGCGTACGGGTACAAACCGCTACGTTGGCGTATGCCCCTTCCACGACGACCACTCCCCTTCCATGACCGTAAACCCCACACTCGGCATCTACAAGTGCTTTGCGTGCGGTGCCGGCGGGGACGTATTCAAGTTCGTCAAGGAACACGAAAAAATCGATTTTAACGGTGCCGTGGAATGGGTGGCGAACTTTGTCAATTTCCCGCTCCCGAAAGTCAATTCCAAGGAAAACGCCGAGGTCACCGAAGAACGCGCGATGGTACGCAAGCTGAACGAGCTCGCCTGCGACTGGTTCGAACAGCAGCTCGCGCTAAGCCCCAAGGCTCTCGAATACCTCGCGAAGCGCAACATCAGCGAGCAGACGCGTAAGCAGTTCCACATAGGCTATGCCCCCGATGGGCGCGAGAACTTTATCGCCTACGCCGCAAAGAACGGTTTTTCTCCCCGCGACTGCGTTAAAGCGGGCCTTGCCACCGAAAAGCAGAACGGCGGCATCTCGGACAAGTTCCGCGACCGCCTGATGATTGCCATCCAGAACCAGTCGGGCGTAGTCGTCGCCTTCGGCGGGCGTGACCTCGCCCCGAAACAGGAAGGCTTCGAGCGCCCCAAATACATGAACAGCCCGGACACGGCGCTCTACAACAAGAGCGAAATCCTGTTCGGTCTGAACCACAGCCGCGGAGCCATCTCCAAGGAAAACGCAGTCATTATCGTCGAGGGCTACTTCGACCTCATCAGCCTTTACCAGGGCGGCGTGCAGAATGTGGTGGCCGCATCGGGCACCGCGCTCACCGAAATCCACGCGAACATTCTCTCCCGCTACGCCAAGACGGCCTACCTCGTATTCGATGGCGACGCAGCGGGGCGCAAGGCCACGCACCGCACTATCGAAATCGTCCTCCCCAAGGGCATTGTCCCGAGGGTATTCGCACTCGCCCGCCCCGACGGCACCAAGATCGACCCCGACAACTTCGTGAACGAGCAGGGTGCAGACGCCTTCCGCGAGCAACTGAAAAACGCCGATGACTGGCTCAGTTACCTCTCGCACAACAGCGACCTCCAGAGCATCGAGAGCCGCGCCAAATTCGTCACCTACGCGAAATCCATCGTCAAGAGCATCCAGGATAGCGAACTGCGCAACCAGTACGTAAAGCTCATCGCCGAACGCTTTGACACGACACGCTCGCTCCAAGGCATCCAGGGTATCCGCCCGCAAAAGAAGCCCGTGCAGCCCGTACAGCAGCCTCAAAACGCAGACCTTGCAGAATACGGCGACATTCCCGCAGCACCGGAACCCCAGCGCGTCCCGTGGGAAATCCTCTCGCCAATCGAAATCCGGTTCGCGAACCTGCTCGTAAGCAACCCCACCCTCCTGGACCGCGCCTGCGAATACTTCGACGTAGAACTTGCCGCCAGCGGGATACAGTTCTTCGAGTCCTCGCTCATCGAGGAATTCG
>JAGAAW010000169.1 GCA_017615055.1 Fibrobacter sp.
GCCATGATGCCCGACACCTTGGACCAGGCCTACTTTGACGCCATCAACTCGAAGATTTCGCCGATTCGCGTGAACCAGGCGGGCTACCTCAAGAGCGATACGGAACGCCGGTTCTACTTTGTGGGGAGCAAGGCCACGGAATTTGAAGTCGTGGATGTTGACGGCAAGTCGCTCAAGACCAAGGTGACCGGAACGCTCACTGCAACCGAAACCGCAACCAAGAGCGACTGGACGATTATCGCCGGCACAGACGTTACGACTGCCAACACATTGCGTTACAAGGTCGAATTTACCGGACCTTCCGGCAACATCTTTGTCGGTAAAATTCCGCAAAGTGTGCCCACCGATACGCGCCTGCGCATCAAGGTTGGCGACGAAGTTTCTAGCACGTTCATTGTGAGTGACGACGTTTACACCATGGCAAAGGATGCCGCGCTCAAGTTCTTCGGAATCCAGCGTAGCGGTAACTCCGAGTCCTGGTTCCACGGCCCGAGCCATGTGAAAGACGGCGCAGGCCCTGTGGTGTCGTACAGAGGAACCGATGTCGATGGCTATACACCAAAAGAAGGGGCCTTGCAAGGCGGTTGGTACGACTGTGGCGACCACCTGAAGGAATCGCAGACGCAAGCCTTCGCCTTTGCGGTACTCGCCGTGATGTCTGCAACGAACCCCGCTAAAGACGTTGACCATTACGCCTACAACCAGGGTGAATTTGTAAAGACCGACGGCGTGCCCGATGTTCTGCGCGAAGCCAAGCATGGCGCAGACTTCTTCTTGAGAGCGTATAACTTCGCCAAGGGAGTCGTTGACGATATGCCTGTTTCTGTGGGCGAAATGGGTAGCGACCATAGTTGGTGGGGACGCCCGGAAGCCCAGGATTATGTGACTATAAAAGGTCGCGGAGGCCCCGCAGAACGTGAGGTGCGACTCGGGGAACTCGGTTCCAATATTTCTGCTGAAATTGCAGCAGGCCTCGCCATCTTGGCCAAGGATTACAAGGCATACGACGAGAAGTTTGCAGATAGCTGTTTGACAGTTGCCGAAAAGATGTACGACTTTGCAAAGTCTCTGGCTCAAGGAAAAAGCACATACGACGGAGACAAGACATTCCTGCACAACAGGGCTCCCGCAGAATGGAGTACTCCCGCCTATAACGGCAACAATGAATTTGCCGACGATCTCGCTCTCGCCTCAGTGGCGCTCCTTTACGCCACCGGCAAAAAGGATTATGCCGACGACGCCTTGCGCAATAAGGAATTATACAAAGGGCAACATGAACAGGATTGCGCCGGCTGTTTTAACGGCGGATGGTTCATGACGGCAGATAACGGCATGGTAAAGGGCGCTAAAAACACAAGTTGGGCAAACTCGCATTCATACGCTCTGTACGCCCTGTACAAACTGATCCTTGCCGACAAGACCAAGGCAACGACCGAATACGGACTTACCGAAGAAGAACGCCTTAATGCTATCGAAGACTGCCTTGCCGACATGATTGCCAATGTCAGCGCAGTAAGCGAGAAAGCCGGAGCAGGTTCAATCGAACTTCCGGAAGGCACGCCTTGGGGAACACACTCCGTCTGGTACGACCCCACTTGGTACACCATGCGGACAGACCAAAAATGGCTATACAATGGTTATCAGACTGGCAACATCTTTGAAGTATTGGCTTACGCCGATGTTGCTGCCGATATCGAGAAGCAGGGCACCACGCTCCCGACAATGGCAAGTACCGGCCTCAAGGCCAGCGAAATGCGCCAGCTCGGCATCAACCAGCTGAACTACCTGTTTGGCGTAAACCCGTGGGACATTTCGTTTGTGTATGGCGTGGGCGACAAGAACGACGCTCACCCGCACCACAGGGCGTCTAACCCCGAAGGCAGAAACACGCCGGGTCTTAGCTATAAATATAACTGCCCGGTTGGAGCGCTTTTCGGTGGAGCCATGCCTGGTGACAGCAGTTCCATCAACCCTGACGGTAGGCCGAACTGGGAAGAGTTTTATATCTCGGAAACATGTCTTAATGCATCGACGGTTCTTTTGTCGGCCCTTACTTTTGTGAGCAACGGTGGCAGCGACTATTACGAAAAGAAGTGCGACAACTGCAAGAGCGGCGAAGTTTCGCCCTTCTCCGGAGAAGTTTATGCAGCAGCATATCATTACACTATCTCTGACCTGGATTTTTTTAACATCAACTTCTATAACGAATCCTTGGAGACCATTGACAGCGTCGTCGCCTATGTGTATTTTGAAGCCACGGAAGAAGATGTCGAATCTTGTGGAGTCTTATTCGACAATGACCTATGCCAAACTTACGATATGGCTGGTTTCAACAAGGTCTGCGATAACGACAGAGATATGAGAAACTTTATGAGAAGCACCCGTCCCGTAAAAGTCGAAGACACTTACAACAAGGACAAAAAGACTTATACCTGGGCGCAGGCTATTAGTATCGGCACCATCGGCATAGGCAACAGGCTTCGTCTTGATATCGGGGTTTCTTCCGGCGTCAAGTCTGGCGCTACGTGCGAAACTTTCCGCACACCCGCTAAGGTAAAGGTCTCCGAGGGCTGGAGCTTTACCGCCCACGCCGCAACCAAGGACGCGCCCGCTTACGAAGGCACCCCCGACTGGGACAAGGACCAAGGCGATATCCAGCAACCTCCTCAGGATCCCTACATCGTCATCCGCAGCAAGGGTAAACTCCTGTGGGGTTACGGCCCAGGCAAGACTACTGATGACCGCGTAGGCTTTGTGAATGTGGCTTCCGCTGCCAAGGCCCGTATGCAGGTTGTCAAGAACAACCTCTATGTGATCGCCACCGCCCAGGGCGCCAAGACCGTGAAAATCTTTGACCTGCTCGGCAACCAGCTGATGGCCCAGAGCTTTAACGGGACCCGCGCCGAAGTGAACCTTGCAAAACTTCCGCACCGTGGGACATACATCGCGAAAGTCATGCAAGACGGCAAATCGCTTGCAACGCAGGCCTTCAAGGTGAAATAAGCGGCAATACGGCTATGCAAAAGGCCTGTCCAACGCGGACAGGCCTTTTGTGTAAATGTTCAGTGCGTGGCTAGAAGTCCCAGCAGTCCTCGTAAAGCGGGGTGCTCAGGTTGCCGGCTTCTTCGGCTTCCCTTGCTTTTTCTTCGGCAACGACCTTGTCCAAATCGCATTTCCTTTGATTCGGCGCATCGCTGGTCTTGTAGCAGTATGCAACTCTTTGGCATCCCTTGGCAGAAGCGCTGTCTTCGCAGCCGAATAGGCAAAGCGCGGCTACGGATAATGCTGCTAGAATAATCTTTTTCATAAACATCCTCATTTCTTTGTTCTTAATTTAAATAATTATGTTGTAATGAGAGTGTTTTTTGTTGAAATTTTACCATATTGCGCAGAAAAAGGCCGTTTTTTGCACAGAATTTCGCCTGGAATGGCCGAATTTGCTAAATTGGGGGTGATGTCTAGGTTCTTTTCGAAATTGTTGTTCCTTGTGGGAATGCTCCTTTTGGTGGTTTCGTGTTCCGATGAAGAGGAGGGGACGGAATTCCTCTTTGACCGCGAAGTCATGGAAATGAGCGTCCTTCTCAGTTGCGCCGACGAGAACGATACATCTGCCTGCTACCGTATCCGGTTCCGCCTGCCATACGAGAAAGAGAACCTTTCCCATATCCACGTGTGGCTCGATACGACGGTGATTGACGACACCTCGAAGGCGGTGACATCGAAGCAGATTGACAAGGCAACGATGTCCCTGGAGTATGGCAAGAAGATTACCAGGCTTTACGATACGCTCGACCTGACGGAGATGGTCCAGGAGTACACCGATAAGGGCTATTACAGCCTTCAGGTGGCGTTCTTCTGCGAGTATTCCGACGACGAGGATCCCGGCTCCGTGCAGCGCGTAATCCTGCATTTTGGAGACGATATTCCGCCTTCGCGCGTTACCCTTCACGATTCCGTGTGGACGGACGGCGCGCTGTTCGAATGGTTCCGCCCCACGGACCAGACCCATTTCTACAAGCCGGAAGAACTTTCGGGAATCATTGTCGGTTACAACATTGTCATCTATTCGGCAGATAAGGACGAAGACCTGCGCAAGATTAAGGTGCAGCTGACTACGTCCGAGGGCGTCGATTCTACGGGCTCCGAATTTTACAGGCGGCACGCCCGTATTCGCTCGAATGTGGATTCCGTCTGGGTCGATACGGTTTCGCATGGCAGCAATGTCAAGAACTATCTGCGCATTGCCGTTCTCGATGGCAAGGGCTTTGACTTCGATACGGATTCGCTGAACCGCTACCGCATGATTATAGAGGGACTGCGCCCGCAATCGCAGTATACCATCGGTATATCGGCCTGGGATTCCGCCGGCAACTCCTCGGGTACGGAAGGGCTGTCGACGGTGGAGACGAATAAGCGCTTCGATACGACGGATTCGGTGGCCCCGGTCATGCCGACAAGGCTTTTCTTTATGGAAGACACCCTTTTCCCGGGTATGGCTCGCCTCGATAGCAACAATAGGCTCCGTATATTCTGGAGCATGAGCATTGACCCGTATAGGACTGACCATCCGATCAAGTCCGATACGATAACGGATATTCCCGATACTTGCCTGTACACGCTTTGCTACGATACCGTTGCCTTGTACGTGATTGAACACTACGATGCGATAGCGAAGGAATGGAAACCCTACGACTATGTCAGGGCGACAGGCACGAACAAGCCCTTATATGTGCTGGAAGACGATACTCTCGCTATCAAGAAGGATACCCTGGAACTTTCCGCAAGGAATACGTTCGTGACGGATACCATCCGCTGGGTTTCTCCTGGCGATACGATAATCTTCCGCATCCGCTCCAAGGACAAGTCCGGTTATTACTCTGCGCCTTTGATAGACACGATTTACGTTTCTCCGGGTGCCCTTGCTACGGAACTGGAATGCCCCGAAGGATTTGTGCCGGTATCTGCCGGCGATACGGCGCGGTTCTGCATGGAACGCTACGAACACAGGAACGATTCGGGCGAGTTTGTCTATAACGTGCTGCATTCCGAGGCCGTTGCCGCGTGTGAGGCTGTTTCGGCATCCGGGTTTACCGTGAGCCTCTGCAAGGAACGCGACTGGGAACTGGTCTGCCTTTCTGGCGGGACTCTTTCGTATGGCGTGCTTGACGAGCAGTCGGTGGATGCTAGCGTTTACCTGTTCACCTACTGCAATGTCGGGACGAACGATTCGCTTTCTGCTGCGGATCTTTCCAAGCGCGATTCCCGCTGCACTAACCCGATGGGCGTGAAGGATTTGCCCGGCCAGTATCAGGAATGGGTCATTGGCAAGTCCGAAGACACGGTTGCCGTGGCGAAGGGTTCCAGTTACAAGATTTTCAGCGGGCTTGACCGCGAATCGCTTGCGCTGTGCACGAACCGCTCCTATCCGTACTACACGCGCCTTGAGTATACGACCGATACGGTGTATCTCTACCGCGAAGGGGCTAGGGTCGATACCTTGTTTACCGCCGATACCTCCCGCACGCTCCACAAGAAGCTTACCAAGAAGGACTTCAAGGATTCCCTGCAGTTCTTCGATGTCCAGGATTCCGCGGGTAATTCCCTTGGCGAGGACTACGCGCTCTATTCCGAATACAAGAAGGGTGGCGACGAATGGCTTGACACGCTTGCCAACGGGCTCAAGTACGTGCCTACGGAGGTAAAGGTCGTATTCCTCACGGGCGGTCGAGTTTCTTACCGCAATGCGGCCGCTTATTACAAGTCCCCGACTATCGGGTTCCGCTGCTGCGCCTACCCGGAATAACGTCATCCAAAATGCAAGTTGAAAATTTTTTATCCGTCGCCGAGTCCCTCGCGAAGCAGGCGGGCGACCTCTGCCTGCAAATCCAGCAGAACCTGGGCGATATCAAGTACAAGTCCAAAAAAGACGTTGTGACTCGTGCCGACATCGCTAGCGAGAAGCTCATTGTCGAAGGCCTTCGCGCGGCATTCCCGACGCATTCCATCCGTACCGAGGAGGCGGGCGTCATCGAAGGTTCTGACCCGCGATACCGCTGGATTATCGACCCGGTAGACGGTACCGTGAACTTCAGCCGTGGGATTCCCCTCTGGGGCATCTCCATCGCGCTCCATTTCGAGGGCCGGCCTCTGGTGGCGGCAATCAACCTGCCGAAACTCGGGGAACTGTTTACGGCAGCCCGCGGGCTTGGCGCCTTCATGAACGCGAAGGCGATACACGTGAGTTCCGAGACGGAGTCTATACACGCCATCGTGAGCAACGGGGATTTCAATGTGGGCGATGCCGAAGTGATTAACGAGCAGAATTCCCGCAATTTCGCCCGGGAGGCGGTCGCGTTCGAGCGTGTCAAGTGCCTCGGTTCTGCCGTAATCGAGGGCTGCTTTACGGCCTGCGGGCGCATAGACTGCTTCGTGATGACCATGAGCTACCCCTGGGATATTGCCGCCATAGCCCTGATGGTTGAGGAAGCGGGCGGGAAGGCGACCCGCATAGACGGCGCCCCCCTGCAGTTTGTGGACGCGGAGCAGGCCATTTTTAGCAACGGTGTGCTGCACGACACTTTAATCCGTACATTGGCCATGTAAACAATCTTTTCGTGTGAAAGTACGCCAAAAGATTTTATATTGTGTTCCGGTGTTGTGGAAGGAAAATACTGGAGTTTTTAATGAATTTTAAGAAAATTCTGTCTTTTTCGCTGCCCATCCTAGGCGCGATTCCCGCAGTTTCTGTTGCAGCCCTCAGTACCGACGATTATGTAGAAGCTGCCTGGATGACCACCCGTTTCTTTGGCGCCCAGCGTTCCGGGCAGGGGCCGAACTGGGTCCTTGACGGCACCAGCTACACGACGAGTTTCACGAAGGACAGCTACAACGGCAAGGACGTGAGCGGTGGCTGGTTCGACTGTGGCGACCACGTGATGTATGGCCAGTCCCAGGGCTTTGCCTCTTACATTTTGGCGCTTAGCTTTGCCGAGTTCAGGGACGGCTTTTACGACCTCTACACGGGCGACTACACCGATTACAAGGCAAACAAGGACTACACGCGCAAGGGCGGCAAGTCCAACGATGTTCGTGACCTGCTCGAGGAACTCCGTTACGAGGCCGATTTTTGGGTCAAGGCCGCTATTGACAAGAATAACTTCGTGACGGTCAAGGGCGATGGCAATGCCGACCACCAGAAGTGGGTTACGGCGGGTGCGATGACTAGGCTCGGCTCGGGTGAAGGTGGCGAACCCAGGAGTATCAAGGGCAATGCGGAAGACGCCTTTACTCCGGGGATGGCATCGGCTATGTTAGCCGTTATGGCCCGTGTCGACCCCGATTCTGCAAACCAGAAAAAGTACCTTGAAGCGGCCAAGACTGCCTATGCCTATGCCAAGTCGCATAAGAGCGTCACCAATTCGAGCGGTTTCTATGAATCCAGCTGGTGGGATGGCCGCTGGAAAGACGGCCCGTTCCTCGCTGCGCTCGAACTTTACCGTACAACGAAGGATTCCTCGTACAAGAAGGAAGCCGATGAATGGTATTTCGATCTCGATTTTGCCACGGGCAGCTACACCCGACTCAACTATTCCAACGCGGTCCCGCTTTCCGTGGTGATGGCCGAGGGCGTATTTGCATGGGCTCCGTCTTCGGGCTCGTTCTACGATGCCGAACAGTTCCTGAACAACATCTATGCGAAGAACGCCAAGGACGGCATTTTCAAGGGCGAAACCGGTGGCGCCGGCAAGTTCTCTGTCAGAAGTCCGGCGGGTGGTGCATTCCTCTACGCGCTGATGTCGAAGTTCTACAACGAGAGCAAGTATGACGAAAGTATCGAAAAGAATGTGGCCTACTTGCTGGGCGACAACAGCAACAAGAAATCCTACGTGGTTGGCTTTACCAAGAATGGGGCTAGCGCTCCTACGCACCCGCATCACCGAGGCTATTACGGTAATGAGGACGCTGGTCGCGATGTCAATAGCATGGGTTCCGCTCCCGAAAAGAACAAGTTGCTGGGTGGCTTGATTGCGGGCAATTTTGATAGCGGAAGTCATGATGGTTCTACCGCCAACTGGCAGGTGAACGAAGTCTGCGTCGATATGAACGCCCCGCTTGTCGGTGCTCTCGGCTATATCCTGAGCAAGAAGGCCCCGGTAAAGGAAGTGGGCAGCGATATCAAGGTAAAGGTTGAAGAAGAAAAGAAGGATACGATTGAGGCTATCCCGCAGGTGGCGCGCGTTGCCGGTCTCAAACTTTTCCAGAGCGGTTCGACCGTCACGATTTCCGACGTGAACGGCGCGGCCTTCGTCGTGCAGGTGTATGACCTGAACGGCAAGATGGTGCAGGTGTTCAAGGATGCCCGCAAGGAACTCTCCTTCACGCTTAAGGCCAAGGGCGTGTTCCAGGTCCGCGTTACGTCAAGGAACATGCACCGCATCTTCACTGTGAAGTCGCTGTAACCCCGCATCATGCAGACCGTCTCCTGAACGGTCATCCTGACTTTTGGAAAAAAGAATGCCCTGACTTCCGTCAGGGCCTTTCTTGTAATGGCTATTCGCTGATTACAGCGGGATATTCCCGTGCTTTCTCCAGAGGCGGGCCTTCTTCTTGTTCTTGAGGTAGTCGAAGGCGACCGCGAGACGGTCACGCACGTGGTCCGGCGAGATGACTTCGTCGATATAGCCATTCTTGGCGGCGATATACGGGTTGAGGTACTTCTCTTCGTAGTCGGCGATGAGCTGCTGGCGCGTCTCTGCCGGTGTGGCGGAGGCGGCGATTTCCTTGCGGTGAAGGATATCGACGGCACCTTCGGCACCCATCACGGCGAGCTGAGCGATGGGCAGGGCGAACACGTAGTCGGCGCCGAGGTTCTTGCTGTTCATGGCGATGTAGGCGCCACCGTAGGCCTTGCGAAGGATGAGCGTCACCTTCGGCACGGTCGCTTCGGCGTAGGCGTACAGGAGCTTGGCGCCGTGGCGGATAATGCCATTGTGTTCCTGCTTGGTGCCCGGCATGTAGCCCGGGACGTCTTCCAGCGTAAGGATAGGAATGTTGAAGCAGTCGCAGAAGCGCACGAAGCGGCTCGCCTTGTCGCTCGCGTCCACGTCGAGGGAGCCGGCGATGAAGTTCGGCTGGTTCGCGACGATGCCCACGACATTGCCATCCATGCGGGCAAAGCCGATCACCACGTTACGGGCGAAGTCCTTTTGAATTTCAAGGAAACTGTCCTTGTCGGCGAACGTCTCGATGACGTTACGCACATCGTAGCCCTTCTTGAAGTTGTCCGGAACGATTTCCTCGATTTCCTTCGACTTGTCGACGGCCTTGAATTTTTCTGCGACAGGCGGCTTCTCGAGGTTGGATTGCGGCAGGTAGCTGAGCAGGTTGCGCACCGCTTCGAGGGTTTCTTTGTCGTCCTTGCACACGAAGTGCGAAACGCCGGATTTGGTGGAGTGCACGCCGGCACCGCCGAGACCTTCGGGGGAGACCGTTTCGGCCGTCACGGCCTTCACGACGCCCGGGCCGGTGATGAACATCTGGCTCGTCTTTTCTGTCATGAAGATGAAGTCGGTAATGGCGGGGGAGTAGCAGGCGCCACCGGCACACGGTCCGAGAATCACGGAAATCTGCGGGATGATGCCCGAGGCGAGCGTGTTGCGCGTAAAGATGCCGCTGTAGCCATCGAGGGAGTTCACGCCTTCCTCGATGCGGGCGCCACCGCCGTCGTTGATGCAGACGAACGGGGACATGGATTCGAGTGCCAAGTCCATCGCCTGGCAAATCTTCTTCGCGTGGGCAGACCCGAGGGAGCCGCCGCTCACGGTGAAGTCCTGCGAAGCCACGTAGACGGTCTTTCCGTTGACCTTGCCGTAGCCGGTCACGACGCCGTCGCCAAAAATGCGCTTGGATTCGGGAAGGTCGAGGCTCGTAGAGACGCGCAGTGCGCCGATTTCACGGAACGTGCCCTTGTCGAAAAGGATTTCGAGGCGTTCACGGGCGGTGAGCTTGCCCTGGGAATGTTGCTTCTCGATACGGGCGGCGCCGCCACCGGCGACGGACTTCGACTTGTATTCGTTCAGTTTTTCCAGATAAGACTTATCCCACATGGTTGTCGTCCTTTTGTTCGTTAAATCCTTGAATAGCTTGATTATAGCATTTTCCATATGTTTCGCGTTCAAATGTAGAAAAAAACTCCAGTGGTCAAAACTTATTTGCATGTTTCATAAAAATTACGTGTAAACAGAACCCCGGATTTTCAAATAAAGAAGCCCCAGGAACAATTCCTGGAGCTTTAATCTTACCTTGAAAAGACCGCTCTTAGCCGAGGACCTTTTTCTCGAAGTCGCCGAGGCAGTCGACGAGGGCCTGAACGCCTTCGACCGGCATAGCGTTGTAGATGGAAGCGCGGAAGCCGCCCACGGAGCGGTGACCCTTGAGCTGCTGCAGACCGCGGTCCTTAGCGAATTCAAGGAATTCCTTGGCGAGATCGTCAGCCTTGTCGGCAGCAACGACGTCCTTGTTGAACACGAACGGAACGTTCATGATAGAACGGTCTTCCTTGGCAGCGGTACCGACGAACACCTTGGAGTTGTCGAGGGCGCTGTAGAGGAGAGCGGCCTTGGAACGGTTCACCTTTTCGATAGCTTCGACACCGCCGAAGTCCTTGAGCCAC
>JAGAAW010000170.1 GCA_017615055.1 Fibrobacter sp.
GCGTTTCGGGAAAAGTGCTGGAGTCGCTCCCTGTGCCGGGAATGGCCGATGGAAACGTTGAATAACGAACGGAGATGAGTGTATGAAATCGGAGTCGATGCTTGCGACAGAGAAGATGTTGGATGTTGTCAAGACGCTTCTTGACGAGGAACAGCCGGAAAGCCTGTTCCCGAAAATTCTGGAGGTCGCGAAAGGCGTGCTCCATGCGGATGCAGGCGTTCTGGACATTGCTGGGGAGACTCCGCTCCACTTCTCGAACCCCGAACAGGTGAGCATTTCCATTTCGGCGGTGAGGCAGGCGAAGGCCGAAAAACGCGCCGTAGTCTGGAACCAACTGGATGACGACGGTGCCGACCTTTCGAAGTCCATCGTCCAGAACCAGCTCACGAGCATCATGGTCTCGCCGTTCCGCACTCCCGACAGCGAATCGGGTTACCTTTACCTGCAGCGCGCCGCCCGCGAGGAACCCTTTACCGAAGAGGACAGCCAGCTGTTCGATGCCTTCGTTGCCGTATGCGAGAAGTTCGCGTTTGCCGCTTATGACCGCCTGCGCGACAAGGAATCGCTCGACGTGCTCAAGAACGTGGTGCGCAAGGACGACATCGTGTATTCGAGCAAGGTCATGGCCGACCTGGTCGCGCTGGCCGAGAAACTTTCCATGCTCCCGCTCCCCGTGATTATCCGCGGCGAGACCGGTACGGGCAAGGAGGTGTTTGCGAGGTTTATCCACAAGCACAGCCCGCGTGCCGAGCGCCCCTTCATTGCGGTAAACTGCGGCGCCATTCCGGAACACTTGATAGAATCCCTGCTGTTCGGGCATGCCCGCGGCTCCTTCACCGGCGCAGTCGATACCCGCAAGGGGTTCTTCGAGGAGGCCGACGGTGGTACGATCTTCCTGGACGAAATCGGCGAGCTCCCGATGAACATGCAGGTGAAGCTTTTGCGCGTGTTGCAGGAGAAGCATATTACCCGCGTGGGCGACAACCGTGAAATTCCGGTGAACGTGCGCGTCATTTCGGCGACGCATGTGGATCTGGAGGAGGCCGTCCGCGAGAAGCGCTTCCGTGAAGACCTGTACTTCCGCATCCAGGTGATGCCGCTGGTCATTCCGCCCCTGCGCGAACGCGGGCAAGACGTTATCCTGCTGGCCGAGGAATTCGTGAAGCGCTACGGTGCGGAATATGGCCGCGGCCGCTTCAAGATGAGCCGCAATACCGAGAAGGCGCTGCTGGGCTACCACTGGCCGGGCAACGTGCGCGAACTCGAGAACCGCATCCAGAAGGGTCTGGTCCAGGCGGTCCACGGCGTTATCCAGCCCAAGGATATCGGGCTCGACGAGGTGCAGAAGGAGGCGAAGGAGTCCCCGCGCACCTTGAAGGAGGCCCGCGAGGCTGTGGAACGCGATGTCATCGGGCGAGCGCTGCGCGACAGCAACGCGAACCTCACTCTGGCGGCCACGATTCTCGGTATCGACAGGAAGGTCCTGCGCGAGGTCATGGAACGTCTGGGCATGAAAAAAGAGGATTTCAAGAACTGACTGTGACGGCGGTTACGAAAAATCGGAACGAAAAGCACCACTTTTATAAATTGTCTCGTTTTTTTACTTTGTCTTTTTGCGCGAATAATCTATATTATGGCTATATCGGGGCAAAAAAACCGATATGAAAGCCGAAAGGAATGTTGGCACGGTTTTTGCAGTAGAATCAGTATGAAGTACGCAACTTTCATATCGATAGTAGCTTTGGTGGCGACGATGTCGTTCGCCCAGGGTACTGCGATGCCTGCGTCCAGCGTTCCGACCCCTGCCGAAAGCATGGAGGCCTCTAAGGGGACTCCTGATTTAGGTGCTAAGGAAAGTGCAGAATGGCAGAAGATGCGTGCCGAACGCAAACAAGCCCGCGAACAGATTCTCTCCCGCCTGAGAGAGAGCACGAATGCGGAAAAGCAGCAGATTCGCCAGGATGTTTCGAAAAAACGGAACGAAAATTCTCGCTTTGAGGGAAAACCGCAAAGACAGCAGCCTCGCGAACGTCAATCTTTCCATGAAAGACCTGATTCTCCTAACATGAATCCTGCGCAAGGCTATCAGCCCCTGCCTCCTCCGTGGTGGTGGGGCCCGATACCCCAGCAGCAGCAATGATTAGGCTGCTCTCTCTAGTCATAGTCCTTTTGCTTGGTTCTTCGCTGTATGCGCAGGACCAGGTTGATTTGTATATGAAGGCCATGAAGGCCGAAGAGGCGGGGAACGTTACCGAAGCCGTTTCGCTTTTTGAGCAGGCGCTTGCCGCCGATGGCGAATATTCCGACGAAATCCGCGAAATCCTTTCCGAATACTACGATGCGCTCGGGCTTTCCAATGACGGTTCGGGCTCCTTCTCGTTCAGGGTCCAGAGCGATGTCGGTTTTTACGGGCTCCGCTACACGGAGTTCAATGCGAAGAAGGACTCTTTGGGCAACACCATCGGAGACATTTCTGAAAAGGGGGGAGACCTCTTTGCGTCGCTGAACTTGTATCTGGACTACAGTACCGGGAACTGGATCCATTCGCTGGGCTTGACCTTCGTATCGGACTGGTTCTTTGACAACAAGGACATGCCCGTGCTCGACACGAACGACTGGACGATCGCTCCCGGTCTTGAATATTCCCTCGTAGGCAGAAAGCTTATGCTCGACGTGGGCGTGGACTTCAATATCACGAACGATGGGGAGTTCTTGCCGGCCGGTTATGCGTGGGTCGAGTACGACATACACAAGTTCGACAAGCAGCGCGTGGGGGTGGCGGCCTTGGCCTATTACCGCAAGGACGGGCCTGCGACGGCATCACTGATGGGATCGATGCACCGTACCGCAGCGACGGGATTCAATTTTGACATCTATGTGGGGGCCAAGTACGAGGCCGACTACATGTTAGACATTCTCAGCTATGTGCAGAGTATTCAACAGAGTGGCTGGAACGGAGGCTTCTACAATCCCGGGGCAGGTTACGATCCGGGCGCTGGCTATGACCCGGGTGCCGGCTACGATCCGGGAGCGGGTTATCAGGGCGGGAGCGTCTTTCCGGAGGATAACTACTGGACCAGGTGCGTGGCCGACTATGGGGATTCCGTTTGCGCGAACTACAGTAACGGGGTTCTCCAGACATATATAGAGGAATATTGGGCTAGCCAAGCAGAAATATGGAATACCCTGCAGGATACGTCTACCGTAGAATTGTCCAAGTACTGGACCCGCTGGGTCGGTCCGTCGGTACGTGCGAACGTCATGTACCAGTTCAAGACGAAGATTGCTCTCGAGTTGTCGCTCAACATGTTCTATGCCCTGATAGTGGACGGCGCTTCTGAAGAATACGAGAAGATGCAGAAGTTCTCGGGCACGTGGGGGTTCAAGTTCTCGTGGAAACCGTGCTGGTTTGCACTCTATGCGGGTATTGAACAGACGTTCCTGGATTACAACTTGCCCGAGGAACTCTCAAATTACTTTACCGAGCGGAACCTGCTGACGTCGATCAGGACTGGCGTGAAGGTCGATTTCTAAAAATTGTTTGACGCTTAAAAAACAAGAGAGGCCGGCATGAACCGGCCTCTTTGCGTGGAGATAGTGGGAGTCGAACCCATGACCTACAGATTGCGAACCTGTCGCTCTACCAACTGAGCTATATCCCCAGGTGCGCCAAATATATTTTTTATGGGCGGATTCGTCAAGCGGAAACCCGTAAAAATTGCAAAAAAGTAGAAAATGTGCGGTAATATTTGCTATTTTAGCCATAGATGAAAAAGATTCCCGCTTTTATTGTTCTTTGCGCTTTTTTGCTTGCTTCGCTTGCCTTCTCGTTCCCGGCTCCGGAGGCCCGTAACAGTTTCAACAACATGAACGTGACGACGGAGTATTCCGAACTCCTGAAAGAGAAGAATGCCCGCAACGATTCGCTTTTGCCGGCCCTTGATGGCGACAAGGCGTTTGCCGAAGTGCTCCGCCTGAACCCGAACTTCTGGAGTCTCGGTAGCGCGATGGAAAAGGAAGGTTCTCTCGTTACCAAGCTCAATGCGCAAATCGTATTTATCGACGGTATTCGGGAAGACCCGTTCTGCGAACTCCTGAAGGGTTCCAAGAGCGACGCCTCCACATGGAATGTGCGTATCGGGCTGGACTTCGTTTCGGGCGGCTCGAATACGGTGCATATCCACGTGCAGCAGTGCCTGGACTACGTGCGCGACCAGCTGGGTTACGCCATCAAGCAGGGCGACAAGATTGTGGTTGTCCCGCCGAAGAAGGTGTTGGACAAGCTGCGCGAGAGCGAGATTCCCGATGCCATCGACCTCGACATGCAGCAGACGCTATTGAAGGCGCACGAAGAGGTGGAACTCGACGGCAAGTGCCCCAAAAACATCGAGGCCTACATCATCCTGATGAACGTGTACAACCAGGTGAAAGACAAGAAGATGGACTACGTTGTCATCAACGACCAGCTGAACAAGAACCGCAACGGAGCCGGGCGCGTGCAGAGCTGTGCGTTTAGCCGCGAGTGGAACAAACGCTACCAGGAAAGCGCGAGCTTCGAGTGCGATATCGACAACGACCGCTGCCTCTACAGGCAGGAGAAAGACGGCAATTCCGAATGGAGCATAAACTACGAGCAGGACCGCTTCGAGTACATCAACAAGAAATTCCTGTTCATCAACCTGAACCCGAAGAGTATCCACAAGGGCGGTTCCATGCTGGACCTGCGCCTTATCCGCCTCTCGACCAAGCTTTATTTGGAAGCCTACATCAACCTGAAGGGCGAACCCGTGACGCTCGGGCTCATCATTGTCCCCGGCGACAAGACCATCGAGGATTACGATGACGGGAGCGTTGCCGCCGAGGACGAAGGCGTGATGGAAGAATAACGAAAAAAGACTTGCAAAAGCTTGCGCGATAGAATATATTTGGGATATACAACAAACTAAGAAGGGGAAAAACCATGAAAAACAAATTTTTATTCTTCGCTGCCGCGGCCTTGCTTTTTGCCGCGTGTTCGGACGATTCTTCAGCGCCTGCACAGGCGACCGGCGGAGACACTCCTGTAGCTATGTCTTCTTCGTCCTCGGATTCTAATGTTAGTTCTTCGGAGGCTATGTCTTCTTCGTTGGTTTCTGACGGAGTTTCTTCGGAGGCTACATCGGGGACGGCGATTTTTAAAGGCAGTTCATGCGAGTTTGACGAGTCTTTGCTTGAAAGAGCCGGTGCGGCCAAGTCCCTCAAAAAGACGGGCTCCGAGGAAAAGTTTGGCGAAAAGGCTCCGGGACGCGCTTTTTATGTCGAAGAGTCCGAAAGTTCTGTGGAAGTGTCCGTCACGGGCCTTGTCAGTGCGTGCAATAAGGTCATTAAGGGTGTGGATGTGCGCGTTGAGGGCGATACGCTCTATGCAACCGTTGGCTATATGCCGGATGCCGAAACCTTGTGCATGTGCACCTGGGTAGACCTGTCGTTTACTGTCGATAAGGGTCTTCTGGGCGATTCCGTAAAGACTTTGGTCATAGGCGAAGAGGTCTTCACGCGCCAGGAGAAGACGGAAACGGCGGAAGGTTCTTCGGAAGAGTGAATTTGCCCGCTTTTTTCGGGAAAAAATGGGGCTTTTCAGCTTTTCTGGCGAAATTTATAGTATATTTAGGATAGAATAGAAATCAAGGAGTTCCGATGAAGAATTTTGTCAAGGCGTCTCTTGTTGCCGGCATGCTTGCCGCCCCGATCATGGCCGACGAACAGTTCGGCGGTATCGGTGTCACGATTTACCAGGTGCCTGCAGGCGTGTTTGTCGCCGAGGTGATTCCGGGTGGCCCCGCTGCCGATACCAAGCTCAAGAAGGGCGACGTGATTGTTGCCGTCGACGGAGTCTCGCTCAAGGGCCAGAACATCGAGTTCTCCAAGGAACAGATTCGCGGCCAGGTTGACAAGCCGGTCGAACTTACCTACGTGAGCGAAGGCGATACGCTTTCTGCCGTGGTGCGCCGCGCCTCCATGCTCGTGAAGGACTTCTCCGATGAGTCTGTCGAAGCATGGTATGGCGACAAGAAGGAATTCAACGCTCAGGAACTCGAGACGTTTGCTAGCGGTAGCGAGACCGACAAGCAGCTGCTTGCCGTGCTTAGCCGCGGTACGGTTGTCAAGAGCGATGCCGAGAAGGTCTCTGCGAAGGGCCTCAACGGCGTGTTCGTGAAGAAGGCCGAAAAGGTTGCCCCGAAGGAAAATCCGAACAAGGGTGTCAAGTCCAACGGCGCCGTGTTGAAGGGCTTCAGCCGCAATGCGATTGCCTTCACGCTCAAGACTGCCGGAACGACCGTCATTAAGGTTTCTGAACCGAGTGGCGAAGTTGTCGCGACCGTCCGCGTGGACAATGCTCCGGCGGGCTTCAACTCCGTTGCCTGGGACTCCGAAAAGATCCCGAGCGGCCGCTACATGGTCAGCATCGAGCAGGCTTCTGGCGTGTCCGGCAAGATGGCCGTACTGAAGTAAGTACAAACTAAATTTTGATAGGAAAGGCCTCGCTTCTTGCGGGGCTTTTTCTTTTGTACGGTTGTGCGTGTGTCCCCTCCCGCAAACTAATAATTCCTATATTTGCACCAACGTGATTTTGTCTAGAACCCATAGTCCGCTGTGGGCCGTTTTGCTGTTTGCATTATCGGTCTTCGCTCCTGTTGCCTTGGCGCAGGACATGACCCGCTTTGAGCTCGAAGAGCAGGAACAGGTCGAAGAGGACACCACCGAAGTGGACTGGATGAACGACACGACGGGGACGGACACGATCGAGTACCACGCGGTAGACTTGATTTACGATGTGGAGAAGGAAACGTTCAACCTGAACAGTAACGCTCAGCTCAAGTATCGCACGGCGACGCTTGACGCGGATACCATCTGGTTCGACCAGAGGAATAGCGTGCTGGTGGCGGCGGGCGAGCCCGTGCTACGCGAGACGAAGAACCCTTCGCTTTCGGGAATGCGGCTCAAGTACAACATGAACAGCCGAATCGGTGAAATCTATTACGCGACCACTTACCAGGACAACCAGCAGCTGAACGGTATGGAGGTGCGACGCCTGCCTGACCAGCGCATTCAGATTGCTCGTGGCGACTTCAGTACGTGTAACGATTCTACGCACCAGCATTTCTACTTTTACGGACGCCGCATGGTGGTGAAACCCAAGGAGACGATTACGGCGAGGCCCGTGGTGCTGAACATTGCCGACGTGCCTGTGGCCGTGCTCCCGATGATTGTGGCTCCCTTGAAGAGCGGACGCAAGTCGGGCCTGCTCACGCCCAAGTTCGGTGGCGACCAGGTGCAGGGCTACTACTTGCGCAACTTGGGTTTTTACTACGCGCCGAACGACTACTGGGATGCGACCCTGAGCGGCGACATTATCGAAGGTGACGAGGCGAGGTTCGAACGCTCTACAGTGACGGGACAGGTGCGGTACAACAAGCGCTACGTGCTCGACGGAAACGTGTCTTATACGGCGTACCTGGAGGAATTCGATATCGGCAACAGCGGCTACGACATCCGCTTCACGCATAACCAGAACTTGACGCCCGACAGGAAGCACACTTTGAGCGGTACGGGTTCGTTCGTGAGTAGCCAGAATATCCGCAAGGATAACGCCCTCGACGCGGAGACGATTTTGAACCAGCAGGCGAATGCCGGGCTCACGTACTCGGGCAGGTTCGGTACGAACAAGAGCCTTACGGTGAAGGCGAGTCAGGACCACAACTTGGTGACGGGCTTTATCCGCAGGCAGTTGCCCGATGTCCGTTTCAACATGAGCGGCCCGCTGTTTGATTTCGAAACCGACGATGACGAGATTGCCGCTGCCGACGGGTCTATCAGTTCGTACCTGAAAAAGCTCAACTACAGTTTCTCTAACCAGTTCAACTTCGAGACGGAGGAAGGCCGCGATACGACTCTCGACGTGGATACGCTTGCGAAGTATGTCGGCTATACCGGCACGTATTCCTTGGATTATTCGGGCTCTCTGTTCGACGTCATCAACATCACGCCGCGTGCCACTTGGAGCGGGTTCTGGAGCGGTCAGTCGTGGAAAAATCCGGAGGACTCGAGCAAGTACTGGAAGCGCTATACGAGCCTTGACCCGGAGCACAACACCTACGGCGAGTTCGCCTACAATCACAACTACAGTCTTACTGCCGACACGAAACTCTATGGCATCTGGGTGCCCGAAATTGGGCGATTTACGGGCCTCCGCCACATTCTTTCGCCGAGCGTGTCGTACACGTATGCGCCCGAGATCGATACTATCAAGACATTCGCGCCGCACCCGCATTTGTCGCAGGCGTCGTACCAGAAGGAACAGCAGACTGTCGGTTTCTCGTTGGGCAACGACCTGGACTTGAAATACCTGAAGGTGGTGGGCCACAAGCCCGATACCACGAAGGGCGATACGTCGAAGGCGGTAGAGGATCAGTATGGAAACCGCAGACTTTTGACTACGCGTCATAGCGTTTCGTACAACTTTGCGGCGGATTCCCTGAACTTTTCCGACATCAATTCCAGCTTCGGCTTGCAGATTCTGCCGGATTACCTGTTCACGATTACGACGCGCCATAGCATGTACCACAAGTATTCCCTGGAACCCAACAAGGTGCAGTTCCCGGAACTCACTTATTGGGGCTACGATTTTAGCCGAAGTTTCAACTGGAGCGGAACGTTCAATTCGGGCTTGCCTTCGCAGATGGGCAAGTACGAAATGCGCAAGTGGTCGCTGGGACTCAGCTATCGTTATTCGTTCTCCAGCACGCGAGTGGGCAAGGACCTGTTCCAGGACAATATAAGCCATTCGACTTCTATCTCGGCATCGTTCCAGCCGACGGTGAACTGGGAAGTTTCGTACAGCACGCAGTACGATTACAACGAAGGAAAGTTTGTTACACACAAATTCACATTCAATAGATCTTTGCACTGCTGGCAGCTTGATTTTACGTGGACGCCTACCGGGCCTGCCGCTGGCTGGTCGTTCGCACTTTACGTGAGGGACCTGCCCGATATCAAGCTCAATGCCGGCAGCACGGAGACGAAATGATAATTGAAAATTGATGATTGATGGTTGATGGTTAATACGATTATGGATAAAGTAATATTAGCGAGCGGGTCGCCGAGGCGCCGCGAGATTTTGACACAGATAGGGGTGGATTTCCGCGTGGTGGTCTCGAACGAGGAGGAATGCCCCAAGAGTACGGACCCGCTCGATTTCCCGCGTGAGAATGCCGCCATGAAGGCCCTCGCGGTCTCGAAAAAGGAGCCGGGAGCCTACGTTCTGGGGTACGACACCCTGGTTTTCCTGGACGGGAAACCCCTCGGCAAGCCGAAAACGCCCGAAGAGGCCCTCGAAATGTTACAAAAACTGAATGGAAAAACTCACAAAGTTATTACCGGAGTGGCTTTGGCAAAAGATGCGCAAGTCATTGATACTCAACAAGAAGAAACACGGGTACTTTTTCGGGAGAACACCTTACAGGAACTGAAAGATTATGTAAATTCTAAGGACCCGATGGACAAGGCGGGGGCTTACGGGATCCAGACCCGCGGGGCGCGCCTTATCAAGTCGATTACTGGATGCTATTACAACGTTGTGGGATTGCCAGTTGCCCTTACGTTAGATATGCTGGCAAGGCGGGAGGTTGAGGTATGAGCACGAACCCTATAGAAGATAAACGCCCGGACGAGCGCCTGGGAGCCTACTTGGCGCGTGTTCGTGAAGCGAAGGGGCTGACTGTCGAAGAGCTCGCGACTGTGACGAAACTCACAGTTAAAAACATCACGCTTATCGAAAGCGGCGATTGGAAGGCATTCCCGGTGGAAGCCTACCTTCGCGGCTACCTGAATTCCATTTGTGAAAAGCTCGGGCTCGAACCGAGAAGGATTGTCGACTATTATTTCGGCGAGGTCGGGAGCAAGTTCTCGAGCCTGCTTTCGCCGGTTCCGGAGAAGCCCGTGAAGGTTTCCCCGATGACGGACGAGGAACGCAAGCCGCGCAGCAAGGCCGTGCCCATCGTGATTGTCTTGCTCGGACTGGCATTCCTAGTCGGGTCTCATTTCCTCAAGGAACTTGACGACACTGCGCAGGCTGCCGCCGTTCCTGAAAATACTGCTAACGAAGCTGTGGAAAGTACAATTCCGGCTGATGCTCCGGTGA
>JAGAAW010000014.1 GCA_017615055.1 Fibrobacter sp.
CAACATCGACTCTGACAGCCGTCTCGCCATGACTGCCGCTATCCGTAAGTATTTCGACGAACATCCGGAACACTTCGACCCGCGCCAGTACCTCAAGCCGGCTCGTGAAAACATGCAGAAGATGTACGAACACAAGATCGTCGACGTTCTTGGTTCCAACGATAAGCTGTAATCGCAACCAAAGCAAAAGCTTCATAAACCGCTAGGCAATCGCCTGGCGGTTTTTGTTATATTGCAGGCATGCTTTGTCCCCATTGCCATTCTGAAATTAAAGATAACGCCACGTTCTGCCCGCATTGCGGCAGCGACAAGGAGACTGGCTGGTCCGAGGGCGCAGAGTTTACCGACCTCGAAACGCCGGATTACGACGAAATCGTAGAGAATGAATTTGGCGATAAAAAGAAAAAGGCGAACCCGCTTGCTATAGCGGCAGCGGTGATTGTTGCCCTCGCGTTTATCGCCGCGATGGTGTTCTAGCACAGTTTCGCGCTAGTTTTACGCAATTGACTTTTCCAGTTCGTCGACTGTCTCAGTCGCTTCAGCGAACTCGTAGTCGTCAACCTGGTTCACAATCTTCTGCAGAAGCTGGTCGACTTCCTTCTCAAAGGCGATACCTTCAAACGCATCGAGAATGCGCTTGCACTGCGTCGAAGAGCAGGAATCAAGTGCCGCCTTGAGCTCGGGAATGGCCGTCTTGAGTTTTTCGATAGCCTTCGGGTCGGTCTTCTTCTGCACAGGCTGCGCCTGTTCCGTATCAAGGTCATTCAGCACCACGTTCAGGTCTTCGATAAGGTCATGCAGCGCCGCCTCGAATACATTGTATTCCTCGAAGTTCTGCTGCTTCTGCGAGAGCGTCGCCTCCACCGCTGCACCAAGCGACTGTACATGGCTAGAACCAATTGTACCGCAGAGTCCCTTGATGGTATGCGTAATGCGGGTCGCCTCCTCGAACTTGGCCGTCTCGATAAGCTTGCGCAGTTCAAAGTTGTTGCCGCTGTAGTCACGTACAAACCCGTGCAGGATTCGCATGTAGATATTCTTGTTGCTATTCGCATGGTACAGGCCGGAAGCCGCATCGAAATTGCGCACCTTCGAGAATTGTGCCACGAAGTTCGATTCGTCATCACTCAGCTGGTTGGCTTCCGCGGTTACCGCCTTGTTCGGCGCAGCTGTACCCTCGGCAGCAATCGGCAGGTATTTCGCTAAATCTTCGTAAAGGAGCGAGGGGTCAATCGGCTTCACGATATACGAATTCATGCCTGCGTCGAAACATTCTTCCTTGTCTTTCTGGAAGGCGCGAGCACTCATAGCGAGAATCGGGACCTTCTTGAAGTATTCCTCTTCCTTTTCGCGGATTGCCTTCGTGGCGGTAAGGCCGTCCATTACAGGCATCTGCAAGTCCATAAGCACGAGGTCGAACGAATTCGGCTTCAATAGGTCGAGAGCTTCCTTACCGTTGTTCGCAATCATCGTGGTAAGACCCACACTGTTAAGCAGCGAAACAGCAAGTTCCTGGTTCATCAGGTTGTCTTCGACAAGTAGAATCTTTGCCGGCTTGAAGTAAATCTTGCGTTTTTCCTTCTTGACCGCCTGCTGGTAGGTGAGCCTGAGCCCGATAGATTCCTGGAGCGCGGTAAGCACGGTGCTAATCTGCGGCGGCTTGGGCAGGCAGCTGTTGTAGCCCAGCATGAGCGCCATCTCGTGCTCGCTTTCCTCGAAGTGGAGCGGATGCATGAGAATCTTCGGGATAATTTGCATCTTTTCGGGAATGCCCTTCGCAAAATCAAACCCGGTTTCGAGCCCCATCTTGTAATCCACAAGGAAGTAGTCGTACGGAGCCTCACCCGCTTCTTCGTGTGCCTGGATTAAATCGAACGCCTCTGCCGCAGAGCACGCCTCTTCCACGACGCAGTGGAGCTTGGTAAGGATATGCCGGAGCACCGCACGCATGTTCGCGCAGTCGTCTACGAGCAGCACGTTCTTTCCGTCAAAGGAATGGACGGATTTCCACTTGGGTTCGCCCGCATTCGGGGCAATCGGAAGCGATATACTGAAGAAGAACCGCGAGCCCACTCCGGACGTGCTTTCAACCTGCATCTTGCCGCCCATGAGTTCCACGAGCGACTTGGAAATAACGAGCCCGAGGCCGGTACCACCGTACTTGCGGGTGGTCGAGCCGTCCGCCTGCGTGAACGCGTTGAATAGCCTGCCGAGCTGTTCGGGCGTCATGCCGATACCCGTGTCCTTCACGCTGAAGGCAAGGCGCACGTTCTTCTCGGTAATATTCTCGAGTTCCACACGAAGCGTGATATCGCCCTTCTCGGTAAACTTGGTGGCATTGTTCACGAGGTTCGTAAAGATCTGCGAAAGCCTGAGCGGATCGCCCATCAAGATTTCCGGGATATCCGGGTCGACATCGACAATCAGTTCTATCGGGCGGCCAGCAATGCGGACCTCGGCAAGAGCCGCCACCTCGCTGATAACGTCCTGCAGCACGAACTGCGTAACTTCGAGTTCCTGCTTCTTCGCCTCGATTTTCGAGAAGTCGAGAATGTTGTTGATAATGCCGAGTAGCGACTTCGCCGCATGTCCGATGCGTTCCACGAATCCGCGCTGCCGTTCGGAGAGTTCTGTTTCGGCAATCAGGTGCGCCATACCGATAATCGCGTTCATCGGGGTACGGATTTCGTGGCTCATGTTGGCGAGGAACTCGCTCTTCGCCTGGGTCGCCTGTTCTGCAATCTCGCGTGCCTCGATAATTTCGGAAATGTCGATCATCGAGAACATGTAGCCCACAACAGCCTCTTCGGCCTTGAGGGTCACCGCCTCGCCACGGAACCAAATTTCGCCACGCCCTTCGTTCGAGGGCATCATGAACGAATCCTTCCAGGTTTCACGGTCACGGAAAGCCTTCACCAGTTCCTTCATCACGTTATCGGGAATGCCGCAAGTGGCAAGTTCCGTAAGCGAAAGCCCTATAAGTTCGCGCCAGTCCTTCTGGAAAATATCGCCCAACTGCTTAGACATGTACTTGATATGCAGTGTGCGGTCAAAAATCATGAGGAGCGAGCGGTCCGCCGAAAGCATGATGGTATCAAGGATGGTATCCTTCTGAATACCGCTCGTAGCATCGTCAATCATGAACAGGTAGCGGATACTGCCGTCGTCCTCGGAAAGGAACTGGAAGAAGATGTTCCACCAGAACTCCTCCCCCTTCGAGTTCTTGACCATCACTATGGTCCTGCGCTCGCTCGGGTGCAGTTCGCCACCCAAAGCCACGTGATGCGCGAATTTCTTGAACTGGTCCGAAGGTATGTACTTCCACAGGACATCGCCCTTGATATCTTCGACCCCGCCGGTAAAGAACTCCACCACGTTGCTACTCGCCTGCAGTATGTCGAAGTTCTCGTTCGTGAGAATAAGCGTCATGTTCGGGCTCGAAAGCAGCGTATCGAACAGCGAACTTGAACTCACGCTGTCCTTAAGGTCTTTCTCGATAAAGCGCTTGAAGAGAATTCTCGCCAAAAGCCCTGCCAGCGACATGAGTACGATAACGGCAATAATAAGCGCAAGCTTGATTCCCTTGAAGCGCTCGCTGAACCTAGCCACGACAGTGTTCTGGTGCAATATGCGGACCACGTAATACGGGTTTTTCTTCATGGCCGAAACCATGAACACGAAACTCTGGCGGTGGTTATTTGTCTTGTCAAAATGAAGCACATTCCCGTTCCCGTACATCAGGAGGGAATCCACGTCGAACTCGCTCGAAACCATGTCAAGCAGGGTCCTTACGCTGTCGAGGTCAATCTTGCCCAGATTGGACTGTTCCGGATAGTGTGCCAGAATGTTGTTGCTGTTGTCGAGCACCATGATGATGCCGCCTTCAGTCTTGTCTACCCCATCGCTCAGGGCCTTCTCGACAAGCTGAATATCGATATCCTCGGCAACGACCCCCTTCACGTTGTTGTTCTTGTCGCGGACGGCCTGCGAAATCGTGAGGACTTCCTTGTTCTGGGATTTGCGGATGGTAGGCCCCGTAATTGCAATCCCTTTATTGCGGGATGCCTCCAGGTACCAGTCCTTGGTACGGAATTCCGAAACACCCTTGTCGAGAGCAAAACCGCGGGCACTGATGTATTCGCCGTCAGAAGACCCGAAGAACATATCCACCATGTCATCGTTCTTCAGGACTCTCTTGGTGAGCACGTTCTTGGCGTTCTGCTTGGTAATTGTACCTACGTTGGAAAGGAACTTGGTGAAATCCGTCTGGCGCTTGTTCAAAATGCCTTCACAGGATTCGACCGTTTTGCGGAGCATGATTTCGGAACTGCTGTACGCAGTAGAAATGAGCGTATTTTCGAGGTAGAAAATAAACGCAAAAACAAGCATTACCGTCGCGACTACGAGCGGTATCGTGTAGACAAAAGAAATGCGCCAGCTGAGTTTACGGCGCTTTGAATTTGCCAGGTTCCTTGTCAATCAGCGGTTTCCTTAAACTGTTCGTAAAGCTTGGGTAATTCGTCGGCGATAGAAAGGAAGGCATCGACCACTCCCGGGTCGAACTGCGTACCTTTTTCGCGTACAATTTCATCAACAGCCACCTTGTGCGGGTACGGGTCCTTGTACGGGCGCTTAGACACGAGGGCGTCGTACACGTCGGCTACCGCCATAAGGCGTGCACCTACGGGGATTTCTTCGCCCTTGAGCTTGTTCGGGTAACCGAGACCGTCCCAGCGTTCGTGGTGTGCAAGCGCAATATCTGCGGCAATCTTCACCATCGGGTTGTCGTGCAGTTCCTTGGTGGCGTCCATGAGCACGTCGTACCCCATTTTCGGGTGCTTGCTCATAATCTCGCGCTCCTGCTCGTTCAGCTTTGCGGGTTTGCGCAAAATTTCGTCCTCGATACCCACCTTGCCGATATCGTGCAAAGGGGCTGCCGTCGCATAGAAATCCACATACTGGCTGTTCGGTATGGCCTGTGCGTACTTCGGGTTGTTCATGAGGACTTCTGCAAGGCGCTGCACAATAATCTGCGTACGCTTGATGTGCTCTCCCGTTTCGGGGTCGCGGAATTCCGCAAGCGAACCGAGGCTCGTCAGCATCACCTTGAGTGTCTTACGCAGGTCTGCGGTACGTTCTTCCACAAGGTCATGCAGGTGGTCGCGCTGCCGCTTGTATTCGAGTTGGTTCTTGACGCGCAAAAGCACCAAGTGCGGGCTGAACGGCTTGCCGATGTAGTCAACAGCACCCAGATCGAGCCCGATCTGTTCGCTTTCGCTATCCGACTTTGCCGTCAGGAAAAACACGGGTATATTCTTCAAGTCTTCGTGCGTGCGCATTACCCGCATGGTCTCGTAACCATTCATCTCGGGCATCATCACGTCGAGCAAAATAAGGTCCGGGTGTACCTTTTCGGCAATTTCGATTGCCTTACGCCCGTTTTTCGCAACAAAAACATCGTAATGTACAGATAAAACGCCTTCCAAGACCTCAATGTTGGTCTTGGTATCGTCAACTACAAGTATCTTGGCTCTAGCCTGTTCCATATGCCCAAATATATGTTCAAAATTTGAAATAAGACAGCCTGATTTATTCCAAGATGGAATATCTAATTTTATATCACGCAGTGAAATAACTTGTTTGTTACAGAAAACTTACATTTTTGTTACGCCAGCCGTTGATTATTTGTAAAAGCAAAAAAATATAGACATGCTGTATACACCCCCTAATAAAGTTATATTAGAACCAGGAGACCTCTATGGATAAAGTTTGGGCAAAGCTCGCGTTCGCCACCGGGACACTATGCGCATGTTCCGCTTTTGCACAAGACGATATCACCCCCTTCTGGCGCGCTGTCGACAGCGTAGGTCAGAGTCTGGGTAACTCGGTCAACGACCTCTATACCGACCTCACCCTCCTCGACACCATAAAGCTTGCCGGGGAAACCTTCCCCATTACCTGGAAAAGCAGCGACACGCTGTTCCTATCCCACGACGGGCGAATCAACGGAAGGTTTGTCGGCGAGAACAAGCAAGTGACACTCACGGCGACGATCCACGACGATATGAGAACAAAAACGCAGGACGTATCGCTCAAGGTCTCCATCCACGGGTACGAACCCTACTCCAACTACCTTTTCGCGTACTTCCCGGCTAACGACAACGAGAATATCTATTATGCGCTGAGCAACGACGGCTACAGCTTTACCGCGATGAACAACGGAAAGCGCGTGGTGGCCGCCGACACGGTAAGCATCAAGAAGGGGCTCCGCGACCCGCACGTGCTGCGTGCACCCGACGGCTGGTTCTACATGGTGAATACCGACATGAAGAGCGCCGAGGGCTGGGCAAGCAACCGCGGAATGGTGCTCATGAAGTCCCGCGACCTTATCAGCTGGAAACACGCCACCGTACATTTCCCCGACAAGTACAAGGGCAAGAACTTCGCGAACGTGACTCGCGTCTGGGCCCCCGAAACATTCTGGGACGACACCTACGACAACGGCGACGGCACCAAGGGGCGCCCGCTCGTGTACTTCTCCCTGCTGACCAACGATGGCACCATCAGCTACGACAAGGTATTCTATGCCTACTCGAACAAGGATTTTACCGACCTGGAAGGCGACCCGCAGCACTTCTTTGACCGCGGCAAGTCGACTATCGACATGGACATCGTCTACAACCCGGTCGACAAGTACTACCACGCCTTCTACAAGAACGAGGGAGATGGCGGTATCTGCAAGGTGACCGCACAGACGCTCATGCCCAAGAGCGGTGCCGCTTCGGGTTCGCAGTGGAGCAAGCCGAGCAAGGCCCTGCAGCAGACGACCGAGGCCGTGGAAGGCGCAGGCGTGTTCAAGCTAATCAACCAGAACAGCTGGGTGCTCATGTATGACTGCTATATGAACGGGCATTACCAGTTCACGAGCAGCCCCGACCTCGAAAACTTCAAGTTCGTGCAGGATACCAAGACAAGCGGTGCATTTACGCCCCGCCATGGGACAATCCTCCCGGTTACCGCACAGGAAACAGCAGCCCTTATGAAGGCCTTCCCCACACCGGATTTTGAACCGAGGGTAATCGACATTCCCGATTCCATTGGCGTGTGTGACGGGAAGAAGGTCGTGGCGCCCTGCAGCGGCACAAAGATTATACCCTACGTGAAGGTCGGCGACGGCGAATGGAACGAGACGACTAATATCGAGGTCGCAAAAGGGGCAAGCGTAATGATTGGCCCGCACCCGTGGGACGGCAAAGTCTGGAACATCGAGGGCCCAGACGGATTCAAGTCCACCACCCGAGAAAACACGCTCAAGAACGTAGATGGCGACAACAGCGGGTACTACACCATAACCTACACGAATGAAACCGGCTGCAAGAGCCAGGTCAAGATCAAGATGGTCGTGGATGACCCAGATAAGCCGTATGTGGAGCCGGACACCTCTACGATTGACACCGGCAAGACAGATATTGCAGGCAGTATCGCACGCGACCTCAAGTTCACAGGCAAGGTTATACGCACGGAATACTTCAGCGTAAACGGCCAGATGCTCAAGGCCAGACCGGATAAATTTGGTGTATATATCCGAAAGGAAATTCTGGATAATGGGATGTCGAGAATTTCAAAAATCAGCATAAGGTAAAAAAAATGATTTGCCCCAAATGCAAGAGAAAATACGAAGACGACATGCCCAAGTGCCTCTGGTGCGACTCTCCAAACCCGAATTTCCAGAAAGAAGATGAGCCGGAACCAGAACACAAACCTGATCCGGCCACCGCACCAGAGCCGAAAAAATCACCTGTAAAGGCGAAACATATCGAGAAACCCGTTGTGAAGCCCGAGAAAAAGACTTCGGCTAAGAAAAAAGAAGAGCCACAGGCAAAGAAGTCCAGCACAGTCTCGGGGCGCGAATCGGGCACTCAGATATTCTGGCTAGCCTTCTTCGGTGGCTTTCTCGGGGCACACTGCTTCAAGGCTCACCGCTACCGCAGGGGGCTCCTCTACCTGATCTTTGGCGGAGCAATCTATAGGGTTATTTTCAAGATCCTTATGCAAATGGGGATCGTCTGTCCCCTCCCCCTTGCGGCATTCTTCCTGGCCGCAACACTAGTTGTCGGGATCCTGTACACGTTCGACATCTGGAAAATCGCACGCGATAAATACCGGAACCACAGGACACATCACCGCTATATCGCCAAGCCCTGGATGAAATTTATGGCATGCATCGCCGTAGCAACCTACGCATTCATCGCCTATACCACGGTAAACTTTGTAAAGGATAACATCGTAAAGCGCGGGCGTCCGATTGCAGCCATTGTTGCTCTCAAGATGGAAGCCTACACGATAGCGCAAGAAAAATACTTCCAGGAGAAAGGCAAACTCGGCAACATCAAGGAAATCGAGTACGTCTCCGAATACGAGAAATGGATGCAGTTCTACACCTTCGCAGAAGAAAGCAACGGAATCCGTATCACGTACTTGAACAACCTGAACTGCCCGAAGGGAGCGTCTTGGCTTATAAAGGCTTCAGTTGTTGATGGTTCGCTCGTCTGGAACTTAACGCTCCCTACCGATGCACGCTGCAACGCGATGGCTCCCCAGATAATGATGCTAAAGGATAGGCTAGAAAAGCCGCTAGAGCCCGCCGCAAGCACGCCCGAGCTTGATGAAGGCGTTGACGGGGTCGGCGTAGTTCCAGATACCACCGAGCACAGAGATTCCCTGTAAGGGAAGTTTCTTGATATCGTCCAAGTTCTCGTGGTCAATGCCCCCGAAGGCAATGACCTGCGGGATGATTGTGCGTTGAGGTTCTTCGTGGGGAATGTCGTGCGCGGCCAGTTTCCCCGCAAGGCACGCGATGCCGAGAGTTCCTACCGGCTCATACACGGACTGCGGCTGGAATACGGGCCCGACAAGCGCCCCTGCCACCCATTCAGGCAAATTTTCGAGTTGCGTCAAGTCGCGGCAGACCGCAATGCAGTTCACACGCTTCCAGCGTTCGGGAATTTCCTGGGCTAGGACCGCGGCATCGATAACACAGCCCCGCACATCCAGGCGCTCCGCCATATCGGGAGTGCCGCGCACCCAGATACGGTCACGGTATTCCATCGGGAGGCCCATGAGCCAGCGTTCGTACTGCGCCTCGGTCGCATTCCTTTTCTGCAAGATAAGGCGCGCCAGTCCGCGCTTGAACATCTCCTCGATGTCATCGAACTCGGAGGTAAAATCGTCAGGGGATGTCGTAACCCAAAGTCGCATATTGAGAATATAGTTTTTTTTATGCCTTTTCACTTGTCTTCATTGGCTCGACCAGATATCTCCATTCCATTAATTTGTATATTCTGCGCATGGCCGACCAGAACGACACAAATATCAAATCCGGCGAAACGCCCGCAGGCATACCGCAGGCAGGTGCTGCGGGTGCGAATCCACAGAGCAATAATGCGCCAGATAATAATGAGCCGGACCAAAATGCGCCGGATTTCGCGAAACTCGCTGACGCCGCCTCCCCCGAAGGGAGCAGCATCAACAGCGAGGACTACTGGTTCCTAAAACTGAACGGGAATTGCTGACCGCATCAATGAAACAGCCCGCAGAACATAAACAGGAAAAGGAACGCTGCATTCTCGTCGGGATATGCACCCCGAGGACGCGCCCGTGGATTATCTCCGAGCAGGTTGCAGAACTCGGACGGCTCGCCGAAACCGCGGGGGCAATCGTTACCCGCAGTTTTATACAGCGCGTGCAGAACTTTAGCCCGGCGACGCTCATCGGCGAGGGCAAGGTACACGAGGTCAAGCGCGCCCTCGAAGAAGACAACGCAAAGATGGTCGTGTTCGATGACGACCTCTCCGGCTCGCAGGTCAGGAACCTCGAGCAGCACCTCCCTGGGGTGAAGGTTCTCGACCGTACAGGCCTTATCCTCGATATATTTGCAAAGCATGCCATAACCGCAGAAAGCCGCCTGATGGTGGAAGTCGCGCAGTTGCAGTACATGATGCCGCGGCTCACCGGTGCGTGGACGCACCTATGCCGCCAGCACAACGGCGGCATCGGCACCAAGGGGCCGGGTGAGACGCAGCTGGAAACAGACCGCCGTCTGATCCGCAAGCGCATCCAGGAACTCAAGAAAAAACTCGAAAAGATTGAAGATGCCCGCGAAAGCCAGGCCGAAAACAGGAACGACATCTTCCATATCGGCATCGTGGGCTACACGAATGCGGGAAAGTCGACCCTCACGAACCGCCTGACCGGTGCAGACGTGTACGTAGAAGACAAACTGTTCGCCACCCTCGACAGCACCACCCGCAAGCTCTATCTGGATGGCGACAACATCATCCTGAGTGATACGGTCGGGTTTATCCGCAAACTCCCTCACAACCTCATCGAGACCTTCAAGAGCACCCTCGGGGTGGCATCGCATGCCGACTGCATTCTGGAAGTTGTCGACGGGAGTGCGCCGGACTACCGCGACCATCTGGAAGTGACCCACAAGACGCTCGAAGGCATTATCAGCAAAGAAACTCCCCGCCTCCGCGTGTTTAACAAAGTGGAAATCTGCGACGAACCGCGACGTATTGAGTTGAAGGAGAACTACCCGGACGCCATCCTCGTGAGCGCCCGCGAGAACCTCGGCATCGAAAAGCTCCGTAACGCATTCAGGGAACAGCTTGAAAACTGGAAAAAGAAGCGTGAAGTACAAGCCGCCAAAATCAAGGAAGTCGTGGAATCGCCCTGGCCGTTACACCCTGGCCAAACTAATTGATAATGGATAATTGATAATGGATGATGAGGGATGACGATCTCAAAAAGAGCTTGATATGAACAAAGAAGAACTGAAAGAAAAATACGGAAAGAAGCGCGTACCGCATGAGTGGCGCAAGACGGACTGGTTTACCAAGCTCGTCGTAACATTCTTCGGCTCGGGAATGAGCCCGAAGGCACCTGGCACCATGGGTAGCCTTGCTGCCGCGATTATCGCCTACCCCATGGCTGTATTCGCCGACTCGCTCCTGGGGGAATACGAAGCCGTCGCCATCGGCGGCAACGAATTCGCGATATTCATAAGTCTAACCTTCCTAGCTGCGGCAATTTTCGTCTTCTTCGTCTCCTTGCCGTTCGTTGACAAGGCGATGAAGGATACTGGCACCAAAGACCCCGGCTGGATCGTGATTGACGAAGTCTGCGGAATTTTCACAGTACTCGCATTTGTCCCGAGCGTCGTTATTGTAGACTGCCCCTGGGTGCTTCTCCTTGCATTCGGATTCTTCCGATTTTTCGACATCTTCAAGCCGTTTGGTATCCATAAATTCGAAAAATTCCCCGGTGCATGGGGAGTCATGGCCGACGATTTGCTCGGCGGAATTTACGCAGGCATACTGATAGGCCTGGGATTAACGGCCTACCTATCGCTTTTCAATTAAAAGAAAACCCTAGTAATCCTTGAGGCAGCGCACGGAATACATGTTGCTGCTTACATCGAATTCCATCTTGAAATCGCCCGGCGGTTCGAGATGCCAGCCGTATGCATCTCCGTCCTCGGTCGTGGAACTCCAGAAATGCGCCGCAACTCCCAGTTCCAGGAAGTCATCGGTCGCCTTGCCCGCAGGGACGACGTCGAACCCGTAGCGGTCACTACCATCCCACTTATCGCGGGACTTTAGGCTCATCCAGGCGGCTTCCTTGCCGTCGCTATCCTCGATAAACGTGCGGAAACGCTTCCACTCATCGTTTTCGGGCAGGTGCCAACCGGCAGGACACGCCTTTGTCGCCATCTCGAAGTTGTAGAGACGCCCATACTTCGCGCAGTTCTCGTTCTTGTTGTCGTAGCAGGCGCTGCCTTTCGCGTTAAACGCAAGGTTCTCCGCCATCCACACGCGGCTCCCGATAACGACGGTCCTATAGGTCTTGCCGTCACGCGAATCGCGGAACGTACCCGTCTGCGGGAGTGCAAGTGCCGACGCGGTCATAACGGCAGAAATAAGCAGTGCTATACGAATCTTTTGCATATCAGAACTTTATCGGGTAAAGCAGGTACCAGTGGAATTCCGGATAGACCTGAATTGTCGGAGCCGGGAGCTTGAAGTAGTTCAGGTACTTGATGAACGTGCGGGCCATGCGGCTCTGGGGCCTAAAGGCTTCCAGGTCATAATCAAGTGCAAAATAGAGTTCACGATGCCTGTTCGTTCTTTTTTGGAACATCGCGTTATCATTGATGCTCAAGCCGGCAGCAAAGGCAAGCCAACTCGGGTAATACTTCCTTGCACCTGCCGGCAACAGACGGTAGGGCTTTATAGAGGCCCAGAAAGTCTGGTTCACGTAATCATCCGTAAAGACCGCATCTCCATGATGGTTGTCCTTGTCGTAATAAGCTCTTGAATTTATCCAGTAGCTCCACTTGAGGTCCACATACTTGCATATTGGCACATACCGTTCCGCCATAGGCCAAAAGCCACCAACCGTACCAGAAAGGACATCAAAAATGCTAAATCCCCATGCGGGCGAAAAACCATCCTTCACATCGATTGCAATGTGCGTCGCCATAGCGGACAAACCTGCAAACAAGTATGACTGGAATTCAGTCAAGCCCGCCCAGCGATACCCTTCGTAAAATGTCTCGCCCATCACGACACCTGCGGCAAAATGACCGAACTTGTCCAGGTTCATCGCATAGTCGAAATCGTTTTCGAAGTGGAAATGGCTTGAATCGTTGTCCCACCAGCCCTTGGCAAATACAAAAACGTATGCAGCCGCATAGGATGAAAGCGCAAGTCCGCCGAATGTCCCGACTTTCCACCACGAAATCTCGGATTTAATGTCAACGGAATCCTCGCTGCGGTAATCCCACGTGGAATCTCGCCAGGTCGGCGGATCAAAGGGGGCTGCCTGCGTAGACTGCACAAGGCATGCAAGCGCAAAAACAAAAACAGCAAGGGATTTTGGAAGTGAAAATTTCACGCCATTAAAGATAGAAAAAGAAAAGCCCCGGAATATACTCCAGGGGCAATTCCTCATATGTAGTGAGTGCGAACTAGTCGCGGGCCAGCAAGAGCACGCTGTTCTGGCCGCCAAAGCCGAAGCCGTCGGAGAGAGCGTACTTGAAGCTGTGACTCGTGTTCTTGTTGGCGCAAACATCAAGGTGAATGCGTTCATCCAGGTTGAACACGTTCGTGGTGGCGTGGACCATCTGGTTCTGCAGAGACTTCACCGTGATGATGGCCTCAAGGGCACCGGCAGCACCGAGGGCGTGGCCGATCATGCACTTGGATGAGTTGATCTTCAGAGAATCGGATGCACCGAACACCTTCTCGAGGGCGGAGCATTCAGCCACGTCGCCAAGCGGGGTCGAAGTGCCGTGAGTATTCACGTAGCCCACGTCCTTCGGGGAAATACCGGCGTCACGGAGCGCCATCTCGATGGCCAGGCGGACACCTTCACCGTCTTCACGCGGGGCAGACATGTGGTGAGCATCGGCGCTCATACCGACACCGGCAACGCGGGCCAGGATGTTAGCGCCACGCTTCTTGGCGTGAGAGAGGCTTTCGAGCACGAGAATGCCGGAACCCTCGCCCATCACGAAGCCGTCGCGGTCCTTGTCGAACGGGCGGGAAGCAGTCGCAGGGTCGTCGTTACGCTTGCTCAAGGCATGCATGTTGGTAAAGCCTGCGAGGGCGAGCGGGCAAACCGTTTCGTCGGTACCGCCAGCCAGCATGATGTCGGCGCGGCCCAGACGGATCGCATCAAAAGCCGCTGCAATGGAGTGGTTCGATGTCGCGCAGGCAGAAACCACTGCGAAGCAGGGGCCCATCCAGCCGGTACGGTTAGAAACTTCACCGGCGGGCATGTTCGTAATGGACATCGGGATAAAGAACGGAGAAACACGGTTCGGACCGCGGTTTGCAAGAGTCACAGCGTTTTCGGAATAGGCGTTCATGCCACCGATACCGGCACCGATAATCACGCCGGAGCGGCTCGGGTCTTCGGCCTTCGGGTCAATACCCGCATTCTTCAGGGCCTGGAAGGCGGAATAGACTGCATACTGAATGCACTTAGAGAACCTGGACTGGTCGCGGGTGCTGAAAAATTCGGAACCGTCGAATTCCTTGACCGCAGCCGCAATCTGGACCGGCAAAGCGGAAACATCGAACCTGTCGATGGTTGCCACCCCGGACTTGCCCTGCAAAAGGTTGTCCCAGAGGATGTCGGGTGAATTGCCAAGGGCCGAAACGCAGCCCATACCGGTAATAACTACTTCTTCCATGGTGTGTTTCCTGTATAACAAAGTAACGAGGGCGAATATAGCAAATAATTTTCTTACATAAAAGTGTTTTATTTCTCATTGGCATGAATGTTTGAGGAACGCTGCAAATTGACGGACAAAAAGCACGCAGCGAAAACAAAAAAAAAGGAAAAAACTACATTTGCACATACCATGACGCACAAGAAAAGTTCTAGAAACCTGGTATGGATGGACCTGGAAATGTCCGGACTCGAGCCCGAGAAGGACGTTATCCTGGAGGTTGCCACAATCGTCACCGACGCAGACCTCAATATCCTTGCCGAAGGGCCAGTAATTGCCATACACCAGGGCGAGAACGTCTTTGAATCCATGGACGAGTGGAACACCAAGCACCACAACCAGAGTGGGCTCGTGGACCGGTGCCGCCATTCAAAATATTCCCTCGAAGACGCTGAACAGGAAACGCTCCGTTTTATAAAACCCTTCACCGAAAAGGGCAAGAACGTGCTGTGCGGAAATTCCATCACGCAGGACAGGCGCTTCTTGTACAAGTACATGCCCGAACTCACCAACTGGCTGTGCTACAGGAACGTAGACGTAAGTTCCATCAAGGAACTGTCTTTCCGCTGGTACCCGAAACTCGAGGAATTCCAGAAAGAAAAGCGCCACGAGGCATTGAACGATATCCGCGAGAGCATCGCCGAACTCGCCTACTACCGCAAGACCATTTTTAAGTAAACCGATGAAATATTACTACGACCCCCAGAATCGCCTACCCTATAAAAAGAGATTACGTAACCGCTGCATCGCTATCGCCATTTTTGTCGCCGTCTGTGCCCTGATTGGCTCGTGCATATTCAAGAGCGGCGAACAGGCTAGTAAGCCGGCAGGATTCGTCGTAAATGGCAATGCCCCCGCAGAAGAAGCCATCGTCGATACCCTCAGCGACATGGATTCCCTCAAGGAAACGCAGAAAGATTCATTAACCGAGTCCGCCGAGAAGAATCTTGTTGGCGACGCGAAGACCGTCACGAAAGAAACCGAGAGGAAGGAAGACCTCGAGAACACGCAGGCAGCCGTGACCGCCGCAGTCACCCCAGAAATTCCGCCCGAGGTCGAGAAGATAGATAGCGCGCACATCAAGAACCAGAAGGAAGTGTTCCTCGCCGAAAAGATCGACAACATGCTCAGGCGCTTCAAACCCATGCACAGCGCGATTCTCGTAGTGGAACCGAACAGCAACGAGATTATCGCCTGGGGCGAAACGAAGGATTACAAGGTACAGAACGCCCCGGATTACATTTCGAGGAATACCTTCCCCGCCGCATCGCTTGCAAAGACAATCACGATTGCAGCCGCAATGGAAAGCAACCGCTATTCGCTCAACTCGCCGATACCCGACAGGGGCGCGCACCACACGCTGTACAGGAACCAGCTGCGCGTGCCCGAGAACTACACCGGCCCCACCATTGAGTTACAGGACGCCTACGCGAAGTCCGCTAACCCGCCGCTCGGCATCATCGGCATGAACGTCGGAGCAAAACGCCTGCGCGACGCGGCAAAGATGCTCGGTTACAACACGAACTTCCCCGGAGGACTCCCGGGACGCTCGAACTATGCGCCCCCTGACTCCGGATACGGGCTTGCCGAGGTGAGCTGCGGTTTTATCCAGTCGACCACCCTCACGCCCCTCCTAGCGGCCGCGCAGGTGCGTTCCATACTCACCAAGAAACCTCTTGAAATCCCGTGGGCGAAAGACCTCGAAGGCATCGCCCCCAAGCAGCGCATCGCTCTCGACGTAGGCAAGTTCAGCGAGAACACGTACTACGGGCTACGCGCCGCCATGCTTCGCTCCGTCACGAACGGAACCGCAAGGAAGCACATATCGACCAAGAATATGGCCCGCAAGAATTTCAACGCCCTAAACATTGGCGGCAAGACGGGTTCGCTCGACGGTAACGACCCGAACGGACGATACGAATGGTTTATGGGATTTGCACAGTCGAAGGATGACCCCAAGAAGGCGATTATCGTAGTAATCATGCAGGTCCACGACCTGCAGGGCTACCGCTCGCAGCCCGCATGCCAGGTGGCGGCGATGATAATGAACTACTGGGCTCACCAGAACCTGTGGCAGGCAAAATAAAGAGAGGAGGACAATATGGAACCATCCTGGTGGAACTTGATACCGACCTACTTTGACGGAATAGCATTCACTATCCCGTTCGTGAACTTCCAGGTGCACTGGTACGGCGTGATGTACATCTTCGCGTTTTTCACCGCCTACTTTACCATGTGGAAGATCAACTCGAAGGAAAAACTAGGCTACACCAAGGAACAGTTCGATAACCTGTTCGTGTGGGCTATCGCTGGCATCCTCATCGGTGCACGCCTCGGGTATGTGTTCTTCTACAAGCCGGGCTACTACCTCGCCAATCCGTTCGAAATCCTGATACCGCTCACCCACGACGACCTCGGCTGGCACTTTACGGGTATTGCGGGCATGAGCTACCACGGTGGCATGATTCTCGGTACAATCTTCGCGATTATCGGAATGAAGCGTAACAAGATGGACGTGTGGAAGACACTCAACCTGAGCTTCCTTGCTGCACCGCTCGCCTATACCTGGGGCCGTTACGGCAACTTCATTAACGGGGAACTCTTCGGTGAGGTGACAACGAGCCCTATCGGCATGTTCTTCCCGATGGCACACGACAGCCCCATTACGAACCCGATTCTTCACCACCCGAGCCAGCTCTACGAAATGTGCTTCGAGGGCGTTATCCTGTTCGCAGTTCTCTACAACCTGAGGCGCATTCCTATTCTGCGCGATAAGATGCCCTGCCTCTACCTAATGGGCTACGGAATCTTCCGCTTCTTCATCGAGTTCTTCCGCAGGCCCGATGCCCACCTGGGACGCGTCGACCTGTTCGGCATGAGCCGCGGGCAGACGCTCTGCAGCCTGATGATTATCACAGGCCTTGTGTGGCTGATCGTGCTAATTTACCGCCAGAAAAAGGCCGTTAAGAACGGCTAGTCCTGGATGCAACGGACCATATAGCCAAGATACCTGTTATCAATTGTATGACCAAATGAGGTAGAATGCACATACCAGCTGTCTATACCTTTATCTGGGGTTACGGTACTGGTCCAATATCCAAGATTTTTTCCGAGATCTTCAAGGTCACTATTAACAGCAGAAATATACCCTGTCGGTAAAGCAGAAAAGCCATAGGCATCCGTAGCATTTGTCCACGACGGGAAACCTGTCGCCTGCATGGCCCCGTATTTTTCTCCCATGGCATAATAAAGTTCATCAAATTCATCGTACGAAGGTAAATGCCACCCTTCGGGGCAAATTCCTTGATGTGGTTCCGGAAGCTCGCACTCGTCATTATAACCGCACTTGATACCGTATTTATCATAAGTACCGGCGCTGTCGATTGCCTCAATCCACGTATAATACAATCCGTGATGCACGCAATCTCCGTAGATGTTCTCGACACAATCCCCATAACCTTCGTGCCACATTTTTTCGCTGGTTCGGTAATCCAGGTCTTCCGCCATCCAGACCTGGTCCCCGATTTTTACCGTTCTGTAGGAATGACCATCGCGTTTATCTACCAACACGCCATATTCACATTCTTCCGCGCAAGGAGGAATATATTTTGTACCCTTGCTCGAGTCATCACCCAGGTCAGGTGTTTCGTCTTTCGCAAGGAAATTGCCCGAATCATCGTCAGCGCAGGCTGCTAAAATGAATGAGCAAAACAGAACGATGTACAATAAATGCTTCATTTTTTTTCCTTTTTATTTTACACAAAAAAAAATTTAGGTAAAAATTTATGAGACAAGGGAGGGTCGCCACGGGCTTACCCTCCCTAAGACCCTCCCGACACTTAATAATCCGCCCTATTCTGGTTAAAAAATACGGCGCATTTAACAACTCACAGCAAGGTTAGAAACCGCGAGCGCGGGCACCTTGTAGTTCGAGAACGCACTGTAGTATTCGTTCCCGACGGCGACAATATTCTGGATAATATCGAAGAAATTGCCGGAGAGCGTCACGCCATCGACCGGGTGCTGGATTACCCCGTTTTCGCACCAGAACCCATGCGCACCGATGCTCAATTCACCCGAAACCGCATTACAGCCGGAATTGCCTTCCAGGCGGGCAACCAGCAGGCACTTGGGGAACAGCTTGAGGAGATCCGCCGTAGTCTTATCGCCCGCGGGCACCAGCAGGTTGAAGAACGCAGTTGACATCTTGGAACCAAAGCCGCGAATTCCGTTACCGGTAGACTTGCGGCCTGCCTTGGATGCCGTTTCCAGGTTGTAGAGCGCAGAACTGAAAATGCCGTTATCCACCACCTTCACGCGCTGTGCAGGGACGCCTTCGGAGTCCACATAGTTCACGTGTTGGAACATTTCACCCTGCGGGTCACTCCAGATGGAGAAAGCATCGCTTGCAATCTTTGTGCCTTCCTTGCCCACAAGGCGCGACATGCCTTTCTGCATTGCCTCTGCAACAAAGGGATTGAGGTACATCGCGAGAAACCTCGAGGCAACACGTTCCGAGAAGATTACGGGAATATTCCCGCCTTCAATCTTCTTCGCGCCAAAAAGTTCGGTAGAATATTCTGCCGTACGGGAGGCAATTTCCTCTATGGTAAATTCCTTCCAGTCGCGGCCAGACTTCACGAAATTGCCAAGTTTTTTCACGCCATCACGGCTAGCAACCGCCCCCGCACCGACAGACACGTAGTTTGACTGAACGGTATAAAGCGCTCCCTTGCTGTTCGCGATAACAAACGTTTCGCTATTGGTATCGCCACCCAGATACGGGATATTCTCTATTTCCTTCGACTTCGCGAAGGTAGCCTTCTCGAGATCGATGCAGAAGTCCTTTATCTGCGAAAGCGAGAGACACTCGAGTTCGGGATTGTAGTTCGGCTGACCCGCAGGCACATCGACCGGTCCGGGGAGTTCAATATCTATCTTCTCGGTCCACTGCGTGTGGCAAACAGCATCCTTGATGGTCTGCGCAATTGCTTCCTTGGTAAGGCGCTCAGTATGCGCGTAGCCCGGGCGACCATCCTTGATGACGCGCAGGCCTAGACCAACGGAATCAGATATCTCGGTATTCTGCACCTGCCCCTGGAATACGGAGAGGCCTTCGGAATGGGAATTCGAGGCGATTACGTCAAACTGTTCCGCCTCGCCCTTCGCGAGGTCACACATACAAGAAACTGCATCGATAATATTCATATCAAACCTTCTTTGCCTTACTTGCTAGCATGCGCCAGTAGGCGGCAGGGCTCCCCGTCACAGACTCGAGTGATTCGGCAAGTTCGCGGGTAATCTCGACCGTACCCGCAATCAGGCCCTCGAGCGTTTCCATCGGGACTCCGATACGGCGCGCGAATTCGGCCTTGTCCATCTTGAGCCACTCGATACCTTCCAAAATTGCCTGCCCCGGAGTGGGCGTTCCATGCCTTGCCATTAGAAATCAACCTCTTTCCAGCCTTCCGCACCAAAGCGGAGGTCACGTTCTACAAATTCCCAAATCAGGAGTTTCTTGCCCTTGAGCACGCCGGCCTTGCGGGCGAGTTTCTCACGAACCAATGTCGAAGCGCCACCGTCGCTCACGATGCTTGCGACAGGCCTGCCCATCTCCTTCGCGAAGTGCGCAATCCAGCCCGCGTTCACCGGCGAGTCAGTCTGGTAAATGCGGCTAAAGCTATCACCGAGAATCAAAATCTGCGCCTTGCGGAAATCGTCCTTGAAAGGCGTGCGCGTCGTATCGTAATAAAGCGAATCGCTTTCCTCGCACGGCCACATTCTAGCATAATAGCATGAATCAAATGCACTTCCCTTAGGACAACTTTTTGTCAAAGCACGCACGCAGGCAGCATCATCTTCATCACAGGGACTATTCTTTGCAAAATAGCAGGAATCGTCACGTTCGGGACAATCCTTCATCAGAGAATCCAAGCAGTTAGCACTGCTCTGAGCCATGCCAATTCTTTCTATGATATTCTGTTGCATCACAACGTGTCCCGTCACACGCTGTGTTTTAAACACGCCGAACTTGTTGAGCCCGCTCATCTCGCCAACATCACCCATACGGTCAGCCACAGAATCTTTTGCCACAAAGCTCATCGGATAACTACCGTCAGCATGCTTCTGACGAAGTTCCGTCAAATTGATTTTTCCATCAGATTCCAAGCGATTCACAGCGGCGGCGATTTCAGCAGCGGCAAGTTCAGCTCCGCGCGGAGTCCAGTGCGTGTCATCGTTCAGGTAGAGCGGTCCGAGGCTCGCATCGTCCTTCTTCGCAGCCAGCAGCGGCGTATATAAATCAACAGTATTAAAGCCAGCACGCGTAAGCGAATCAAGGATTTTCTTGCCATGGCCCGCGCCGTTCAATCCTGAAGCATTCTCAGCACCCACAGCAGCCGAAGCGCCGGTCAGCCGTTCAGGATAGATGCTCGGCTTGCCCGGGGTAACCACCACGAGCAGTTCCACGCCCTTCGCCTTGAGCTGGTCACGGAACCGGAGAATCGCCTGCACCGGGTTGTCGAGCTTCGCGCTGCGCACGTCCAGCGGGGACGGCTGCACCAGGAATTCCACGTCCTGCCGGTAGAAGAGCCAGCGGTCGGATGCCTCGGCCGTTTCGCGCCCGCAAGACTTGCCAATGCATTTGCCCGCAGCGCCCAGCACAACCTTCTCGCCCGGATCGTTGAAAATGTTCCATACCGCAAGCTGGTAACGCGGGCGTACCGCAAGCACCAGCGCATTCTCGTCTTCCACCTTGTTCTCAAAGGCGCGCAGGTAGCGGCTCGTCCATACACCATAATGCTTTACCGAAAGGAACGCGCGCCAGAGCGAGAACTGCCCGAACTCGCCCACGACCGCCTTCAGGGTAGAATCTGCGGCCTTGAAGTTCTCGGGTTCATCCTCGAGGCTAGCAAGCAACGTGTCCGCCTGCTTGAGCAGCTTGTAGCCCGCCTCCGCAGTATCGAGTTCAGCATACGCATTGACGGTCAGTGCGACCGCCTCCAAATCAGAAAGCGCACCGATGACCGGTTCCAGAGCCTCGCCCGCCTCCGTACCTGCGGCAATGGACTCGCGCGCCGCACGCCAGACGCTATCCAGGTGCATCGCCCCTGCAGAGAGATTCGATTCACGCACAAAGGGGGTATAGACAACGTCCTTAAAGATGTCGAGGGAGACAAACCGTTTATCGCCACGCAGGTCCGCGACCGCCTGCACCGTAAACGGAAGCAGGAGCAATATCCCGAACAGGACAACAATGGCAATGTACTTTTTATTCACGATGTAAAGTTACAAAAAAAGAAACGCTGGCGATTTAATTCGCCAGCGTAATACCCGGTCCGCGACTCGAACGCGGAGCTCATCCTTAGGAGGGACGCGTTTTATCCTGTTAAACTAACCAGGCATGCAACCTTCAGACCATGCGGCCTTTCAAGTTCGCGACAAATATAACTAAAAGCGCCCGATTTGTCATCGAGGCGCTAATCGCCTAGTAAGCGTGGTCGCAGTCCACGTTCTCCTTGCCCTTGATGCCGTTCGCACATTCAATCAGTCCCTGGAGTTCACCATTACGGAATGTACCCCAGCTCTTCTTGTCCTGCTTCTCGGTAAGGCAAACCTTGTTCGTTGTCGTAGAATCCAAGCCTTCCTGGCCGTTCACGGGGATCCAGTCATAGCAGGTTTCCTTCACGGTAAACGTCATGTACTTGCCGTCGAGCTTGCCGTCGCGGTAGTTGCCGAAGGAGTAACCGAGGTCGTTCGGGCCATTGAGTTTGCCCTTCTTGTAGTCAATCGTCACCTTGTCCTTAGGCTTGTTCTTCTCGCGCTCTTCCTTCATCTTCTGGAAGGCTTCCATGGCCTCTTCCTTGTCCTTCTTCTTCTTGATCTTGGAGATGCGCTTGAGTTCCTTCTTGTCAGCAGCCTCGATCGCCTTCACGTCCTCGACGAACGGGTAGTGTACCACCACGCGGCCGTGAATCGTGTTGTCCCAGTACGGCACCTCGGCCATAAGGAATCCCTTGTGCGAGAACATGTTCACCACGCCATGCACCGCACCCTTGCGGTAGGGCACTTCCAGGTGCAAGAAGTAGTACTTCTCGAGTTTCTTCAAAACCTTCTTGTCAGTCACGCCGATGTTGTCCATTGCGCTGTAGCGGTAGAACTTGGCGGTGCCATTCTTCACCCCGTGGACGTAGTCGACAGAGTAGAGTACCTTGCCGAAATCCTTGCCCTGCTTGGCTGGCAGCGTGAGGTCGTTGCCGTAACCAATCTCGTGACCGTGGAACTTGCCCTCGGCATCCACGTGCATCACGTTCTCGATGTAGCCGTTCACGAGGAAGCCCGACCATTCGTTCCCGTCCTTGCAACGCACATCGCTATAGTCGGGGAAACTACCGATGGACTCGGGCAAAAGCTTCTCGGGCAGGCCAGAGATGCTGAACACGCCCTTCTTGTCCCAGTCCAGGAATCGTTCCGTACCCGGACGTTCGTGATACTGGAAGAAGCAGAGGATGCTATCGGAGCGGGCCTTGCGGTCTTCGAGATACTTGCCGAAATCGGTCAGGTTGGAGTCGTCGTCCTTCTTGGCCTTCTTCTTGGATTCGGGGAATTTCTGTGCGATGGCGTCAGCCACCTTGCCGCCTTCCTTGAAATCGGAAAGCGTAAAGCCGCTGTTGTTCAGGTGGTCCACGCACATATCGAGGCTCTTCTGGTAGGTCTCGCTCGTGTCGCTGCAGTCCTTCGCACGGCAGGGATAAACCTCAAACGGAGGCAGGTCCCAAACCTTATTCACCTTCGTGAGCACTTCGCCTTCCTGCCAGTCCTCGCCGTCGGTATCCTCGACGTTAAAGCAGCCACAAATCCAGGCATCGCCGTAGGTCTTGATACCCAGGCGCTGGATCTCGGAGGCATCCACGTGCGCGACGTTTTCCATCCAGCAGTCAAAATACTTGGAACTAAATTCCTGTGCCTGCGTAGACGCGGTCACAGTAGCAACAAGAGCGATACAAACTTTAAAAAGGTTCTTTGTCATTTTCTATTCCCTTACAGGAATAAATATAGACAAGTTTTCAAAAAAAAGGGCACCGAAGTGCTTTTAGGGCACAATCAACCGCCTGAGAGCTTAACAGTATAGCCCTTTTTCTCGAGTTCTGTTTTCAAAATATTACGTTTGTCGCCCTGAATCTCGATATTGAAGTCCTTTACGGAGCCGCCTACCCCACACTTCTGCTTGAGCGCACGTGCCAATTCCTTGAGTTCGTCCTCATCAAGCGGGACTCCCGTGACAACGCTGGCCATTTTGCCGCCACCGAGGCGCTTGAGCGTTATGCGCACGACGCCATCGCCCTGCGGACGTTCCGCCTTGGGCTTTTCCTCTTTAACGCGGCCTACCCCGGTCGCAAAAACAAGCGTAGAACGATCTTCGATAGACATTTAGTTTTCCTTCCTGGCGTCGTTTGTCTCGGCATCTTTGGCCGGCGTTTCTTCTTTCACAATCGGGTGCTCCATCGGCACGTTGCGCGGGTCCGGCTTGTTAAACACGAGCGCACATACGACAATGACGGCCACGTACAGGAGCAGGGCCGTCAGGAGTGCAATGATGTCGGAACCGGTGGACTCCTGGACCTTCACGAACAGGAGTACGGAACATGGCATGGCGGCGAGCAACAAAATGCCCGGGAGTGATTTCTTCATGCGAGGAAATATAGAAAAGAAACCCCTGAGTATCCTCAGGGGTAATTCTCGTCTGGATCCTTCGTGCTTCGCACTCAGGATGACACTTCGTGTCACTTCAGTTCCACCATCTCGCTCTTGCCGTCGATGGTCACCTTGTACTTGCCGGGGTAGCCACGGAACTTTACTTCGCCCTTTTCATCGGCCTTGAAGGTTCCGTTGGTGGTCCATACCTTGTGCCACAAGTCGTAGATGAGCTTGCCGGCAGGCTTCTCGCGGCCATCCATGGCAACGATACCGCCGTTCTTGACCCAGTGGCGGCCATCCCAGAAGCCCCACAGCAAGATGCCTTCCACAGCCGGGTGGCTAAAGGCGATGCGAAGGACCATCTCGTAACGGCGGGCCTGCTCGTCCTCGCCGAAGTACATGCCCTTCTGCCAGTCGCCAAAGTCAAGTTCGGTAATCTTGATGGGCAGCCCGAGGGAGCCAAGCCTGTCGAGGCGCTTCTTGATGAAGTTCGGGTTCAGCTGGCGGTCACCGAAGTGGCACTGCACGCCAATGCCGTGCACGGGCACCTTGCGGTCAAGCATGCCCTTCACGATGTCGTAGAGGCGTTCGGTTTCGCCGGCGGCAACCACGTTGTACTCGTTGATAAAGAGGCGGGCATCCGGGTCGGCGCGGTGCGCCCAAACGTGTGCGGAGTCAAGCAAGTCCCAGCCGCACTTGTTGAAGATGAACGGCTCATGGAAGGCCTCGTTCCACACGTCGTATTCCTTGATGCGGCCCTTGTATTCCTTCAGGTCGCGGTCAATACGGGCCTTGATCTTGTTCGAGATATCCTTGCAGCTGCCCTGGTTGCTGAAATGCTTGTCGAAGCCATAGCCCTGGTGCCCCCACACGAGCGTATGCGCACGGAAGCCCCACTTGTAGTCGTTCACGTAATCGAGGTACTGCTTGAATTCGTCACGGCGGATCTTGCCCTTCTTGGGTTCGTATTCCGGCCACTTGAACTGGTTTTCGGGCACGCCGTACCAGAAGTACTTGTTGGCGGTCTTCCTATACCAAGCTTCCACGCTATCCTTACTCTGGTAGAGCGCGAGTGCCGTACCGAAGGGGAACGCATGGCGCATGAGTTCCACCTTCACCTGCGTGCCAGGGGCAGCCTTGAGCGTAAAGTCCTTCTTGCGGAGGCTATCGATGCGGGCGGCGGAATTGTTGTACCAGGTCATGTCATCGAGACCTTCCACCTTCTCGATTTCCACATCGTCCATCTGCATCCAGCCCTTGGCGAGGCCCACATGGAACGTGACGTTGTTGAGCCCGTAGCCCTTCTGGTCGGCAAGGAACACCATGGAATATTCCTTCCAGTCCTTGGTCAGCATGAAGGAGGCACTTTCCTTCTGGCGCCAGTCGGGAGGGCCACCCTGCACGATGGCGTTGATAGGCATGTTACCCTTCGCCTTGAACCTTAGCGTGTAGTAGGCGGAATCGGCAAGCCACTTGGGGGGCTGTAACTGCAGGCCCCAGGAAGGATTCGGAAGTTCGATCACCGTGACCTTCACACCCTCGGAGCCATCCACACCGAGGCCCATCTGACCGAGCTGCAGGTCCACCTTCGCCGGGCCATCCGGGTTGTTCCACAGGTACCAGCCGCCGTCGCCATAAGACATGTCGCCGTTCGTCAGCACGTTCTGTGCCATCAACGGGGCGGCGGCAAGAGCCGCGGTTGCACACGCAAATTTCACACACGAAAGATTCATAAGGACCTCGCTTTTTCGCCTAGAGTCATCTGTTCGCCTAGAATATAACAATGGCTAGGCATCTTTACCCCTATAAAATGCCTTTTTTCGGTTACGGGAAGGAACAGGATTGTTTACAGATATGCCAAAGTGTATCAAGTGTATCTAAACGCTATTCCGGATCCACGATACAACGGATGGAATACATATAGTCGCTTGTGTAATACTTGAACTCTTCAAAATAGCTTACATCGCTGTCATCGTACAATGATAACCTATAAACACCATCCTCCCCTTTTGTCGATGACCAGAAGTATGCGCCTTCTGTATTACCATTCCCCCACGAACTCCCATAGAACTCGCGAGCAGGCAAAGCCGAAAAACCAAAATGGTCAACTTCCGTTCTCTTTCGCCAGGTAGACGATTTAAGCGCTGCTCCAGATGCGTTAGCCCCAGAGACGGCCCAGAATAAAGTTTCCCATTCTTCCTTAGACGGCATGTGCGAACCAGCAGGGCAAAGGTCTCCTCTGTTATTCACGACATCCCTCCATAGGTAATAACGGCCATATAAATCGCAATCGTTGGCGTAACAACGGCTAATCGATGTTTCGTATTTCAAGTTCTCGGCAAACCAGACCTGATTACCAATCTTTATCGTCTTATAGACCTGATTGTCTCGGGGGTCGGTAAATTCTCCATAGGTGCAGTTGTCTTCCTGCTCCGTCCTGCAGGGCTGCGCTATGGTAATGGTATCATAGAAGGAATCTTCTACCAGGGTATCCTTGATACAGCGGACAGCGTTCGCCATGTTCTTGGTATGGTTGTAGACAATTCCGGCACTACGACCCGACAAAATAAACCAAGCAGCAAATTTCTCATCGTATTCAGTAGATGTCCACGAAAACGTTCCACTCACATCTTTTATCTTTTCTATCGCAGGGCTTCGTCCACCGGGTAAGAAAGACAGGCCATAGATATCCGAATTTAGGGAATCTTTCCATCCAACTTGAGATTTTATCTTTAATGCAGCCTCATAAGACCCGCCGGCATAAAGTATCAAGTTGTTGTATTCCTGATTTGTCGGCACGTGCCAGCCTTCGGGGCAAATGCCCCGCGCCGGATATGCCGGCGAACATTTATTGCCCATACCACACCCTTTGCCCGCTGTACCAAAAATACCGGCACTATCCATAACTGCAGCCCAGGTATAATAACGACCTAAAATTTTGCAAGAGTCCGTGCCGCAGTAATTCTCAAATGGTTCATCGTTCACCACATACTCGAAGGCAAGGTCTTCCGCCATCCAGACCTGCCTTCCGACAGTGACCGTCTTGTAGACATGCCCGTCGCGAGCATCCTTCAGTTCGCCGTACTGGATGTTCGGATTAAACGCCTCGTCCTTGGTGAAATCGAAACTGACAGAGCTATAAGGAGTGCTGCTAGAAGACCCTAGGCTACTCGAAGACCGCACGCTACTGGAAGAACTCCGGATGCTGCTGGAACTGGCCTCGTTGCTGGAAGACGACCTAGCAGAAGACGAGCTAGACGTTTCCTCGTCATCGACCCTAATCCATCTATCGCCATCGCATTCATAGTCCCGCTTGAGGTCTGCCACATAGACCTTCTCGCCCTTGAATTCGTCACTGCATGCGAAGGATTCCAGTTCGTCCATATCGGCCACTTCGCTTGGAAGGCCCTGAGATCTAGAAATGAAGGAATCATCGTCGCCACAGGCGGCAAGCATTGTTAACGAAAGCGAAATAGCGAGGGAACTGGCGCGAAAATGCATCTTATTTCTCCTTGAAGCCCAAATTCAACAGAAAACATAGAAAAATATATGATTATTCCACGTCTTTAATCTATTTTTCCTGGTATGCATTACACACCCTACCGCGATTTGCTGCTCAAGATTTTCCCGAACTACCTCAAGGTGCGCAAGCTCCCGCTGAACGGCGGCATGAGCTGCCCGAACCTCGACGGCACCAAGGGATTCTCGGGTTGCAGCTACTGCAACAACCGCAGTTTCAGCCCGGTGTTCGACCAGGCGAAGGTTTCCATCCAGGAACAGCTCGATACATTCGTGCCGAAACTCCGCGAAAAATACCCAAACGCGGGTATCCTCGCCTACCTGCAGCCGTACACGAACACGCATGCACCGCTCGAACACCTGAAGGGGATTATCGACCCGATTATCAGGCACAAGGAGGTCGCGGGGCTCGCCATAGGGACGCGCCCGGACTGCCTTGAGGACGAAAAGATCGAGTACCTCGCGGAAATGAACCGCAAGAAGCCGATTATCGTGGAAATCGGCCTGCAGACGGCAAACGACCTGACTCTCGCGGCAATAAACCGCAAGCACACGCTCGCCGAGTTCGAGGATGCGGTCAAGCGCTGCCAGGCGGCGGGTCTCACCGTCACCACGCACGTGATTGTCGGACTCCCCGGTGAGACGCTGGGCGATTTTAAGAAAACCGCCCAGGTGGTGCACGACCTGCACCTCGCCGCCGTGAAGATCCACCCGCTTCACATCGTCGCGGGCACCGTGATGGCACAGGACTTTTCTGCCGGCGAAATCAAGCTGTTGGAATTTGAGGAATACTGCAATGCGGTTGCCGAGATGATCAAGATTATCGGGCCCGAAACAGCCATCGAGCGGTTCAGCGGCGAAAGCCCGAGCGACATGCTTATCGCCCCGAACTGGTGCGATGAACGTGACAAGATTATCGCCGAAGTGGAAAAGTTGCTCGATAAACAATAGCCGAGACACTCGCATTTTACTAAATTCGGCATCCGTAAAACAAAAGGACTTGAAAATGGCAAAGACCAGCGCAAAGAAAACTGAAAAGAAAGGCACCCAGACCAATATGTGGACAGGCCGCTTCGCAAGTGGCATGGCCCAGAGCATGGTAGACCTGAGCTTTAGCCTGCAGTTTGACGCCGAACTCATCGAAGAAGACATCGAAGGCAGCATCGGCCACGGCAAGGGCCTGGTGGAATCGGGCGTGCTCAGCAAGGCGGAATACAAGAAGATTTGCGACGGTCTCGCCAGCATCCTCAAGGACTACAAGGCCGGCAAGAACCTGTGGAAGGAATCCGACGAAGACATCCACATGGCCGTAGAACGCGTGCTCACC
>JAGAAW010000015.1 GCA_017615055.1 Fibrobacter sp.
ACGAACTGCTCCAACAACTACGGTCCGTACCAGTTCCCCGAAAAGCTCATCCCGCTCTTCATCAACAATATTCGACACAAGAAGCCGCTGCCGGTGTACGGCAAGGGCGAGAACGTGCGCGACTGGCTTTTTGTGGAAGACCATGCCCGCGCCATCGACGTGATTTTCCATAACGGGAAGATTGCCGAAACCTATAACATCGGCGGCTTCAACGAATGGAAGAACATCGACATCATCAAGGTCGTGATCAAGACCGTCGACAGGCTCTTGAGCCGCGCGGAAGGCGAAGACATGAACCTCATCACCTACGTGACGGACCGCCTTGGCCACGACGCCCGCTACGCCATCGATTCCACCAAGCTCCAGAAGGAACTGGGCTGGGAACCGAGCCTGCAGTTCGAGGAAGGCATCGAGAAGACGGTGCGCTGGTACCTCGACAACCAGGAATGGCTCGACAATATCACGAGCGGCGATTACGAAAAGTACTACGAGACGATGTACAAGAATCGCTAGGCGGCTTACCCGCTAGCTACTTGGCCAAATCGAGATCGACAAGGACTTTGTAGAGAGAGTCCGTTTTCACCTGCAACGAATCAAGCGTCTTCTGGAGCGTCTGAATCTGGCCGTCCAGCTGGGCGTTCTTCGCGGTGAGCTGAGCAATCTGCGCTTCGGCTGCGGGATCGCTACACGCAACGATAGTTGTCATTGCCAAAGCAAAAATGCAAACAGTTGTTGACAAAATAAGTTTTTTTGCGTTCATACCCGCAATAGTAGATATTTTCAACGAAAAAAACATATATTAGTGGAGTAAAGTCCTCTTATTATAGGTTATTATGCTCGACGAACTTTGGAATCGGTTCAAGGGATCCGGCTATTCGGGGTCTGTATCAGCCAAGTCGCATTCCGACATGGACAAGCCCCGCTTTACCGAAAAAAGCGACTCGGGCGAAGACGATTCCTTTATCCACGAAGCCATCTACGAGATGGACCCCGACTACGTGGCGGCATGCATCATCCGAAACGGTTTTGCCGGCGACAAGGACTCGCTGCCCGTCATCGATGTAGAGGGCTGGCAATCCGACAAGGCATGCGCATCGGAAACGCTCGACAAGGCAATCCTCGAAGGGCTTGCGCACAAGAAGGCCTTCGTCATCAAGGGTTCCGGCGCGGTCGTCAAGTTCGGATACGAAGGCGATACCATCGTCTAATTTGCTATTTTTCACGTCGTGAAATCTCCGGAACTGCTTTTACCCGTAGGGACGCGCGAAATGCTCGAGGCCGCCGTACAGAACGGCGCCGACGCCGTGTACTTTGGCGTTCCGCACTGGAACGCGCGCGGACGCACCGAGGACTTTTCGCTCGAAGACGTAGCCGAGATGATCCGCTACGCGAGGCTTCGCGGGGTGCGTACGTTCCTCGCCATGAACGTCCTCGTTTTTGAACGCGAGATGCGCGAACTGCCCGAATTCCTCGAGCACCTGATAGCGCTTAAGCCGGATGCATTCATCATCCAGGACATCGGCCTTGCAAGGCTCATCCGCGCCATCGCCCCCACGCAGGAGATTCACGCGAGCACGCAGATGACGCTCGCAAGCGCGGAGGCCGTGAACCTCATCGCAACAATCGGTTTCAACCGCGCCGTGCTCGCCCGAGAACTCTCGCTCAAGGAAATCGCAAGAATCAAGGAAGCGACACCGCTCGAGCTGGAAGTATTTATACACGGGGCTCTCTGCGTAAGCTATTCGGGACAGTGCCTCACCAGCGAAAACTTTGGCGGCCGAAGCGCGAACCGCGGGCAGTGCGCCCAGAGCTGCAGGCTCCCCTACCGCATTTTCGTGGACGGCAAGGAGTACCGCGAAACCGAAGCGCAGTACCTGTTCAGCACGCGCGACCTCTGCGCCCTCCCGAAGCTCAACGAACTTGAAGAAATCGGCGTAGACTCCCTGAAGGTGGAAGGCCGCCTCAAGAGCCCGGAATACGTGGCCGCGGTCGCACACGCCTACCGCAAGGCGCTCGACGGAATCGCCCCCGACGTAAAAGAAAAGGAACCGCTCGAGGTGCTGTTCAGCCGCGGGCTCGGTACGGGATGGCTCGACGGCGACGACCACCAGAAACTCGTGGACGGGACGTTCAGCAACCATCACGGGCGTTACCTCGGGACGGTGATGCGCGTGGAACGCGGTTGCGTTGTCGTGGAGTTAAGCGAAGACTTTGACGACGCAGGCATGGAATGCGCGCTACCGCAGCCCGGTGACGGCATCCTGTTCGAAGAAGCGACGTTCGGACTGAGCGCCGGTGCGCGCCTGTACGCCTCGCAAGTCATCCACGAATACAAGGGCAAGAAGTCGACAAACGGCTGCGGCCCCAAGCTCTTGAAGATGGAATTCGGGCGCGATTTCGATACGCGCGAAGTGCGCACGCACATGGCGGTTTACAGGAACGACTCCCCCGCCATGGAAAAGGATTTGCGCCGCACGTTCACGGACCGCAACCTCACGAAGAGGATTCCCGTGAAGATGTCGCTTGCAGGCGAAATCGGCGCCCCGCTCTCGCTCACCGTCCGCGACTACAGCGGGCACCAAGCGATTGCCACCGGCGATACGAACCTCGAAGAAGCCCGCACGCCGCAGGCCATTGACGAACTTGCGAAAAAGGAACTCGGGGGACTCAGCGCGACGGCCTACAGGCTGGACAACCTCTCGACAAACGTCGCGCCGAATGCGTTTGTCGCCGGGAAGATGCTCCGCACGCTCCGTCAAAAGGCGGTGGAAGCGCTCGACAACGAACGTTGCAAATGGCACGAACTCGCCCCGAGCGCCAAGGCAGGCCGCGAACTCCTCGACCGCGTCAAATTCGGCACGGGTTTTGCATCCCCGAAAGCCGACGAGAGCAACACGCCCACCGTATCGGTGCTCGTCCGCAATCCCGACCAAATCCAGGCGCTCAAGGGGCTCCCCATCGACAGCGTCGTCATGGACTTTGACTGGGGCGTGAAATACGACGAACCGCTCGAACAGATCCGCGAACTCGGTTTCAAGGCCGGCATGGCGACGCTCCGCATCCACAAGCCCGGCGAAAACCACTACCTCAAAAAGATCCTCGAACTCGCTCCCGATTTCGCGCTCGTGCGCAACTTGGGCGCACTCTCGATTCTCGGCGACAGCGGCATCCCGCTCACCGGCGACTACAGCCTGAACGCGGCGAACAGCCTCACCTTCGACTGGCTGCTTTCGCAGGGGCTCGAAACGCTCCATCCCTCGTGGGACCTGAACAGCACCCAGCTCTTCGACCTGCTCGAAAGCATTGACGGAAGCCGCCTCGAGCTCACGCTGCACCAGTACATGCCCGCGTTCCATTCCGAATACTGCGCGTTCGCCCGCGCGCTCACCAGCGGCAGGCGATTCCCCGAATGCGGAAAGATTTGCACCCAGCACAAGGTCGAAATCCTCGACCACAAGGGCGAAAGCCACTACCTGCAAAGCGATGCGGAATGCCGCAACACGCTGTTCGTGGGCAAGCCGCAATCCGCGCTCAAGCTCTACGACAGGCTGCGCAAGGCGGGAGTGAACCATTTCCGCCTAGAAATGCTGCAAGAAGACGCCGAGACCGTCCGGAAGAAGGTCTCCATCTACACGCAGGCCATCCAAGGGAAGATGTCCATCGAAGACGCCATCCGCAAGGCCGGCATACAAGAAAAATACGGCCTTTCCGAAGGTCAGCTCTTCAACGAAAGCTCCTGGAAAGACCGTAAAAAGGGATAACTATAGCTTTAGTCTACTCGGCGGAACACATGGCCGAGAAGCTTTCGTACAGCTCGTCTCTCGATGCATCGGCGAACTCGTTGGCATCCTTCATCACGAGGACCGAGCCGTCGCAAGAGACTTCCACGCCTTCTTCATCCATCGACGAAGCCATCATATCGCACAGGTCTGCCATCTGCATGTCCGTCTTTGTCACCACCACGGGGCCCTTGTCGGTCCATTCGACGACCATATCCGAAACGCCACCGCCCATGGAGACTTTCCAGACATCGTCATCCTTGGAGAAATCGCAGTCGATTGCCGCAGAAATGCTGGACGAGGATTCATCCCCCGGTTCAGAGACCTGGCTGGAAGAAGATTTAACTTCCGGTTCATCCGATTCACTGCTGGAAGACTTCTCGTCGCCACCCTTGCTATCGGAGGACTTCAAGGCAGAATCAATAAGGTCCTTGATTTCTTCCTTGTCGAAGTTGTTCACGGTCTTGCAGTGGTTCATGACCGTTTCGAAGGCGCCGTCACGGGATTGCGTCTGGTAGAAGTCTTCCACCACGTCAATCGTGTACATGACTCCATCCTTGCACTCGACCCATTCCACATGACGGCTGTCATCGCTCTTGTCTTCCGTCTTGTCGCCGTCAATGAACGCACAGGCCGCAGAAGCGGTGCTGCCCTTGGTGATGGTTACCGAGGAATCGGTGGAACCGTTTTCGCCGTACGTGTAGAAACGGTAGGTCTTGTTGTCGAGACCTTCCATGCCCACGTTCATAACGTAGCTCCAAACCTTGTCGTCTTTCTTGAAATCACAGCCTTCACCAGAAACATCGGGCAGACGAATATCTCCGCCGTCGCTATTGCCTTGGACCTGCGTACCATCATCACTGGCAGGGCCACTGCTGCTGTCGTCACCACAGGCGGACAGATAAAGGCCAAAAGCCATTGCGGAGCCGAGAACGGCCAGTTTCCTAAAATCCATTGATTCTCCTTTACCCTGAGGGTATTTTTTGATAATGCGTCTTTGTGAATGTAATTAAAAAACAACATTATCATAAGAAAGAGCCCGAGGCTCCAATATTCCAAGTTGGAATACCCCTCGGGAGGAGCGGCTTTTTTTATATTTAGCCCACTTTTAAATCCCTCTATACAAGGAAAAATCATGAAAATCGCCGACAAGACCGTAGTCCAGATGCACTACACCCTCACCTCCGACGAAGGAGCCGTTATCGATTCCTCCGCTGGCCGCGAACCGCTCCAGTACATCCAGGGCGCCCACATGATCGTGGTCGGGCTCGAAAAGGCCATGGTCGGTCACGAAGTCGGCGACAAGTTCGACGTGAAGGTGATCCCTGCCGAAGGCTACGGCGAATACGACGAACGCATGACGCAGGAAGTCCCGGTAGACGTGTTCCAGGGAGTCGACAAGGTCGAAGCGGGCATGATGTTCTACGCCCAGACCCCCATGGGCCCGATGCCCATCCGCGTCAAATCCGTCTCGGGCGACAAGGCCGTGATTGACGCAAACCACGAACTCGCCGGCAAGAACCTGAACTTCGCCATCGAAGTCGTGAGCGTGCGCGAAGCCACCGAAGAGGAACTGAACCCGCAGGGTCACTGCTGCTGCGGCGGCAAGGGCGACCCTTCGACAGGCTCAGGGGCCGGCCACGAGTGTCACTGTGGCGAAGAAGGCCACGAATGCGAATGCGGCGGCGAAGGCCACAAGGAAAACTGCGACGGCCAGGGCGGCTGCGGCTGCCCCAACCACGACAAGCATCACGGCAAAGCCTAAGCGGAAGCCTTGATTAAACGGCGCCAGGTCTGTCGCAATACGCGCAGGCCGTAGGTGACCACATTCAGATTGGACTTTTCGCCCGCGTACCGCGTGGGAATCGGGAGTTCCGCCATCTTAAAACCGCGGGCATCGGCGATGGAGATGATTTCCAAGTCGATGTCGAAGCTTGGACTTAGTTTGTCCAGGTCTAGAGTCTTCAGGAATTCTGCGCTGTAGACGATGAATCCGCTATGGCGGTCCGTGAGTTTCTGCTTGAACGCGAGATTCTCGAGCGCCGTGAGGAAGGCGCCCCCGAGGCGCTTGTACAAGGGCATCTTGCCGGCTTTGGCACCGCCCGCAATGGCATGACGCGAGCCCTGAACCAGGGCCGCGCCCGAGCTTTCAAGAAACGCGAAGAACTCGTCAAGCTTTTCGGCCGGGTACTGGCCGTCGCCATGCAGGCAGGCGACAAACTTCGCGCCGGACTCGAGGCCCGCGGCAATCCCGCGCTTTACCACCGCACCGTAACCCGAGTTCTTTTCAAAGCGTTCGTATTGCAGGCGGCCCGCGACTTTATCGTCCGCGACGTTTATACCACCCGCGACTTCAATGCCCGCGGCCTTACCGCCCGCGACAAACGCCTCGAACGCCCCGCGCGTACCGTCCTTTGAGCCATCGTCAATCACGAGCACTTCCGCACGTCCCATGACCGCGGGCGGAATACGCCCCAGCACGTCCGCAAGAGTCTGCGAAACGTTGTATGCAGGAATAAAAATAAAATAGTCTAGAGACTTCGCTTCGCTACGCTCAGGCTGACACATAAGACGGCACTAGACGGAATAGTGTTTCACGAACCACAAGAGCGATTCCTCGAGGGCCGTATCGAGCGGGATGGCGGCCTTGAAGCCGAGCAGGCGCTGAGCCTTCTCTACACTCGGCAGGCGGCGCATGGAATCGTCGTAGCCCGCGCCGTAGTATTCCTCGCCCGAAACGACTTGCGGTTCGGGCAACGTCGACACGTCCACACCGCGCACCTTCGCGAAAATGGAACGCATCCTGGCGGCAAGTTCGGCGACGCTCACCTCGTTCTCCGCGTTCCCGACGTTGAACGCCTGCGAGAGCACACCATCACAGCGCTCCGGGTCCGAACCCGCATCAAAGAGAGCGAACAAAAAGTCTACCGCGTCGTGTACGCTCGTAAAGCAGCGCTTGGCCTTCCCGCCATTCACGAGCTTCAGGGGCTCGCCCCGCAACAGCGCCGTCGAAAAGTTCGCGAGCACGCGCGGGATGCCTTCGCCGTCTACGCCCGGCATAAAGTCCATGTACGGCCCGACAAAGTTGAACGGGCGCACGACCGTCCAGCGAAGGCCGGGCAGCCCCGCGATAAATCGTTCCGCCAACAGCTTTGCCGTCGCGTAACTCCAGCGGCTCGCGGAAACGGGCCCGAACACGGCGGGAGTCTCGTCTTCGAGCAGTTCGCCCGAATCGGGAGTCGTCTTCCCGTAAATCTCGGAAGTAGAGAAGTGGACGAGCCACGAGCCGCTCTTGGCGCAGGCCTCAGCAAGCGCCGCGGGATGGTCGTAGTTGCTGCGGATAACCTCGCACGCCTCCCCCATGTAGCGGCTCGGCGTGCAGATGGCCGCGAGGTTCACCACCAGCGGGAACTTGGCGATGCGCTCCACGACAGCGGGGTCGGCAAGGTCGGCGCACAGGAATTCGCACCGCTCGTGATTGAGGCGGTGCTGCAGCCTGTAGAAATCGAGATCCACGCCAAAGACGCGCCAGCGGGTACGTTCCAGCACGGCGTCGAGCAAATGGCTACCGATAAAACCACCGCAGCCTACGATGGCCACGGTGATGCTACTGTCGTCGAGACGGAGGTTCATTACTCCTTGACCTTGAAGGTCCCGGAGTTGGCGCCCTTGTTCTGGCGTTCGTACGGAATCACGCGGATGATGGCCTCGTCCGACGGTTCGGCATAGTCATCCGAAAGCACGACCTTCTGCTCGTAGCAAGTCTTTCCGTCCGGAGTTTCCGGACCAGCGGAATTCTTCAGCATGTCCATGCCGGCGTCATTCTCGTCCACCTTGAAGGCGAAGCGGTAACCGGAACCCTGGATATCGGAGCCATAGATAACGGTGATGGTATCGCCCATCTTGAATTCTTCGCCACCGGCAGGATACACGACCTTTACGCCACCGCTCACGGTACAATCGTACTTGCCGCTATCTTCGGAAGACTTCGGCGTGTCCGTGGAAGACGAGGACTTCGGCGTTTCCTTCGCAGAGGAAGCGGTCTCGTCTGCCGGAGCGGAAGAAGAGCTGTCGTCACCGCAGGCCACAAAGGCAAGGGAGGCAGCAAGGAACATAGCGCTATAGAACTTCATAGGTAACCCCTTTATTGTTTTACACTCTCCAATATACAAATTTTTAAATCTTATTTGCTATTTCGCGATATATACATAGCTCCGGGCATCGGGAATTCCCTCGCCCCTGACACAACGGACGTACGATGCGGCACGCTTTTTCGACCCGCTCTCGAGAAAACCGTTCGTTTTGGTGTTTTTAAGCATGAACGTATTGTTGCTGGACGGGCTGCCGTTATCTACGGTAGCCGTATGGCGCCACGTCACAATGAACCGGGCACTCACGGCAACGCCCTTGTACTCGCCAAGCTCGGTGCGGTAACCGCCGGGCAGTGCCGAAAAGCCCGTGATGTTGTTATACTCCGAACCCGCAAGGCTGTCCCAGACAGCGCCATCGCGCACGGTATATACCCAGTCATAGCTGGTCCTGGCCCTCATGTAATCCCAGATGTTGCTGAATTCGTTAGACGTCGCCACATGCCAACCGGCCGGGCAAATACCCTGGAACCATTCAAACGGCTGGAGCGTACTGTCATTATACGCCTCGGGCAAATTCAACGCGCCGGACCAGTCGTAGAGACGTCCGAACTTTTCGCAATACATTTCGTCGTTGTTATAGCACCAGGTATGCCCGGCAAGGTTCGGGGTGCTGACAGAATCAGCGTACTCCAGATTTTTCGCGAACCATTCCTGCATGCCGATCTTTACCGTTGGGTACACCTTTCCGTCGCGCGTGTCGGTGAACGATCCTTCGAAAGGCATTCCCTCGATAGAACCATGCTCCTCGTCCCTTTGATAACAGGCGCCTGCAGAGCAATACACATAGTCCTTCATTGCCGTGATGTAATGGGTCGTTCCCCTACAGAGGTTGTAATCCGAACAATAGCAACCGCGTTTTCTGAGCGAGTCCATCGTAGGGAACGTATCGACCCTTGCCATATGCGCCGAATCAAAAAAGTCGACTATATTGTATCTTGTAATGACGCCAGAATCAAGAACGGTAATCAAGGTATCAACCTTGCTGCATACGTTCCGTTCCATTTCCCTGTTGAGGGGAACAACGATGTAGTTGATATCATCCACCTGGACAGATGAGAAATACATCGTGAACGAGATATAGCTTGGGCTCCGAATTTCGCTACTGCGATAACGGTCCATTTCCTTGAGCTTATAGCGCAACTTGTACCAGCCATCCTCGTTTAGGCTATCCACAAGATTGATCCTTTCCGATAAGACATTGTAACCGGTCGTATATCCCGTTCCTCCGGAAAAACCATAGCGGAATTCGGTATAGATTTTATCGTTCGGACGAACATCGCTTCTAAAGACGGCATAGATCGTGTGCGAAGTATCCGTGTCGTCAAAGCAAATCTTGTCGATATAAAGCAGGGTATCTGTCGTAGAGAGCGAATCTTTCCACCGGCTGCCCGAATTTGAACCGCTGGATACTGTCGAACTGCAGGAACCCGTCTTGGAACTGGAACTGCCGGACTTTGTGGAGCTGCCGGATTCGTCCGGATCGTCCGTTCCCGAAGAAATATCCGCACCGTCCGAAGCAGAGCTGGTCACGGAATCGTCGTCCCAGGCCATGGAGCTATCGTCATCTCCGCATGCCGAAACGAGAAGCATCAGGAAAAAGAGAAAATATACTATCTTATTAGGCATTAGCCTATTCCTCCCATTTTTATCAAAAATATAAAAAAAAGGAGTCTTATGAAAATTCTCGTCCTCTTGGCTGACGGTTTCGAAGAAACCGAATTCGTCGTCCCGTTCGACCTGTGGCAACGCGGCGGCTGCGAAGTGGTTACCGCATCCATCAAGGATTCTACCGATGTCACGGGCGGCCATGGCCTCCAGATGAACACGGACACCATCCTCGACATGGTAGACTTCGACGACTTTGACGGGATCTTCTTGCCCGGCGGTAGCGGGGGCGTCAGGAACCTCGCCGCAAGCGCGGCCGTGGAACAGGCCTTAAAGCAGTTTGACGCCCAGGGCAAATGGCTGTTCGCCATTTGCGCGGCGCCGCTCGTGCTCTCGAAGGCAGGACTCTTGAAGGACCGCCGCTGCACATGCTTCCCCGGCTGCGAGGGCGACCTCGTGTGCAGGGAATACAGCAAAGACCGCGTCGTTGTCGACGGAAAGGTCATCACGAGCTGCGGCGCCGGCTCCGCCGAGGAATTCGCATTTGTGACCCTCGCGAACATGACCGACGCCGACACTTCGGAACGCATCCGCAAGCAGGTTGTGGCGCGGTGAGCAATGAGCAATGAGCTATGAGGTTAGAACTGATTTTTTATTCCTCAAAGCGAGCAACGCGAGCGACCTCATACCTCACAGCTCAAACCTTTTTACTACATTTGGCGCATGAATTTCAAGGATAGAATCATCCGTGCGACCGGCAAGCGGACCCCGTTCCGCCTTATCGCTGTCGACCTGACCTCCACCATGAACGAGATCGGAGCCTACCACGGCGCCAAGGGCTACGCCCTCAGGCTGCTGGCAGAGAACTCCATCGCGAGCCTCTTCCTGAGCGCCTCGCTCAAGTTCCCGGGAACCGTGACGTTCTCCACCACCTTCGGTGGCGAAATCACGAAGATCCAGTCCGACTCGACCCCGATGGGGCTCGTGCGCGCGATGATCCCGCAAGACGAACTCCAGGCCATCGGCGCCAACGAGCCGGCCCTTGTGCCGCAGAACATCAGCGTCATCAAGCTCGACGAGAACGGCAAGCGCATCCACGAGAGCATCATCGAGGCGGCCTCCGTATCGATGGGCCAGAACCTCGCCTACTACCTGCTGCAATCCGAGCAGATCCGCTCCGCCGTGGGCATCGAGGCCAAATTCAACGCCGAAGACCCGAGCAAGCTCGACTACGCCGCCGGATTCTACGTGGAAGCATTCCCCGACCTCGAAGAAAAGGACGTCGCCATCCTCGAGCAGATCGTGCTGAACCTCCCCAAGTTCTGCGAACTCCACAAGAACGAAGGTTTCGACCTCGACGAGCTCCTGGACCAGCTTCGCGGCCCCTACGACATCGACATCGTCCGCGAAATCGACCCGAAGGCCTACTGCCCCTGCAGCCACGAGCGCATGGTGGCAACGCTCGCCACGCTCAAGACCGCGGACCTCGAAGACCTCATGAAGGAAGGCAAGGATCTCGAAGTCGTCTGCGACTTCTGCCGCACCAAGTACACGATTACGGTTGCGGACTTACGAGACATTATAAAGGATAGATCCTAACCACTAACCCCTAGATTCTAGCCCCTAACCCCTAAAAAATTATGTTCACTAAGCAATGCGTCGTTACCCTGGACCTTGAAGGTGTCCTCGCCCCCGAAATCTGGATTGCCGTCGCCGAGAAGACCGGCATCAAGGACCTGCGTCTCACTACCCGCGACATCCCCGACTACGACGTGCTCATGAAGGGCCGCATCGCGATTCTCGACCGCGAGAACATCAAGCTTTCGGACATCCAGAACGTCATCGCCAACCTCGGTTTGCTGGAAGGCGCCCGCGACTTCATGGACAAGCTCCGTGACGAAGCGCAGGTGATTATCCTCTCGGACACGTTCCAGGAATTCGCCTACCCCATCATGAAGAACCTCGGTTTCGCGACCATCTTCTGCCTCTACCTCATCGTCGAAGTCGACCGCATCAAGAGCTACCGCCTGCGCATGAGCGACCAGAAGACGCACGTCGTTAAGCACCTGCAGGCGCTCA
>JAGAAW010000001.1 GCA_017615055.1 Fibrobacter sp.
CATACAAATCGCCAAAGCGCATATAGGCATAGTCGATGGAGCCCTTGCCATTGTCAAAGACCTCGACAGTGGCCATCAAGTCGGTCAAATTGCCGAATTTAAGCACGGAGTTCTTACGGACCCCGCGAGCATTCGGAATGGTGTCGGTTTGGCCCGTAAAGAGCTCGTCAAACTTGTTGAAATGGGCCGTAATATCCATATAACCGCACTCACGCGGAGTCTCACGGACGCTAGTGAACCGCACGCGGTGGGTGTATCCCCTCCAGGACTCCCCTTCATCGGTCATGAGGGCGTAAACGGCGTATTTCGAGCCGTCGACCTCATATTCACCAAATTTCCGCCCAACGTAGGCTTCATCAATCTGGGCAATCCAGTCATCTATAATAAAGAACTCGCCTGCCGGATCCACCGTCCAGCCATTGACTCCGATAAAGACAGATCCGGACTCCACGGTCTTTGTATAATTGTATTCCAAGGACAATTTCTTGTAATTGTGGGGCATTCCTTTGGTCGCCTCGTAGGTCAGCCCAACCCTAGCCCAGTAGTCCTGGGTATTTTGCCACTCGGCCTTGAAAAAGCCATTATCATAGTAGGTCAGGGAGTTGTTAGGGACACTGCCCTCGGCAAGCCACAGCTGGTATCCCATCGAGATTCCAGAGATGGCCCCCGTCTGGTTGCCAGTCACAAGGTGCGCTTCCCCCCGAAGGAGCGTATCTCGGATAGAGCACCCATCGAATGCATGGACAGAGGCAGCTAGCCCTAACGCGAAGGCAAGGCCCAATTTAATCATTTTGTTTTTCATTTTCTACCGGAATTTCCTTCTAACCATCATAATATATATCACTAAACCGCCCAAGGAAAGCCACAAAAAGAAAATGACGTTGTTCAAAAGAACAACGTCATTCCTTAAGGTTTAATTCCAGCCTTTCCCGAATCAAGTCCGGGCCAGGAGGTTATTCTTCGTCGTTTGCCGGCACTCCTATTTGCTGTTCCGGCTTGTCTTCGATCTTTTCTACAGAATCGTCGTCGACTTCCACGCCCTGCACATGCTCGAAGGTTTCCTTCGCATCGGCGCTATCCTGCTCGATATCCTCGACGCTGGGGAGCGCAGTGGCATCTTGCACCATGTCGCCGTCACGCAGGCTAATCGCCTTCACGCCCTGGGCATTGCGACCCGTAAGGCGGATGGAATCGGCCTTGATGCGGATGACCTGGCCTTCCTTGCTCGTGATAATCAGGTCGTAGTCGTCGGCAACGCTGTCGACAAACACGGCCGGGCCGATCTTGTCGGTAACGTTCAGGTTCTTCACACCCTTGCTGCCGCGCTTGGTGACGCGGTAAGTGCCCGGTTCGCTGCGCTTGCCGTAGCCCTTCTCGGTAATGGTGAGCACCTTGTTGCCTTCCTTGAGCCACAACAGCGAAATGACCTCGTCACCCGCGCCAAGCCTAATACCGCGCACGCCGTGCGTGCCGCGGCCCATCGGGCGGAAGCAGGTAATCGGGAACGTGACGGCCTGGCCGTTGCGGGTCGCCAACATCAGCAAGTCCTTCGCAATCGGACGACCTTCGACATCGTCGTCGCCTTCCGTTTCGGTCTCGGCGGATTCCGCTCCTTCGGCGCTATCAGCGGCATCGGCAACATCTTCGCCCTCGCCCGCATTCAGGGAGGCCTTGTATTCTTCCTCGGACATGCCCACGAGCAGCACCTTCACGAGTTCGTCGTCTTCGTCCAAGGTAATCGCATTCACGCCGGCCTTGCGCGGGCGGCTGAACAGCGTGAGGTCCATCTTGTTGATGACGCCCTTCTTGGTCGCAAACACGAGGCAGAAGTAACCGCCGAACTTGCGGACAGGCACGATGGCCTGCACCTTCTCGCCTTCGGTAAGGCCCACAAAGTTCACGATCGGGCGGCCCTTGCCGTTGCGCGTACCTTCGGGCAGGCGGTAGACCTTCGTCCAGTAGGCGCGCCCCTTGTTCGTGAACACAAGCAGGTAGCTGTGCGTGCTTGCCGTGAAAATCTGGTCCACGTCGTCTTCTTCCTTGAGGCCCGCACCGATAATGCCCTTGCCGCCACGGCTCTGGGTCTTGAAGGTATCGATCGGCAGGCGCTTGATGTAGCCTTCCTTACTCAAGGTAATCACCTGTTCCTCTTCGGCAATCAGGTCTTCGTAATCGCTGTCGTCGACGGATTCGCCAATGGTGGTACGGCGTTCGTCACCGAACTTGTCCACGATTTCGTCGAGGCGCTTGAGGATAATCGCAATGCGGCGTTCGCGCTTGGCAAGGATATCTTCCAGGTCGGCGACAGTCGCGATGAGTTCGTTGTATTCGGCTTCCAACTTTTCGAGGTTGAGGCCCGTCAACTGCGAGAGGCGCATGTCGACAATCGCCTGCGACTGGATTTCGTCCAAGCTGAAGCGTTCCTGCAAGCGGTTTTTCGCCTCTTCGGTCGTCTTGCTCGACTTGATGATCTGCACCACCTCGTCGATGTTCTGGGTCGCGATACGCAGGCCTTCGATGATGTGCAGGCGAGCCTTCGCCTTCTTCAAGTCGAATTCCGTCGCGCGGGTCACCACGTCCATACGGTGGTCAATGTAAATCTGCACCAAGTCCTTGAGGGTCAAGAGTTTAGGCAGATTGTTCACGAGTGCCAAGTTGTAGATACTGAACGTCGTCTGCAGCTGCGTGTATTTGAACAAATTATTCAGGACAACTTCACCCACGGCGTCGCGGCGAAGTTCAATCACGATGCGAATATCCTTCGCGGATTCGTCGCGGATATCGGTGATGCCGTCGACGCGCTTTTCGCGGACGAGGTCGGCAATCTTCTTGCAAAGTTCGGACTTGTTCACCATGTACGGAATTTCCGTCACGATGATGCGCGGCTTGCCCTTGGAATCAATCTCGATGTCGGTACGGGCACGCACACGCACGCGGCCATGGCCCGTGAGGTAGGCATCTCGGATACCCGCACGCCCGCAGATGATGGCACCCGTCGGGAAGTCCGGGCCGCTCACATACTGCATCAGTTCTTCGCCCGAAATTTCGGGATTTTCGGCAACCGCATGGATAGCGGCGGCAATTTCACGCAGGTTGTGCGGCGCCATCGAGGTCGCCATACCCACGGCAATACCCGTAGTACCGTTCACCAGCATGTTGGGGAACGCGGAAGGCAGCACCAGCGGTTCGTCAAGCGTCTCGTCGAAGTTCGGGCCCATGTCCACGGTGTCCTTCTCGAGATCCTCGAGCATCAGGGCACCCACGTTGTTCATCTTCGCTTCGGTGTAACGCATGGCGGCAGCGCCGTCACCGTCGATATTGCCGAAGTTGCCCTGGCCAAATACCAGCGGGTAACGCAGCGAGAAGTCCTGCGCCATACGCACGAGAGTCTCGTACACTGCGGAGTCACCGTGCGGGTGGTACTTACCGATGACATCACCCACGATACGGGCGCTCTTCACCGTAGACTTGTTCGGGACCACGCCCAACTTGTGCATACTGAACATCACGCGGCGGTGCACGGGCTTGAAGCCGTCACGCGCATCGGGAAGCGCACGGGCGACAATCACGCTCATGGAATAGCGCAGATAGCTATCCTGCATGTCCTGTTCAATCAGGCTTTTGAACTGCGATCCTGGTACCAATTCTTCTGACATTATTGTTCCTCTAGTTAACTAGCATTTCACTTATTCTTTTCAAACTTTCTTCGTCGGTCTGGTCGATGCGGTGTGGCGTGACCGTCGCATACCCTTGATGCAACAAGTAGTCATCGCTGTCGAGAGGCTGCTTTTCCCATAGCTTGTCGCCATCGAGCTGCCACATCTCGCCATCGTGCGTATAATGGTCGGTAAACATCCCGAGTGCCATACGGGAGGCGCGCACGCCCTTGAACGTATCAACGGTCGCCTTCGGGAAATTCACGTTCCAGAACACGCCTGCGGGAATTTTTTCATAGGCGCGGTCCCGCACCACATGCACGGCAAATTCCACCGCAATCAGGAACATTCCCTCATCGGAGCCATGCAATGACAGCGCAATACCGGGCACCCCCCAGAGGGCGGCTTCACGCGCACCGGCGACCGTACCCGAGTAGAGCGACGAGACACCGGAATTTTCACCCGCATTTATGCCCGAAAAACACACGTCAAAAGGCCCCGAACCAAGCCCCGAGGTATCTCCAAGGCCATGGGCGGCATAATGCCCCAGGGCGAACTTTACGCAATCTGCAGGGGTTCCATCGAGCGAAAACACCCTATAGCCATCGTCGCAGGGGCGTTCATGAACACGGAGAGGGCGCCGCACCGTAAAGGCGTGCGAAACACCGCTCTGTTCCACTTCGGGGGCAAACACGAAAACCTCCCCATAGGGAGCAAGGGCACCCGCGAGGGCGCGCATTTTTGCGCTATCTACCCCATCGTCGTTCGAGATGAGGATGCGCGGTTTTCGTGCATTCTGCATGTGGTCAAAAATATAGAAAAATCCCCAAAATTTTAAGTAAAATGCAAGCTTTTTTGAGCCTAAAAAAACGGCCTTTTTGGTCAACCAAAAAACGCACCTACTCTAGCGATTTCAGCAGCGAATCAAGGCGAGCCGTCAGCCTTTTTGCACCCTCTTTACTCAGGTGATCTTCGTTATACGCCATGTCACCCGTATAGTCGTGAGCGCCCATCTTGTTTTCGTCAAAAACGACCGCCCCCATCGACGAAAGTTCATCTATTAGGCCCTGCGCCTCAGAACGGCGTGCGCCATAGACACCGAACGCCCCCGTCTCGGCATAGCGCGGATTCTGCGGCGGAATCAACAACACCACCGTCACCCCCTGTTGCGATGCCTGGGCAATTATATTCCGGTAAATATCCAGATTAAACAAAACAAGCGAATCAGAAGCCGTCCTCTCCACCGTATCCTGGCGAACACTCGGAGTCCCCCACCCATTCGCAGGTAGCAGGAATTCCCCGAGTTTTGCGGGGTTAGTCATCACGGACTGCGGCTTGGGAATTTTCTTCACGAGCGTCTCGAATCCCTTCGGCACGCCATCCTTCCAGAAGCCATGTGCCTCGTCGTAACGATATCCGGGAACGCTCCCCAAGACAATCAACCACGAATCAAAGAGGCTCACCCACAAGAAATCCACCGAGGCCTCCAGCACAAGATACTTGAGATTCGGCAACAGTTGCAAGGCGTAGTTCCGTGCCAGGAAATCCATACCGTAAATATCGCCCGAGGAGAAAGCCATGTTCACCATCTTCTGCGATTTCACCCACGGGGCATGAACGCCGTACATGGTACGCGAGCTGCCCAAGGCTACCGCCGTAACGGAATCGCGTTCCAACCAGAAGTTTTCCATCTGCACGCGAAGTTCCAGCACATAGAACGGGGCTCCTGCGGTATAGTACACGCCTGCACTGTCCAGGTCCAACTGCGGATCCAGGGAATCTCTGCCCGAGATATCCCTCCACATCACCGGATGCCACAACTCGTCGCCCTCCAACAGGTCGAGAAATTCTCCCGAATACACGTTTCCCATGACAACCTTCTTGTGAGCGCCGTTTGTATTCGTGAGCGTAGCAATGAATACCGAATCCGAACCGGAAACCCATTCCGTATGGTCAAATGCATAGCCTTCAGGCGACTTTACAGACAAGATAATTTCACCCGTACTATCGGCGACAAGCAGGCGTTCGTGCGTTCCGTAAGATTCCCCTACAAAAGATGTTCCCGTCTTGCCGCCAAAATCGAGGAATAATGTGAGGTTCGCGCCTCCCCCGCTCAAGGAGGCATTGCAGGCCTGCTCGCCATTGTACCAGACCTCATCTTTACCATTTACGCGGGAACGCAAAAGTCTAGCACCCGTTACGGCGAGGTTTCCGCTTTTGGATATGCCTCCATGATATGCACCATCAAAGAGCTTCTCGGGCGCGCCAAACTTTCCCTTGGAGAACTTCACCTGCCATGTGCTAGATGCGAAGAAGGCAGAATCGTTCTTGTTGTTGCCCGCATCCGTCACGTACACTATTGCGGTATCGCCGCTTGGGAGCACGCGCCACCGAGGGATGGCCGCGTGTTCCACATTCAGTTCCACAAGGTCACCGCCATCAAGCGGATACGCATAGACCTTGGACTTTCCGGAAACACCCTCCATCCCCGTACAGAAAGCAAGCCAATTGCCATCTGGCGAAATGTCGGGATGGTAAGCAGACATTCCGAAATCCAGATCCGTAGCGACAGGAGCCCCCGATGACGGAAAATACAAATAGCCCAGCGTGCGGGAGACATCGTTGCGGAACACCAGTTTCGACCGGAGCCCCGCATCAAAATGGCGCACCTCGTTAGATTCGGCGAGCAGCGATACAACCGCATTGTTCACACGCCCTTCGTCATCGAGCTGCATCGGATTCGGAATCGCGCCGAACGCCAGCCTAAAACCGATGTAATTGGACTTGGAAGACGAAGTTACCGTATAGATATCGCCTCGCTTGAATACCGCCATCTCGGAAGGGCTATCGCGGAAACTGCCTCCCTTCACCACGCGTTCGTCCAAAAGGCTATTTCCTTTTACACCCAGGAAATCAACCATTTCCATAGAAATAAATGGGACAAGCGCATCTTCTACCCATTCCTTTGCATTGCCCGCCATATCGCACACGCCTTGATCATCGACATACGACGAGCAAACCTTATGGACTTTATAGTCAGCATTGCTTGCATTCCATGATTTTTCCGGATTCCATCCCTGGTTTGCCACATACACCCACTCCGCCTCGGTCGGCAAGCGGAATGCCTCCTTGAAAGACCAGAACAGCAAATCGTCAAGGCCGATACAAGCCCCATTTTCGTCAAAGGTCGCCTTCGTGTAGGTATAGGCGGTATCGAAACCTTCGGCCTTGCTCAGCTTGTTTGCATAAAGAACCGCATCGAAATACGTCACGTCTGTCGCCGGCAGGGAATCGTCACAATCCAGTTCCATCTCGCCACACGTCACCTCGTGCTTGCCCATCCAGAAATCGTGATCGAATGTCGAAACCATCGAAGGCCTATCCTTTACCGAAGCCGATTCGTCGTCTGTCCCGAGCGACACCGAATTGCCGGTTGCCTGGAAAAAGACAAGGTCGTTTTTCACGAGGGATTCCCGATTGCGGGGATCTTCGTGCGACGAATAAACCGACTCCGAATTCGAACAAGCGACAACGAGCAAAAGCGCCATGAGCGCAAGACCCGTCACCATTCCCGTTTTTTCAAATCCAAACGTCGGCATATTCTCAAAATATAAAAAATGGCTGTTCCGGCACAGCAAAAACGCCCCTATTCAAGCGTCCTCAAGAGAGAATCTACGCGCGCACTCAAGACGCTCGACCCCTTGACATTGATATGGTCGAAATCAAAACCCATATCGAGGGAATAGTCATGGTCGCCCATCTTGTTTTCATCCAAAAAGACAAAACGTTCTTCACGTTCGTCATAGGCACGTATTTTTTCAAAGGCCTCGCTCGCCTGGCTACGCCGAAGCCCGTAACGCCCGTAAGCACCCGTTTTCTTGTAACAAGGACACATCGGAGAAGTTATCCCGATAACCATGACGCCCTGCCCCTTGGCGTAATTCACGAATTCCTCAAGCCTATCAAGTTCCTGTTGCAGAATCGCGGACAAATCGGAATCCGTTGTGTCATTCACAATTTCGGTTGCACTGATATCGCCATCCCAGCCATGCTCCCCGTTGAGAGGCTGCCATCCGCGATTATCCTTGAACATATCGTAAGCAGAATCAAACCTGCGGTTCGCATCGACAAGTTCAATGAATCCTTCAGGGAGACCCTTGCCCCAGAAATTATGGTGCACGTCGTAGAAAAAGCCCGGAACGTCATTGATATTGTCACCGATATTCCAGTCCGGGTCTTCAACCCACCACATATCCGGATCGATACCGACCAGAACATATTTCAATTTCGGACAATGGGGCAGCAGGTAATTCAGCAACATGAAAAAAGCCGCATTTATATCGCATGGAATAAAAGCAAAATTGAATGCGTAATACCCTTTCAGCTGTTCCGGGTTAATGCCATAATGCATGCGCGAATTTCCAAGTACGGCAATCTCGATGGAATCCTTGACATGCCAGAACATGGGCATCTTTTGGGCAAGGAGATGATTCGGCTTGCCATCGACAAAATAGCGCCCCGTACTGTCCGGGTCGAGGGCCGTCTGCAATTTTTCTTTTTCGGCATTAACCCACAAGGCAGGGTGCCAGAGTTCCTGGCCTTCGAGGAGCGGGACCTCTTCGGCATCGCGAGAATTGACAAGGACGATTCTTTCGTGTCTGCCATAGGTATCCATAAGCGTCGCGACAAACTGGGAATCCGACCCGGAGACCCATTCCGTATGGTCGAACGTGTAACCTGCCGGGGCTTTTGCATAGGAATCGAGCCTGCCCGTACTATCGGCAATGAAAGCAATCTCGTGAGCATCGTAGGAACGTCGAGTGAATTCTTTTCCTGACTTGCTGGCAAAATCCAGGAACAGCGTCCGTTTCGCATCGCCGCCGCTCAAGGACACATTGCAGGCCTGTTCCCCGTTATACCATACCGTATCGCGAGCGACATCCGTCTTGGCATTCACGACCCGAGCGCGCAGGAGACGCGCCCCCGAGACCGCAAGACTGCCATCGCTCGAGATGCCCCCATGATACGCGCCGTCGAAAAGTTTTTTCGGTTTGCCGAACTTGCCGCCCGCAAATACGACCTGCCAGGTAGAAGCAGACTTGAAGGAAGATCCATCTTTGTTGTCGCCAGCATCGCTCACATATACAATTGCTGTATCGCCATCTTCCAGAACACGCCAGCGGGGAATCGAGGCGTTCTCGACATCCAGGCGAACAAGCCCGCTCCCCGCAGAATCGAGATTGCGCACATACAACGAAGATTTTCCGCGCACACCCTCAAGCCCCGTACAGAATGCGACGTACCGTCCATCGGGCGAAATATCGGGATGGAACGAATCAATTGTGTCCCGCATCCGAACCGCCCGCGGGTTCCCTGCCGCATAATCGATAAACACAAGGTTCCCGTCCATATCATCGCGGAACACGAGCTTCGCATTGTACGTCCCGAAGATGTCGCGAATCTGTTCCGAACTAGCCAACACCGATATGACCGAACTCGCGACACCGCCATCGCGATCTAGCCACACAGGATTTTCTATGGCGCCATAGGCAAGCCTGAATCCGACATAATCAGCCCTGGATGCCGACGTGACCGTATAGATGTCTCCCCTGCTATAAGGAGTCATCGTAGCCGATGCATTGCGGAAACTCCCTCCCTTGAGAACACGTTCCCCGAGTCCGCCGCCATCCGAAGCGCCCACATAGTTCCACACCATCGTGTCACTGATAGCAGTAAGCCAGTCGTTCACCCATTCCATCGCATTGCCCGCCATGTCGCACACGCCCAAGGAATCTACAAACGACGTGCAGACTTTGTGCAGCTCATAATCCGAATTCCCGTTATGCCAACTCTTTTCCGGTTTCCAGCCGCGATTCGCGACATATACCCATTCCGCCTCGGTCGGCAAGCGATACGCATTCACTTCCGGATGGAAAACCAGCCCGTCCATCGCGACGCACGCCTTGCTTTCGTCAAAGGAGAGCTTCGTGTAGGCGTATGCCGTATCAAGCCCAGCCTTCTTGCTCTTAGCATTGGCAAACAGTACCGCATCGCAATACGTCACATCCGTTACCGGCAGGGAATCCTTGCAGTCTCGTTCCATCTCGGCGCAAGTAACTTCGTGAACGCCCATATAAAAATCATAACTGAAACGGACCCACAGCGAGCGGGAATATTCCAGCGACAAGTCCTTCAACTGCACCATGTCGCCAGACGCCTGCACCCGTACCATGCCTTCGGGCACAAACGGCTTTTCAGCAGAAGTATCCGTTTTCACGGTATCCGCCACAGTATCCGCAACCGCAGTTAAATCAGGCTCGACATTATCCACAACCGTATCGCTGTTCGAACAGCAACACAGGCATATCGCGAAAACAAGTCCGCAAGAAATCAGCCGGAAAAAAGACAAAACACACTCCACATCAATTCCATGCAATAATAGCAAATATCTATCTTTGAAGGCGATGTACACCGAACCAAAATTCCTCGCGATGAAGGAAACCTCCAAGGCGAAACGCATGGCGGAGCTCCTGCGCGTCATCATATTGCAACTGGGCGACGACGTTCCCCGCGCCAAACGGGAATTCGAGACCTACGCTGGCTGGATGAAGTTGCCCGAGGCAGAACGCCTCACGGGCAAGAACCAGGCACAAATGATTGACCTTTACAAGACATTCCGTACGCGAGCGGGCCTCGGGTTCGAACGCGATATTTACCTGGAGCAGGAACCGGGGGACCGCGAAACCGCAAACGAGAAGCCTATCCCGTTCGCCGTGCTGGTTCACAACCTGCGGAGCGCCTTCAATGTCGGGTCCATCATCAGGAGCACGGACTGCTTCGGACTCGAAGGAGTCCACCTGAGCGGCTACAGCTGCGGGCCCGACCACGTGACCGTCAAGAGCGCCGCCCGCGGCTGCCAGGAGTGGATTCCCATCAAACGCTGGGACGACCCCTTCGACTGCATCCGCTGGCACAAGGAAAACGGGTACGAAATCATCGCGCTCGAAACCGGCGAAGATATCCCGAGCATCAATGACGTCACGTGGCCCGAAAAAGGCCTG
>JAGAAW010000016.1 GCA_017615055.1 Fibrobacter sp.
AAACGTACTCTTGAGCTTGACAGTCTTGATGTCGAAGGTACCGTCGGCGCGTTCAATCTTGCCGCCGAAGGTCTTACCCGTCTGCTTGAGGGAACGACCATTTTCAAGTTCGTAAGCGGTAATGTCCGTACCGGTAATGAACGGTCCCTTCTGGCTTACGCCACTGAGGCTCACGTTGTCCATCGAGCCGGTGCAGTCCTCGTACAAAGTGGCATCACATTCCGCAGGCAGTTCCACATAGCCAGTCAGGTCCATCGTGAATGTCTCGGAGCCACACGCGATGGTCGCAGTCAAGGTCGTCGCTTCCGTAATTTCACAACCGACGCCGTTCGTACCGTTGGTGCCGTTCTTGCCGGGATTTCCCGGATCACCCTTTGCGCCATCATCACCCTTGTCTCCCTTTGCGCCAGGTTCGCCATCCTTTCCGTCAGCACCGTCTTTTCCATCAGCACCGTCCTTACCGGCAACACCGTTCTTCACGGTACCGATGGATTCCCCGTTACAGAAAATTTCGAAGCCAGAATCATCCGAGAGGCTCTTGGACATACACACGTTGTCGCCCACGCTCACCGTACTTGCACTCAGCGGCTGCCACTCGCTGCCGTCGCAGCCGAGGAACTCGTGTGTTTCGGAAACGAAGGCCGTCTGGCCAGCAATTTCCTTGGTGCACTCGGGAAGGTCTTCACTGGATTCCACCGCACCAACGTTGACGTTGATCTGTTCGGTGACTTCGTCGCCGCACGCCGCGAGGAGGAGGGCAGCAGGGAGAGCAATTCGGGTTAAGGACTTCATAATGGGCTCCTTTTTTACATTTAACAAAAATGTAATAAATCCCGGCGAAAAAGGCATTCGTCGGGATTAAATTTATTGGGTTAGAATAGCAGATTCTGTTATTTATTGGGATTCTTGGGCGGTGCTGGGTAAGTTTTATTTGCAACACATCTTACCGACATCCAAAGGTCAGTCTTAGGCACATAATCCATCATAATGTGCTCATTTTGAATTCCACTACTCGTTTGATTCCAAATACTCTTATTCGCACTAAGTACCATTACCTTGTTTGTGCCAAAAACAACAACGGAGTCATCCGAAGTGTAGAACATAGCAAATTGTCCAAAAGAATGTCCTGTAGATGTAGAATACCTAGAATCTCTTATACCTGCAGGTTGAACAGCGAACAAGTAGTCATCCGACCCTGCCGCAACCGTCCAATTCATTGTTGATTTCAATGCCTTTCCAATGTGATTCTGATCTTCCACAAAACTAAACAACGTCCGCCATTCTGCCGCAGAAGGCAGATGGAAACAGTCTGTCTCGTCACAATAACCAGTTGTACTCTTAATCCGTTCACAGGCGGCCTGCATTGAACTCGGAGAATAGTAGGCACCCCCAGTAGAATCGCACATTGCATTAATAAAATCAGGATTATTGTCCCAACTGGATGCTTTGTAGCAACCGACGTCACCTTCAAAATCAGGAATCACTTTCAAATTTTGAGCAACCCATATCTGATTGCCTATCGCAACCTGATTGTATCTTGCTTCATATGGTCGCGTTTTTCCATCCGTCAAACGTTGAAAATCATATTGTGGAACCCCATCCCATTCAAAGAAACCATTTTTACAAAACCATCTCACACCAACAGTAGATCCAACAAAACCAATCGTGTCGAATACGCCACACCTACTGTCGTAAGCAAGATTTTCCCTAGCCCATTTTTCAGACTCATTTTCATATCGGAATGTATCAGCCTCAACATGGTATTTCTTATTTCCTATGGTATAGACACGATCAAATCTCGGCGATTGACGTTCATAAAGTTGATTATATGTTGCAATTCGTTCTGCACTTGCGATTCGCCACAAACCATCAACACACAGGTAGTGAATACCATCGGAGCCTCGCTTTACAAGCCCCGTAGGATACCCCTGAAAGCAAAAATATTCATTTGCATGAACACTGTAATTTTCAAGGCAACTGGATTCAGACAACTGGCAGTTGCCGCAATTCGGTTGATACTTCCCTTCGATATCTTCTTTTTTCACTATTTCAAATTCGCTACGAGCCCGTGTACAACCACCTAAGTCATATAGATGGTCAAGAGGCGAAGTTTCAGCTTTCCAGGCAGCATCAAGGCTATCATACACATAATACCTCCCGGACAAGCCCTGCCTTACATAAGAGTCGGTCTCCGGCCCCCAAGCAGCATAATTTTGCATATCATAAGTGTCTATCTCAAGGGGATCTGCCCTGCGCCACTTGCCAGATTCATAAATGTAATAGTTCATAACTTCATCAGTCAAATTACCCTTAAGGATTAGTCCTGAATAATCATTGTTCTCGCGAATTTCTGCTGCACGCTCATTGATTCCAGCCGTATCCGTCTCTTGAGCCGACAATTCCCGCCATAAACAAGGGAGCTGTTCTCCATTCACAAACTCTATCTTGTCAGTAACACACTTGTACCAGTTGCCAGACGAGTCCTTACCAGACGCATGCCGAATAGTGTTTGAATCCGCTAGCAAGCAGGGGCCCAGACCGGGAACTTCATCCAGATTTGTCCCATAGCGCCATTTGCCATCTTCGTAAACATAAGTAAAGGACCTGTTTACGTTACCTTTCTTGACAATCGGCTCACCATCGCCGGGGGTACCGAAAAGAGCTGTATCGGCTTCGGCGGTTGTCGCCTCGCGCCATACATAAGGGGGGGTAACCCCGTCATCGTTTTTATCACAGATGTACCACAGGGTATCACGTTTAACAATCATACTGTCGGTCTTGCCGACACGATCCTCAACACAATCGAAGTCAAGCTTCGCGTCTAATTCCGTTCCGCGACGCCAGCCGTCATTCTTCACATAGACATAGTTGGTGTTGATATTGCCGAAGACAGCCGTATCTTCGGGCAATTCAGGGGAAAGTGCCGCAACATCCTTCTCGAGGTCGGTAGCAATCCTCCATGCGAAGGATTCTCCATCGGCAGCACAAATTAGGCGCACCAGGCTGCTGTCATCTTCGGTAAATACGGAATCCTTCTGGGCGTAATAGGCTGAGTACTTGTTTGTGGCAGCCTTGATTGCGTTCTTGTTGCTTTCGGAACATTCACCAACACCCAGTTCGTTCTGCCAGAAATTCAGAATATAGCCTTCGAAGGCAGGCGGTTCACCATCGCGGAGATTCCAGTCCTTGATGTTCTTGCGGACAGAAGCTAGGCCCTCCTTAGAGAATGTCTTCTTCATTGCCCAGTCAGCAATCCGCGCACGTTCACGCTTATTGTCCCATTCACCGTTATCACCGAGGTCCACGCTCAGCGAAGCAAGGAGCGTAGTAATTTCCGCCTCAGTATGGTCACCCTGGAGCAAAACAGAAATCGCCAACAGGGCCGCGTTGCCGTCGCCCTCCTCGAGAATGTTGTAGTCTTCCGCAAAGCCCTTGAAATTCGTGTTGTCGATGCCGAACGCCGCAAAGATTTCCTTTTCGGCAGCCATCTTCGCTTTCAACACAGAAGAATCCTTCTTGGTAACAAGGTACACAATACGGTCGTATTCCAGGTGCGTAACCAGGTTGATATTTGTATTTGTGTGATCCTGCCGGTTGGTCAGGGCACGCAACTTAATGGGGGAAGCACTCTTTTCACCCGTCACCTCGTTGCGGTAGAAGCCATCCGCAACAAGATAAACAAACGGACTTTTCAGTTGGACAGTCTTGATGTCGAAAGTTCCATCCTCACGTTCGATCTTGCCACCGAAAGTCTTGCCGGTCTGCTTGAGGGATCGCCCGTTCTCCAGTTCGTACGCCGTAATATCCGCACCGGTAACAAACGGCCCTTTCTGGCTAACGCCACTGAGTTCCACGTTGTCCATGGGGCCCGTGCAGTCCTCGTACAAGGTAGCATCGCATTCCGCGGGCTGCTCCACGTAGCCCGTCAGGTCCATCGTGAAGGTCTCGGAGCCGCACGCGATGGTTGCGGTCAAAGCGGTAGATTCAGTAATTTCACAGCCGGTTCCGTTCGTACCGTTTGTTCCGTTCTTGCCAGGATCACCAGGGTCACCTTTAGCGCCGTCATCACCCTTGTCACCTTTTGCACCAGGTGCGCCGTCATCGCCCTTATCACCCTTCTCACCGTCAGCACCTTTTTCACCGGGTTCGCCCTTTTCGCCGTTTTTCACCGTGCCGATGGATTCTCCGTTACAGAAAATCTCGAAGCCCGAACCGTCCGAAAGGCTCTTGGACATACACACGTTGTCGCCAACGCTTACCGTACTTGCGCTTAGGCTCTGCCACTCGCTGCCATCGCAACCGAGGAACTCGTGAGTCTCGGAAACGAACGCAGTCTGGCCGGCAATTTCCTTGGTGCACTCGGGCAGGTCCTTGCTGGTTTCAACAGCGCCTACGTTAGCGTTGATCTGTTCGGTGACAGTATCGCCGCACGCCGCGAGGAGGATTGCAGCAAGGGCAAGGGAAGACATTTGGGCGAAGGGCTTCATAGCGGGCTCCTTGTTAGTATGCCAAAAGAGAAAAGCAAGAAATCTTAAAGAAACTCAAGATAAATAATACTAGTCATAGTTTTGAATACAACGGACATTGTAAGCATCAGGCTTATACCCGCTATGAATCCGCAAATCATCAGACGATATAACTAGCTGGAAGGCTCCATTACCAAAGGAATAGTTTTTGTCATGTACAGAACTCCAAAACTGCGCAGATGTGCCATTTAATATGAATCTACTTGAGTAATAACCTGCAGGAATAGCAGAGAATCCATACGCATCTGTTGCGTTCGGCCAATTTTCAAAACCCAACGATTGCAATTCATACGGAGAATTCCCAGTAGCAGCAAGGAGTTCTTTAAACTCCGTCGTATCCGGCATGTGCCACCCTTCCGGGCAAACGCCCCGTATCGGGAACGTTGCCTTATAATTACGTCCACACCCGGCACAATCTGTTGAATAGCGGCTCGCGCTATCCATTGCTGCAGCCCAGGTATAGAAACGTCCATTCACTAAACATTCATCTGTATCACAGTAATTTCCATACGATTCAAATTTATAAGTTTCCGGATTCCGTACTTGATAATCAAGATTAAGGTTTTGAGCCATCCAAGTATGATTCCCTATCTTTACTCCATAATACGTGGCTCTATTACGATTATCAACAAACGTCCCCTTTTGAGACCACTTAGAACCATTACATTCATACAACAGTTTATTTGATAGTTCAAATTTTCCACCATCCATATAACTCACACAACCTCTGTTCCAGCCAACTTCAATACTATCCGCATATCTGAACTGACCATTATCCCACACAAGTTTCTTCCCTGTCACACATCCTTCAACAAGTGAACCATCTTCATCTTTCGGGAAATTCATTTCAAACGTGTCTTTTTCAACACCGGTCGCCACACGCCACTTGGCACTGTCTGCATCCACGCATATAAAGCGGAGCTTGCGGCCTGCGGTATCGGCGGAATAGTAGTCCTCCGCATAGTATTCTGACCTAGGGTTGGATATGCGACGCACCGTCCCTATCGGGTTC
>JAGAAW010000017.1 GCA_017615055.1 Fibrobacter sp.
ATAACCACCTTCCCTCGGCGTGATTGCCGGGGGAAGTTTTGTTATGGGTTATTTTTTATAAAGCAATTCTCCAATTGTTGCTTTTTTGCGGTGAATTCGACCTTGGACATCGTAAAATCTGCCGGTGTTTGCGGGTAAATTTTTGACGGTTTGTTTTTGAACGAAGATGGCGTCGGTCTGCTGCGCGGAACTGCTATCTGCTGGTATTGTTGCCGACGAATCGACCGCCTGCGTCGTTGCGGTGTCCGCGCTGCTTGAATCCGCTGTTTCCGGCGCGGGTTTGTAATCGCAGATTTCTGCGAGGGGAATGCGCGTGTATTCTACAAGTTCCTTGTTCGTGGAGTAAGAAACGTAGAGGTAGTCGCCGTAGCGCATGGTTTTGGGGTAATGGTATCCGATGGATTTGTACTGCCCTTCGTAAACGCGGTCGGGGAGTTCGCCTTGAGTGCGCAGGTTGTAGGCTCGGTCGAAAACCTTGCCGTCGCGGCTCAGGGTAATCGAAAGCGGAATGCGCGTCTTGTTAGTGACGGGATTGCTGACAAGGTATACGCTGCCGTCGGGGAGGTTGCCTGCGCTTTGCTTGGCGCGGGAGTCGGGCATGTTGGTGATTTCGGTGGTGCTCCAGGTGGCTCCGCGGTCCTTGCTTACGCTGGCTAGGCGGTAGTAGGTGCTGTTCTGGTCGCGGAAGGTCATCACGATTTCTCCATCGCTGTTTTGGAACAGGCTCGGCTCCATTTCGCGGCTATTGGTGCCGCTGTGTTCCATGTTCATGTATTTTGCCTTTACCCATCCGGTGCGTCCGCTGAGATCGTCGGTGTATATCGGGTTTGCGAGTAATCCCGGCTGGAAGTGCGCCGCGTTGTAGAGCCTGCCGTCATATTCATGCGGATCCTGCTCGATGATGCCGCTCATGGGCGAACCGTCTTTCATGAGTACGGGCTTGAGTTCGCCCCAGGTGATTCCGTCGGCGCTTTCGCGGTAGTAGGCAAAGCCTCCGCGCGGATTCATGGAATCGGGCCACACGTTTATAAATGCGATGAGCGTGTCGTTGTATACATTCCAGCCGCCGCTCGTGCGGATTCCGTTTTGCATGGTGGGGGCAAGTTCCTTGGGTGCACTCCATGTTTCGGTTTGTGTTCCGTCCGCCGTTTTTTCAATGGTGCCGATGCTGTAGGCGACCCAAGTGTCCGCTGCGTCTTCGTCAACGGCCGAGGATTGCCACTGGCAATAGAGCTTGCCTTTGAATCCGGTCATCACGACGCCGTTGCCGTAATGGTCGCTGCTTGCCGTGGGGGTAAATACGGTGACAGTTTGTGAACCCGGTGCTCGCGAAAGCCCGAGATCGGTGGCGTTCTGGTCGAAAACGCCGTTTTTTACGCTGAAGGGGGCTGCGGCTGCAATGGAGAATGCGCATGCCGTGATGTTGAAGCTGGCAAAAAGTCGAAAGTTCATAAAACACCTCACCAACCTAAAGATAAGGTGAAATTTGGCGAAATTACGCGTTTTTACTGATTCCCTGTTGTCCATAGACAACTGAAAGTTTGCCCTGCTATTCCCTTTTGGGCTGGCGGGGCATATATTATATGTCGAGGCCCCGGTGGTGCGGGGTTCCAACATCAGCGAGGAAATGATGAAAAGGATGTGGATTTGTTTGGGAACGGCCCTCTTAATGGGCTTTGGCATGGCTAGTGCAGCTCGTCAGGTGGAATGGCTGAATCGTGGGCTTGTTGCGGTAAAGACGAGCGGGGGCGTGTTCCTGAGTTGGCGCGTACTCGGTACCGAAGGCTCGGAGACGAGTTTCAATCTTTACCGCGACGGAGAAAAAATCGCGAGTATCTCCGGCACGGAGGCGAGCAACTATACCGATGCGAAAGGGACGACAAGCAACCGCTATTCCGTAAAGGCCCTCATCAACGGCAAGGAACAGGCGGCTGATGCTGCGGTTTCTGTATGGAACGCCCAGTTCCTGACGGTAAATCTCGACAGGCCCGCAGGCGGTAGCGACTATACCTACAGCCCGAACGATATCGCGGTGGGCGACGTGGATGGCGACGGCGAATTCGAACTCATTCTCAAGTGGGATCCGAGCAATTCCAAGGATAATTCTCAGAAGGGCAAGACGGGCAATGTCATCATCGACTGCTACAAGATGAGCGGCAAAAAACTCTGGCGCATCGACCTGGGCGTGAATATCCGCGCGGGTGCGCATTACACGCAGATGCTTGTGGGCGACTACGATAGCGATGGCAAGGCGGAACTTGCGGTAAAGACGGCTCCCGGCACAAAGGATGCAAGCGGCAAGTACCTGAGCAAGGGCCCTGCGGCAAATGCGGCGCATACCAGCGACTTCCGCAATTCCAACGGCTATGTTCTCTCCGGTGACGAATATCTCACGGTTTTTAACGGCGAAACAGGCCTTGAAATGGCTACGGTCAATTACAATCCGGGGCGCGGCACGGTTAAGAACTGGGGCGATAGCTACGGTAACCGCGTAGATCGATTCCTCGCAACAAACGCTTACCTCGACGGTAAAAAGCCGAGCATGGTTTTCCAGCGCGGCTACTACACCCGCATGGCGATTACCGCTTACGATTGGGATGGCAAATCCTTGACGCAACGCTGGTACTATAACGCCGCAACCTCCGGCCAGGAATGCTACGGTCAGGGGAACCACAATATTTCGGCAGGCGATGTGGACGGAGACGGCTTTGACGAAATCATTGAAGGCAGCTGCGCCATAGACCACGACGGCAAATTCATGTACCGTACCGGCAAGGGTCACGGCGATGCAATACATCTGGGCGACTTGGATCCGGATAACGACGGCCTCGAAGTGTGGCAGGTTCACGAGGAAAAGCCTTATGGTTATGACCTGCACGACGCTCGCACGGGTAAACTGCTCTTTAGCGAAACGAGCGATGGCGACAATGGTCGCGGTGTCGCGGGCGACGTGGATTCCACCAACCGCGGACATGAACTCTGGTCTGCCGCCAACTGGAATACCTATACGGTCAAGGGCAAGGTGCTGAGTTCCAGTCGCCCGGCCTACAACTTCCGCATTTACTGGGATGGCGACCTGCTCGATGAACTCCTGGACAACACGACCATCAGCAAATGGAATAGTTCCAAGGGCAAAAACGAGACGTTCTTCCAGATGCAGGGCAACAGCTGCAATACCACCAAGGCGACGCCGAACTTCAGCGGAGACATTCTGGGCGACTGGCGTGAAGAAGTGATTCTGCACGATGGCGCTTCGAAACTTTACATCTACACGACGACGATTCCGACGGTGTATCGCATGTATACGCTCGCGCACGACCCGATTTACCGCATCGGCATGAGCTGGCAGAATACCGCCTACAACCAGCCTCCGCATCTGGGATTCTGGCTGTACGGCAACAAGGACAAGTTCCCGAAGCCCGACATTACGCTGATTGGCGACAATACGCCGAAGGCTGCCGCGATAGTCAAGCAGGGCGCAGGCTCCAGCAGCCAGGTTATCGTGAAGGGCGATTCGATTGTGCCGTTTACCTTTGCGATTCAGCATGCCGACGGCGCGACTGTGGATGGGCTACCGGCGGGTGTGACGGCGACTTGGAATGCGTCTACAAGCTCGTTCTACTTTAGCGGCACCCCGCTTGTCGAAGGAGAATTCACCTACACGATTACCACGAAGGGTGGCAATGCTGACTTTGGCGAAGCGACCCGCAGCGGAACCATTACGATATTGAGCGTGGTGGAGTCGGGACCGGCGCCACTTGCGGTGAAAAGCGATATCGAGGCTGCCGTGCCTACCGATGCGAAGGGTATGGCGAACAACAACCATGAAAACTTCCGTGGCGAAGGTTTCTACGATTTCGAGAACAGCCTCGACAGCTACGGCATCTACCATCTGGTTTCGCCGAAGGCCTACAACAATGCGACGATGGTGCTGCGCTATGCCCACGGAAAGACGGATACGCGCCGCATTATGGTGAAGATGAACGATGACCTGATTGGCTCGCTTACGTTCAAGCCAACTGCCGATTGGGATACCTGGGATTCCGTGATGGTGGGCGTGAACCTCAAGGCTGGTCTGAATGTCCTTTATCTGAAATCGCTCGAAGAGGCGGGCGCCCCGAACTTGGACCAGATTGCCTTTGATGTG
>JAGAAW010000018.1 GCA_017615055.1 Fibrobacter sp.
AAGCCATATATATCTGTACCCCTGATATCTTCGTCCCAGTCGGTGGTCGCCTTGAGGGCGATGCCTGCCGAGTCTTTTCCCCCTTTTATTATACGGAAAAAGTGGAATTTGATTTCGTCGTGTTCTGGCAGATGCCAGCCGCTGGGGCATGCACTCATGGCGGCGTCCCATGTGTAGAGGCGTCCGTATTTTTCCCTGTTGGCAACGCTGTCGTCGTAACCGAAGCTGTTCTCGGTTTCGTAGGCCAGGTTTTCGGCCATCCATGTTTGGTCGCCTATGATTACGGTCTTGTATGTTCTGCCGTCACGAGGGTCCGTGAGGGGCTCGTCCCAGACGGGGCCGATGGGTTCAACAGTTTCGCTTGATTCCGGGACGGGGTCATTGGCGCTGTCGTGGGTGTAAAAATTCTGTGAATCGTCGTCGGCGCAGCTGGCGCAGAAAATGGCGGTCACAGGCAATAAAAGCTTGATTAGGTGAATGAAGGGTTTCATACTTTGTTCTAAATATAGGTTTATTGGGGTGGGGAAGGGCTTTGACGGGGGCGTTTCCGGGCAAAATTGGGCGAAAACAGGCCGTTTTTTCTATATTTATGTCCGAAAAAATGTTCAACACGATTCGGAGTTCCGAGTGAAGAAGAAAAATATCGCGTTTTTGATTTTATGTGGTTTATTTGCCGCGATGCTTTCGGCATGCCTTTTCGATTCCGACGATACTGCACTCAGCAGCTGGCTTAACGACCAGGGCCTGCCCGACAGCTACAAGGTCCAGACTGTTACCATAGAAGACCTTACTCCTGTGTCTGCGGAGGCGTATGCCGGCAAGACTGTCTTTTCTGCGTATGACAGGGCGCTTCTGGGGGCCCAGGCGGGGCTGAACCATGACCTCGTTCTCGATATTGCGTTTAGGGATTCGACGTTCATCGACTCGCTGTCCAAATCGGATTCCGCTGCGGCTTTTGTTACCCTGTTCGTGCTCAATCCGTTCTATTCCGCGAAGTATTTCCCGGCCGATTCGCTCCCGTACGAAGAGACGCTCGACCTGAAGGTGGAATGGAAGCTCGATGTGGGTAAGGGCAAGCCCAAGGCGTTTGTTGACAGCATCAAGGATATCAAGGATTCCGCTTGGCGCGAGGAACTTGCCGAATGGGAAGCGGACAATTCCGCCGATACCACGTACGAGCTTTCCATTGGCGCGAAGGATTCCCTTGTGAAGATTCCCATGCCTTCTGCGCTGGTCGAGGACCTGAAAAATGCGGGTTCCGCGACGCACCTGCAGTTGCGTCTTTCCGCTCCGGATTCCAAGCGAGCCTACCGTATCTACGGTACGGGGAGTGGCCTTCCGCCTTTCATACGTGTGAAGACGTTCTCCGATACCACCTACAAGAACTTTACTGCATTCCGCATGAGCGAGGTGATTACCTACACGGATACCTGCGATGGCTGCCTCTTGCTCCATGGCGGCGTTCTCGATTCCATCGTGGTGGAGTACCCCACCGACAAGGTTCTCGAGGCCCTTTCAGATTTCTATGGCGATGCTTTCCCCTTCGACGAGGGTGACGGCTACGATGTGCGCCAGGCGGTGGTGCTTGCGCAGATTACGTTCCCGCGCGACGATTCCGAGGGCATAAATGAACTGGGACTGCCCATCCAGGTTGTGGTCGGTACGTTTATCGATAGCCTGGATACGGAAATCCGCAAGATGGAAGAGTACAGGCTTAATCGCAAGATGATTGTTGAATCGGGACACCCGAACCTGGTGTTCTTCGATGGAGACTCGCTTTCGCTGCAGGTCACCTACGGCATGCGCGACGTTATCAACCAGGCAAAGAGCGGGCGCAACCTCAAGATGATGGTGCGTCTCGGTTACCCGATGCTGCAGTCGATGGATTCTGCCTATGTGGACTATGCGTTCAAGGATTCGACGACGGGCAAGACTGATACGTCGTACGTGTTCTTTAGCCATTTCGATTACGCCCGATACGACTTCGGTACATCGTTCAGCAAGCCGGCAACCTTAAAACTCTGGCTTGCCACCAAGCGCGGGGGTGAAGAATGAAAAAGATTCTAGGTCTTATTGTTTGCCTTGTCGCGTTTACGCAGGCGTCGATGATAGGTCTCGATGCTCTCGGTGAAGAAAATGTGGTCGGCGGGTCTGCTGCCGCAGCTGGTCGTGGGTATGCGGGCGGTGCCAAGACGGGCGAGGCCGAGGGGCTTTCCGTTACCAACCCGGCCCGTATGGCTTTTGATACGAAGGTCGTGTTCAACCTGAACTTCCTTCTGGAATTCTATACGGCAGAGCGTCATGGCGATAGCTACTTCACGAAGAACCTTGCCATGCCGTCGTTCAACCTCTCGTTCCCGATGGGCGATTTTGGTGCGTTCGGCGTTTCCCTCTGGCAGCATTATTCTTCTGTGATCCGCGAGGAAATCTCGGATTCTGCCAGTGCTGCCGAGGCGAAGATTGAATATAACGGTAGCGTGTACGAGATTGTGCCGACGTATGCGGTGCGTCTCCCGTACCTCCGCAATATTTCTCTGGGTGCGGCGATGCACGTTGTGATGGGTAGCATGAAGCGCAGCCTTACGCTTGGCCCGAACAAGGATGCCGTTGCCGAAGAGGATGTGTGGGCGACCAACAACAAGGACATTACGGACTACGTGGATGGCTCCTGGGAAATTGAACACCATCCCGGCTACTACACGGGTTCTATCCAGTATCGCGGGCGCCAGTCCTCGTTCTACTTCTCGTACACGACGGGCTATACGCTCTTGAACGAACTGGAATACAACTTCCGCTTCTCTGAAGTCGATACGCTTGTGCCGAGCAAGATTGACCGTCGCATCGAAGTCCCGGCCATGTTCGCGACCGGCGTCAACTACCGCCTGGCCAAGAGGCACAACGTGATGATGGATTTGCAGTGGCGCGTCTGGGACGAGGATGTCGAGAACATAGGCCACAGTTACGATATGCGTAGCGTGACCAAGACACAGGATGACTTTGTCGCCTCTATCGGTTACCAGCGCGATGGTAGCGGACTTTACTACGATCCGTTCTGGGACAGGATTACGTACCGTGCAGGTGCATGGTTCAAGAACTGGTACATCGAGGATGTCTATGAGATTGGCGGTTCTGTTGGTGCGAATTTCCCGCTGGGCAGGAAGGGCATTGCCGTGGATCTCGCTCTCCAGGGCGGCAAGCGTATTTCTGAATCCAAGGGCAATTGGGAAGAGGTATTCCTGGGCGTGCGTCTCGGGTTGATGGGTATCGGGAGCTGGGGACAGTCCCGCAGGTAATTTTTCGAAGGAGGCTAGTAATGGCTACGAAAAAAACAGCAAAGACGAAGGCCACCAAGAAGGTGGTAGAAAAGGCCGTAAAGGAAACGACCTCCAAGATCAAGAAGACCGTGAAGTCTGTCGCGAAGGAAGCCGAGAAGGTGGCAACCAAGGTCGCGACAAAGACGGCTACGGCAAAGGCCGCTGTCAAGACGGCCGCGAAGACTGCTACGAAGTCTGCAACAAAGCCTGTTGCAAAGATTGCCGCGAAGGTGACGGCTAAGGCTTCGGCAAAGTCTGCCCCGAAGGCGTCGGAACAGACCGATGTCGTGCTCAAGTCTACCGAAAGGAAGCCTGCGAAGACGGTGAAGGTTGCCGCCCCGAAGGCTGCCGCAAAGCCTGTTACGAAGACCGCCAGCATGGCGCAGAACTTCGACCCTGAATACCTCGTGCTCATGCAGAAGGACCCGAACTGGATGCAGGCCTTCTGGGAAGTTTCCGAGGACCGTATCAAGCGTGCCAAGAAGGGCAAGGGCAAGTTGGTGCTCCGCCTGTTCGACGTTTCGGGTGACCTTACCGTGAAGCGTGCCAAGAAGCGCAAGTTCCGCGACGTGGTGGTTCCTGCCGATGCCCGCAGCTGGTATGTGGAAAACAAGGCTACCGACTCTACGGTTGCCGTGCTCGGCTTTGCGCAGGGCAAGAACTTTATGCCGCTCGTGGAATCTGTCCCGGTGCAGGCTTACTCTCCGGAAGGTTCCGAAGTGAATGTCGATGACGTGTTCGTGAAGGCATCCCTCGGTGGTGCCGCCATGGGCGGCTTCGGCAGTTCAGGACTTTCGAGCATGTCTGCGAAGAACTGGCTCGAAAATGCGCTCGGCACGCTCTCCAGCTCTTCGGGCTCCATGTTCTCCGGCGCACTTTCCAGTGCCGCCCTCAAGAGCAACAAGCTGGAACTCCCGAAGGATTCCGTGAACTACGGCAAGGATTTCTTCCTGTGGGTCAAGACCCGCCTGATCGTCTACGGCGGAACCCGCCCGGATGCACACCTCCAGGTGCGTGGCGAACCGTTCCCGCTGAACCCGGATGGCACCTTCAGCTTTGAGGAAGACCTGCCGGACTGCACGAAGATTATTCCGGTGTTCGCTACCGACAAGGATGGCGACTTCCCGACAACGATCGTGCCTATCGTCGTAAAGCGTACGGAGTAGGCTAGCCTGCTCGAAACCCACGAGGACTCATTGTCCGCGCCCGGTAAAATACACCTGCTACTGCACGCGCACTTGCCTTTTGTGCGCGAGCCCGAATATGACCGGTTCCTGGAAGAGAACTGGTTTTTCGAGGCTATGGCGGAGACGTACCTGCCGCTTATTCAGATGCTTCGCCGCCTGCAGGAGAAGGGAGTGCCGGGGACGCTCAACCTGAGCGTTTCCTCTGCGCTCCTCGCGATGCTTACCGACAGTTTGTTGCTGGAAAAGTTCACGCGTCATCTGCACAGGCAGATGGAACTCATCGAGAAGGATCGTGAACGTGCCCGTGGGAATGACGAGCTTTCGCCCGTAGTGGATTTCTATTACCGTCGTCAGGTTGCACTCATAGACACGTGGGAACGCGATTGCAAATGCGAGATTGTGCCTGCGCTAAGGCAACTTGAGGATTGCGGAAAGCTGAACCTCCTTACCTGCGTGGGGACGCACCCGTTTTTACCCGCATATCAGTCTGACGTGCAGGCGATTAAACTGCAGTTGGGTGTCACGGTGCGAGCTTTCGAAGAAGCCTTCGGGCGGAGGCCCAGCGGGCTTTGGCTCCCCGAGTGTGGGTATTTTGAGGGGCTGGACACGCTCCTTGCCGAGTTCGGGTTCAAGTACTTCTTCCTCGAGACCCACGGCGTGCTTTTGGCTAGACCCACGCCCAAGTACGGAGTATTTGCGCCAATAAAGACCCCTGCGGGGCTTTATTGCATGGGCCGCGAACAGGCGAGCTCCATGGAGGTATGGAGCCGCAAGACGGGTTACCCGGGGCATCCCGAGTACCGCGAATTCTTCAAGGATATCGCAAGCGAACGCGACCGCAACTACCTGGGCGATTACTTTATGGCGGGCGATACTCCTATCGAGACCGGCCTCAAGTACTACCGCATTACCGGCAGCGAAGACAAGCAGATTTATCGCCCGTGGAACGCGATGCGCCTGGTAGAGGACCACGCGCGACTCTTTGTGGCGAACCGCGAGGCTACCGTCACCGAACTGCTCCCGAACATGGAAGGCAACAAGGTGTCTATCCTGTGCCCCTACGATGCGGAACTCTTTGGACACTGGTGGTTCGAGGGCCCGCTGTTTATCGAGAAGATGTTCGAGCGTGCCGCCGCATCCAACACAGTGGAGATGGCTTCGCTCGAGACCACGATGTATTCCTCCTGCGACGGGGCGGTGCATAGCCCAATATTCTCCTCATGGGGCGAGGGCGGTTTTGGTGAAGTCTGGATGAACGACGAGGTGAGTCACGCGTACCCGCTATTCTTCCGCATGCGCGGCATGATGGAAGAGTTCCGCCGCGCGCTCGTTGCCCGCGAGAAGAAGGGTAAGACTGCGCAGACAAAACTGTTCCGCAGGTTCTACGCGCAGATGGCCCGCGAACTCCTGCTGTTCCAGGCTTCGGACTGGGCGTTCATGATTCACAACAAGTCTGCGGCAGACTACGCGCGCTTCCGCGAGAATACGCACTATAGGAACGTGTGTGCGCTATATGCCGCTGCGATGACCGGCCTTGCGATGGGCCGCAAACGGCCCGATACTTCGCTTTTGACTAAGCTCGAGAACCAGGATAACATATTCCCGTGGATTGGGGAGTTGCTTTAACCTGCGCTATTAAATAATGTTGGCTTCATCGTGTGCTCCGCACGCTTTAACACGACCGCTCGTTCGTTATTGCTGGTGAAAAAACTCTGGTTTCTCACTCGCTCTCGCCATCGCGACTCGTTAATACGAGTCGTTTTTGGCTCACGGATTCACTTCGTTCAAGTGTTCGCTTTATATTTTTGCGTGCAATCCTAGTACACGACTAGGAATTTCTGCGTCTTGCCGCTGGAGCCGGCGCGGAAGCGGTACACGCCGGGTTTCATCGAGTCCTTTACCTTGTCTGCGTCGATGCAGTGCGTCGTTCTTTCGTAGGGCTCGCGCAGCACTAGGTCTCCGCGGGCGTTCCTTATCTCGATAAACTTCTTGGATTCGGGGAGCGGCGTAAAGCAGAGCGAGCCGTTGCCGCGCCAGGGCATGGGGTAGGCGCGCAGCGTGGAATCCTTGACAATCTCGGGGATGAGTTTCGGGTCGTCAAAACTGCTGAATACCCACATGATGGAATCTGCGAAGAAGGAGTCCTTCAGTATGGAATCGAGCGCTGACGTGTTCGAGATTCCGCGGATGTCTATCTTGTCGCCGTTGAACACGAGTGCCGATGCCTTGCCCTTGTAAGTGTCGATGTTCGGGATTCCGCCCCTGTAGAAGTTGAAGGCGTATACAGGCGCTTGGGGGGCAAAACGGTCGTGATCGGAAGAGTCTTTGATGGTTTCAGTGGGGATGGCGATGGGGTGGCCCCATTCGGACTGGTCCTCGTAAATCCAATGTGACTTGCTTACAGATTTCGCGTTCTTCCCAGAGAGTGCGATGGAGGTCGCAAAGTCGTGAAACAGCGAATCGCCTTCCAGTTTTCGCTTGTCAAGAATCTTCTTGAAGTGTTCCTTGAAGGCTGTATTTGGCGCGGTTTCGAAAAGTTCCCAGATTTCCTTGTCAAAGTGCTTGTCTACGTGGGTGTAGAGGTACAGGTATAATATTGCAAGGCAGTAGTCGTCCTTTAGATTATCTAGGGGGGTTCCCGTGAAGCCGAAGATCCTGTTGAGGTACAGGATGTAGTCGTTTATTTCGGGTGCACCGAGTTCCTCGTTTGCCGCCGCGGAAGCCTCTATCCAGTAAGTCCAGTGGTTGTACAGGTCCATGTAGCGCAATTGCACGGCATGGAACATCTCGTGGAATATGGTTACGCGGATGCCCTTGGCGAAATTCTCGTTGTAGGAGTACTGGTATGTCGTGTTGTACAGGGTGACCGTCGAGGCGAGGTAGTGGCATTCCTTGCCATCGCTTTCGACGGAGGCTGTGGTGGTTGAGCCCTCCGGTACGTACTTGAAGTCGTTATCGATGATGATTTCGGACTTGTGGTAATCCTTGGGGCTTGAGTATGTCACGCCGTAGCATCCGTTGCAGGCGTCTGCCTTGAGCACGCTTCTCGGGTCACGGAGAAAGTCGAGCTCTGCGACCTCGACCGGGTAGAAGCCATCCTTTACCGGCATCTGGAAGTGGCTTGTGGTATCGAGCCCGAGGGGGGCGCGCATTCTCATGGTCTTCGTGTGGAATGTGAGTGCCTTCTCGAGTGTTACGGCAAGCGAGTCGATGAATTCGGGCGAGGTGGCGTGCGGGCCTTCACCGAGCGTGTAGAATATCTGGAAGTGTTCCGTTTCGCGGGTGTAGACGCTGTCGTAGTATTCGCGTGCGTCGCAGTCCTTAATCCGGGTTGCGGCGGCTGGGTGCAGCACGCTTTTGGGCTGCTTGCTGTTCTGGATTGCAAAGTGCATGCCGCACTTGCCCCCGTGTGCGGAGGCTGTGCTCGTGAGCGTGAGCGCAAGGGCAAGAATGGCCAGGGGAAACTTACGCATGTTCCCTCCCGGCATTTGCAAGTATTTCTGCGGCGCGTTGCTTGACCGAGTCGCTTACGGTAAGCATCTTCTGGTGCCTGGGTTTTGCGGTGGCGTCGACGATAAGCGGCGCGTCTATCGCCCAGTGCTTCTGCACAAAGCGCTCGTTCAGTCCGTAGATATCCTGTGCGGGGTCGGAACGCGTGAACGTTGTCCATAGGAAATCATCGAGGCTCTGCTGCGAGTTGTCGCCGATAGTGGAAGTGTTGTCCATGACGCTCACCCACGGGTAGTTCTCGCGGTATTCCCAACTGGCGAGGGCGTCGCGGAGCGCCCGCATGTAGTCGCCGTTTAGTTCGCCGCCGTTCCACTGTATGGCGAGAACGCCCTTCATCGCGATTCTTGCATTGCTAAAGCCGGCGGGCAGTACAAGCACGTCAAGGTCATTGCGGTTCTCGTGCAGTTCGCGGCGCTTGACGCCTGCCGCGGCAATTACGAGTTTGGAACCGTGATTGAGGCGCGTTCCCGTGTAGTCGAGCGTGTCGATAAATGTGGAGGTCTGGAAGTGTAGATCCCGCGCGAAGTCTACGCGCTCCAGTACGTGTGCGAAGAATGCCGGAACGTCGCGGGCATCCAGTTGCCCAGCGGAGTTCCTTGTCCCGCGAACATCCTGATTTTTGCCAGCGGGCTGTTTAATGCCCGCTTCATCGGCGATGGCGTCTTCCTTCGCCGCCACCATCAGGTACTTCGCGAGCGAAACCTGGTTGAACCCGAGCAGCGCATTTGCGGTCTTCAAAAGTTCAAGCGGTTCGCGTTCCTCGGGCTTTATGTAGGGAATAAAGTTTTCCTTCGCGACGGCGAGGCAGAGCGGGTGCACGCCCGATGCGTCGACCGCGTGGACCGCCTCTACGCCCGGGAGCGACGAGGGTACCATCGGCTTGGTAATGTCGTGTATGAACTCCCCGAAAATCGTGTCTTCCTTCGGGGGCCTGCCTACGGAGGTGAATGGGAAAATTGCGTTCTTCTTGCAGAGCATCTTTTTCACCTTCAGGTAGGGGAATAGGTGCTTGCCGGAGTAGTATCCCACGTGGTCGCCGAATGGGCCTTCGGGTTTCAATTCTGGAGCCATCTCACCCAAAATACAAAAGTCCGCATCGCTCGAGACGATATAGCCCTCGTGCATAAAGTAGCGGAAGCGCATCCCGCCGAGCATTCCGGCGAAGGTGAGTTCCGAGAGGTCTTCGGGCATGGGCATTACCGCGGCGACGGTATGCGCGGGAGGCCCGCCCAGGAAAACGCTCACCTTGAGGGGGCGGCCTTCCTCGATGGCCTTCCGGTGGTGGCGTGCGATGTCGCGGTTAATCTGGTAGTGGATTCCGCATTCGTCCGGTGCAAAGTCGTTCCCCGCAATCTGCACGCGGTACATGCCGAGATTCGCGGTAAGGATCTTCGCGTCGCTACCCGGGAGTGTCGCTACCTGCGGGAGCGTGAGGAACGGCCCGCCGTCTTCGGGCCAGCCGACGATTTGCGGGAGGTCTGCGAGGGTGCATTCCTCGAAGTCGCGGATACTGCCCGAACGCCTGGGGAGCGAACGGATGCCAGCCCTTGCCGCACGCAATAAAGTGGCGGGGCCTGCATGCCGGAAAAATTCCGCGGGGTTGGACTTGAACTGTACTGCGGTCCTGGTGCTTTCGAGGGTGTCCCGGAACAAGAAGTCCATGCGTTCGCGGGTCCCGAAGATGTTGCAAGCTGCCTGGAACCTGCTCCCTTTCACCTTCTCGAATAGGAGTGCCGGCCCCTTGCTGTCGAAGGCCTGCCGTGCGATTTCCGCCATTTCCAGGTACGGGTCCACTTCCTCGTGGACACGCTTGAGCATCCCCGCCTTTTCCAAGTCGAGCAGGGCCTGTTTCAGTGAAGTGTACATGGTGGCGGAACCCCCGGTGCGGGACTAACCCGCCGTGGCGCCCAGGTCGAGCGATTCGAACGCCTGCGTCTTCTTCTGGGATTCAACGGCGAGGACTATGTCGCGGGTGTCCTTGCGGGCGAAAATCCCGTAGACCAGGCTTGCGCCTGCGATAATGCCTGCAAAAATGTCTTCGGGAATGCCGATCAGCCCCTGGAAAGAGAGCTCGTCGTAGCAGGCGGTCATGTGCCCTTCGGAAACGAACTTGTGGCTTGCGGTAAATCCGCGGAAGGGACCCTGGCCAAGGCGGACCGTAATCTGGTTATCCTTTACCGAACTGATGATGCCGGTCCAGCGGATGACCCTGAAGCCGTACTGCAGCTGGTACTTGACGGTTGCCCCTGCGTTGAGTTCTTTCGGGAAAATGTAGTGGAGCTTGGGCTCTTTGCCGACAGTCAGGTTCAGGGGAGCGTATTGAAGCGTTTCCAAGACATTCGGAAGCGAAAACTCTTGCCATGAAGTTTGACTGAACTGCACCATACGTTAATTAATTTAGCAAAAAAAGCACGAAAGTGAACGAAATTTCTGCAATTTCCTCAAATTTTGGAAAATGCTCCTAAAACTAGGCCGGCTCGAACATGTCGATGCGCTTCTTGTGCTTGCCGCCCATGAATTCCGTCTCGAGGAACTTCGTGGCGAACACCTCGCACTGTGCGTAGGCGATAATGCGGGCGCCCATGCAGAGCACGTTCGCATCGTTGTGGAGGCGGGTGAATTCGCAGGAGGTGAGGTCGCCACAGACGGCAGCGCGGATGCCCTTGTGCTTGTTTGCCGCCATGCTCATGCCGATCCCGGTACCGCAGATGAGGATACCGCAGTCCGCTTCCTTGCTGGTAATCTTGTTGCAGACCTTGTCGGCGAAGATCGGGTAGTCGCAGGATTCCGTGGAGTCGGTACCCATGTCGAGCACTTTGTAGCCCTTGTCTTCCAGAAACTTGACGAGTTTTTCCTTGTATTCGAACGCGGCGTGGTCGCAGCCGATGGCGATGGTCTTGAACATGATTAAAATCCCGGTTTTCGAGTTGAAAAGTCCATTACCCTGAACTTTATCGGGCAATATAGATAATTCATCGGAATATGGCTTTAGGGTTCTCGGGGCCGGTGCAAAATAAATCTATTTTTGGCCTGTTATGGGCAATCTAGAGACCGACAGCAAGTTCCTGAAGAAGGCGATGATCGTGAACGTGGTGGGGACAATCCTCAAGGTTTGCGGACCTCTCCTTACGTTCGTGATGGCGCGCATTTTCGGTGCCGCCGAATTCGGTATATTCGTTTCTGCACAGACGCTCCTCCTCACGATCGCGCACTCGGCGACGCTCGGGCTCGACAAGGGCCTCTACTGGTACCTGCCGCAGAACAAGTTGAACAACCGTGCCGCGCATGACGGCATCATGGAATCGTTCTGGATCGGTGCCGGTATCGCGCTTTTCTGCACCGGCGTCATTTTTGTTGGCTCCTTTACGCCCTATATCTCGAAGGAACTGCCCTGGTACGCAGTATCCCTCCTGTTCTATGTGGGTACCTACGTTTTCAGTACCGCATCCGAAGGGAACCGCCGTCCGCAGAATGCCGTGTTCGTCAATTCGTTCCTGACGGTGACACTCGCCCCCGCGGTATCCATCGCGCTTTATTTCCTGGGTGTCCCGCATGCGCTTCCGCTGGGCTTGCTTGTGGGCCAGGTGGTAGGTTTCTGCGTGCACTTTGTGCTGGTGCGCCGCCAGTTCCCCGAGATGCCCATGAATCCGGGCAAGTTGGTCTCAAAGAGCCTGCTGCTCTATTCGCTCCCGCTCGGGTTCGGCGAGTTTGTTTCCTCGTTCCTCACGCGCTCTAGCCTCTGGCTGGTGATGCTCTTCCTCGGGCCCGAGAAGGCGGGTGCTTACGGCATCATGGTTACCATCTCGAATGCCCTCCAGACTATCCGCGTGGGCTTTACTCCTATCCTTACCCCGGTTGTTGCGGGCATGGACAAGGAACGCCTCAAGACGGACCTCAAGCCGGTCTATAGTTACTGCGTGTTCATGGTGACGTTCATCCAGTTGCTTATCGGGTTCTTTATCGTGCTTTTCCCGGGCGAGATCCTCTCTATTGCGGGCAAGGACTTTATTGTGCAGCCCGAAGCCCTCGGGATACTCCTCCTGGTTCACCTGGTTGCGGGTTTCGGCGGCATGTCCATCGTGGTCTTGAACGGCATGGGCAAGAGTTTCTACTCCCTGATTATGGACGTGATTTCGCTGGGCGTGGCGCTTGCGCTTGGGTACTTCCTGATACCTGCATTCGGGCTTGTGGGTGCAGCACTCTCGATGCTCGGCTACAACGTGGTCGCCATTATCTGCAACAATATTTACTTGCTCAAGATGGGCTACCGGCCTTATTCCATAAGGCTTGTGTCCCAGGTGGTATGGATTATCGGCTTGATTACTTTCTATGTAATGATTAACGTAAAGCAACCGGACTTTTCGCTTGTCGAAAAGGGCGGGATTTACCTCGGGGTTCTTGCCTTGCTTGGCATCTACTGGAAGATTGTGAAAAAGAAGATGGATGCCGATAGGGAAAAACTTACTAGCGGGAAGGGCTAAAGATGAAAAAGATTGAACAGCAGGAATGTCGCGAAATCCAGATGTCCATTCTGGACGAGATCCAGCGCATCTGTAAAGAGAATAACTTGAAGTACAGCCTAGCTTACGGCACGCTCCTGGGTGCGGTGCGCCACAAGGGTTACATTCCCTGGGACGACGACATTGATATTTGCCTCTTGCGCGAAGACTACGAAAAGCTGATTGCCATTCTCAAGGACAAGAATGCTCCCGCCCATAAGGAATGGCTCACGCTGGTCGACGATACCTGCGACGGCTACTTTTATCCGATTGCAAAGGCCTACGATAACCGCACTACGGTCAAAATGGACCGTCACAAGGGCGAAATGGGAATCTGGGTCGATATCTTCCCGCTTGATGGCCTTCCGAAGTCTAGGTTCTTTGAAAAGGCATTCGTGCTGTACTGCAGCTTCTTGCGCGTGATTACGCTTGCCATTACTACGGACTTCAAGTCGAAGGGTTACGATGCCTGGACGCTTCTGTACAAGAGGTTCTTCTATGCCGTTGCCTGCATCGTGGGCAAGAAGCGTTTCTGCCGTTACGTGGAACGCGTGATTCGCCGCTACCCGACAGACCATTCGGGCCGCGTGGCGACGCTATTCTTCGATACCAAAACCGACCGCATCCTGGACCTGGAAAAGATTGCGGAAACGGTCGACTACCCGTTCGAAAACCGCGAATTTAGCGGCTACAAGAACTATGACTACTACCTGTCGGAATTCTACCGCGACTATATGCAGCTTCCGCCCGAGGAAAAACGCTACAATCACGGTCTTGACGTGTGGTGGAAATAAGGAAAAACTTATATTTTGAAAGGTTTTTGAAATCGGGCTTGGCCCCGGAAAAGGTAAAACATGAACTACTTGGACAGAAACGAATTCAACTTCAAGCCTTCGCAGAAAGTGCTTGACGCCGTCAAGAATTTTGACCCCGAACAGCTCTGCTTCTACACCCGTATTTACGACGAAGGCAAGAAGAGCATCTTCTCGGTGAAACTCAGCGAAATTTACAACGTGCCCGAAGAACAGGTGCTGCTGGGTTACGGTGGCGAGGATATCCTCAAGAACGCTGTCCATTACTACCTGATGGTGGGCGAAAACAAGACCATCATGATTCCGGAATTCTCCTGGTGGTACTACAATCGCATCGCCGGTGAATGTGGCGGCTCCTTTGAGATGTATCCGCTCCACGAGAAAGAAGATACTTTCGCCTATGACGTGGACGAGGTCATCACGCTCACGAACAAGATTCACCCGCGCATGTTGCTCCTGGCATCCCCGAACAACCCGACGGGTAACTGCCTTACGCCCGAAGAGATCGGCCGCATCATGGAAAATATCCCGAGCGATACGATGGTGCTGATCGATGAGGCCTACGCCTCCTTCATTACAACGGATACCGCCTATATCGCTCCGCTCGTGAACAAGTATTCGAACCTGATTATTTCCCGCACGCTTTCCAAGTTCTTCGGCCTCCCGGGTCTGCGTATGGGCTTTGGCTTCATGGGCAAGGGTCACGAATCCTTCCTGAGTTACGCCAACAAGTATCTCGGCTACAACCGCTTTAGCGAAGCCGTGGCGATGGCCGCCATCGAAAGTGAAGATCACTACCGCAAGGTCGCCGATGAAATGGAATGGGACCGCCAGTTGTTCAAGAAGGAACTCGGCAACCTGCCGGGCTTCAAGGTTTACAAGAGTGTCGCAAACTTCATTTTGATCAAGTACCCGACCCGCATCAAGGAAACCCTGCAGAAGGCCATGGCCGAACAGGATTACAAGATCAAGTTCATGAGCGACAAGGGTCTCGAGGACTGCCTCCGCATTACCTTGGGCCGTAAGGAACAGATTCAGGTGGTGGTCGACACCATCAAGCGTTGCGCTGCCGTATGATTGCCGTAATTCTTGCTGCAGGTATGGCGAAGCGCTTGCGCCCGCTCACGGACAATACGCCCAAGTGCCTCCTGGACGTGAAGGGTCGTTCGCTTCTGGAACGATCCATGGATGCCCTGAAGGGCGCCGGTATCCAGGAATTCGTAATCGTGACGGGTTACCTGAACCACATGATTGAGAATTTCGTGAAGGAACATTACGGCGATTCCATCCGCACGACCTTCATCCATAACGCTCTTTACGATTCCACGAATAACATCTATTCCCTGTGGCTGGCAGGCCAGGCGGTTGCGGGCAAGGAATTTCTGCTGCTCGATAGCGACCTGCTCTATGACCCGCAAATCGTGAAGAATGTGCTCGCCTCCAAGGCAGCGAACGTGCTTACGCTCATTCGCCATGAACTCGGCGAAGAAGAAATGAAGGTCGTTCTCGGTGCAGACGGGAATATTTCCGAAATCAGCAAGACCTGCTCGCCGAAGGCTGCCGCAGGTGAAAGCCTCGGTATCGAAAAGATTGGCGCGGGCTATTCTACCGCCCTTTACGCTGAACTTGAAAAGATGATGAACGTGGAACACCTGGAAAATACGTTCTACGAACTTGCCTTCGAACGCCTGATTCCGCAGGGCCATACGTATTCTGTTCTGGATGCGTCGGACTTTTTCTCCTGCGAACTCGATACGGTCGAGGATTTTGAAAACGCGAAGTCCACGATTCCGCTGGACTAGTCAAATTGATGGGGGAGGTTAGCCCATGACCAAGTACCTTTTTGTTCTGACCAGTTCCCCGAAGGACTTTTTCTGCGAGCAGACACTCGTGGCGATAGCCTCCCTGCGCGTGCATAACCCGGGCGCCTTCGTAACGCTCTTGACCGACGACAAGACGGCAGAAACGCTCACCGGCCCGCGTGCCGTGCTCAAGGATGCGGTCGATGAACTCAAGGTGCTTACGCTCGACGAGAAGTTCACGCCGATGCTGCGTTCCCGTTACCTCAAGACGGTCATGCGCAACGTGATTGACGGCGATTTCCTCTATATGGATTCGGACATCGCGATTGTAGGCGACCTCTCGATTCCCGAGGAATGGAAGGGAGGCATCTATGCGGTGCTTGACTTCCATACGAACCTCTCGAAGGCCATCAACCGCAAGAAGGTCTTGAACAACGCGAAGATGATGGGCTTCTCGCCGATTCTGAACGACGAGATCTTTAACGGGGGAGTGATGTTTGCGGCAGACACTCTCGAAGCCCGCAAGTTCTTCGAGACGTGGCATGAACTCTGGCTCTATTGCGTGTCCAAGAACTTCCCGTACGACATGGCGAGCCTTGCCGAGACGAACTTCAAGTTCGGCTACATCACCCAGAAGATGCCCGGTGGCTGGAACTGCCAGCTGGCATACGGTAACCGATTCCTCCCGACGGCGAAGGTACTGCACTTCTTCGGTTCGCGCATCATCGATACCCGCGGTCACAAGGTGCCTGCAAGCATGGACCTGTTCTTGCCGAAGATTTTGCGCAAGGACTTCTACACCAACCTGAAGAACATTCCGGTGAAGGTCAACGCCGACAAGAGCATTACCATCAACGAATACTATGACGACGTGATTGCCCATGCCAAGGAAGAGTTTGAATTCCAGACCCGCAAGGTGGGTGCCGGTGGTGCCTACATTATTCGCAGTTACGCTTTCGCGAAGTCATTGGCCTGGATTTACAAGCACTTGCCGGTTCTGGTGCTACCCTTGAGAGTTTTCGGAAAAGTCCTGGGGAGGTAGCGATGAACCTACTTTTCAATCTGGTTGCGGTACAGCCCATCCATAGCGCCAAGTTCCACGGTGGTGGCAGTTACGGCGAAGTGATTTTCTGGGCGCTGGTAAAGCGTCTTTATGGCAAGGTCACTGAGCCTGCCGAAGTGGCCGATGCATCGTTGTCACTCTTCTGCGCCTACGATAGCCGCAAGTATCTGGACCCGGAAATTATCGAGACCTGCAAAAAGAAGGATATCCCGCTGTTCGATATCAATGTGCAGACTCCGCAGGAAATTATTGACGCAAACAAGATAGATACCTTCTATACGCCGCTCTATTCGCTCGAAAAGAAGTGGGCGATTGACGTGAAGGATTTCGTGTTTACCTGGCACGGCGTGCGTGCACTGGAAATGCAGTACAGCTGGGCGGGTGTCGGCTTTGCCAAAAAGATTGGGCAGAAATTCGAGGCGCTGGTGCGTTACCGCGAAAGCTGGAAGAAGTATTTCTACAAGCCCAAGTACCAGGACCTGGCGAAGCGCATGGCCGAAGGCAAGGCGCGTACGATTACGGTGAGCGAGCATAGCAGAGCCTCCATCAAGGCGTTCTTCCCGGAACTCCTGAATCTGGAAATTCCCGTATTCTATAGCCCGATGACGGAATACGAACCGCAGGGGTTCCTGCCGCCTGGTGTTGCCGCGAAAAAGTACTTCTTGCTCACGAGCGGAGCCCGCTGGGAAAAGAACAACCTGCGCGCCGCCCGTGCGTTCGATGAACTGGTGGGCTTGTATGAATCGCAGGGCAAGTCGCTCGACATGAAGATGGTCATTACCGGGGCGACGAATGCGCGTGCCTACCTGCGCCACCTCAAGCATAAAGACCGCTTTGTGCTTCTCGGCTATGTGGAAAACAAGGAACTGGAGTTCTTGCACCAGAATGCGTACGCGTTCGTGTTCCCGAGCCTGAACGAGGGCTTCGGTTACCCGCCGGTACAGTCCATGCGCTATGGCGTGCCCGTGGCGGCGAGCGGCACGACTTCGGTTCCCGAGGTGTGCGGCGACGCGGTGCTGTACTTTGACCCGTATTCCGTCAGCGAGATCAAGAACCGCCTGGTGCAACTGCTCGATTCCAAGATTTACGACGAGTATGCGGCACGTGCCCCCAAGCGTTACGCGCAGGTCCATGCCCGCCAGGTCGAGGACCTCGAACACGCTGTTGATTTTATCTTGAAGGTGTAAAAGTGCGCTTGATTGATAAAATAGTTTCGTGTTTCAAGAATCCCTACCTCGCAATGGCGCTTGTCGCCCTTGTGGTACAGAGCGTGCTGCTGGTGTTTTTCTACAGTTTGCCGGACCCGCTTGGGCTTTCGATGGCCGAAATGTTCGAGGGCAAGACCCTCTGGCAGATTTTCATGGCGTTTGGCGCAATCCTCGTGATGGCGGCCCTGTTCGGGTTTGCCCGTTCTCCCCGCGGGCTTGCCGTTTTCTACGCGCTATACTTCTTCGTGGCGATTGCTGACTATGACGTGTTCCGCTTTTCGCACCAGCGTCTTTCTTATTCCTTCCTTCGCACGTATTTCCATATCTCGAACATCACCGATGCCACGACGGTTTCTACGCTGGGTGGCGACCTGCTCGGTACGGTACTCTGGGTATCGATGGTCGTGCTCTGCTTTGCGGGTGCAATCGCGTTCGTGGTGGCCTATACGCTCCGGCTGCGCGTACGCCGCCAGACGCTCGTGCTCGATAACCGCAATGGAGCCTGGAAACCCGCTTCCCGGAAAATTCCCGGCGTGATGTTTGCTGTCGGTATGGCGCTCTCGCTGGTGCCGCTCGTGCTGTTCCTTACGGGTACGCGCGGGTGGATTGAAATCCCGGTGACGCACACGAAGGTGGATATGCGGTTTACGCTCGGCAAGCATACGCTTACCGCACCGATTTTGCACATTGCGGCGGTCGAGACTTTCGAGTTCATACACGACAATGCGAAGATTACCGAGGAACTCGTCAGCGACCTGGATGCCTTCCTGCCGAAGGACTTTGCGGCAGGCCGCAACGATGCCTTGGAACTCCCGATGTACCGTGGCGCCCCTACGCACGAATACAAGGCAAAAAAGCCCTATAACATCGTGTTCATCATGGGCGAGTCGTTCAAGGGCCGCATCTTCAACAAGATGCTTGATGGCGATACTGCAGTGGCTCCGAATATCTGGAAACTGGCGAACGGCGGATACTTTGAAAAAGATTCTGCCGGCAACACGCTGGGGGGTGCGCTTTGGTTCAAGAACGCCTTTAGCGGGGGCTACCCGACGGTGCGCGGCACGATGGCGACCTACATGGGGTTCCCCTCGCACCCGAACCGTGACGTTCCTAGTTTCTATGCGGCAAACAAGTTTAAGGGCTGGCCCGAATACCTGACAAACTATCATCGCGCGTATGCGACGGTATCGAACCCGATTTTTGACCACACGCTGCCCTTTATCGAGAAGTTCTTCGATAAGGATTGGCACCTGATAGGCGAGGAGAAGGTGGAAGGTACTGCAGATAGTTTGGGCGTGGATCTCGCGATTGATTTGCTCGACAAGATGTCTGCGGATAGTGCCTGGGAACTTTCATTCAACACGATTTCCTCGCATATTCCGTTCTACGGCTATCCCGATGCATATGCCGAAAAGCCCGAAGACGCGATGGCGCGTTACCGGAATGCGATACGCTATACCGACCAGCAACTCGGGCGGTTCTTCGACGCGCTTTCCAAGCGTCCCGATTTCGGGAATACGGTTATCTTTATCCTGGGTGACCACGATACTCCCGTAGATTCTATCGATTACATGGTCCCGCAACCGCTCGGACTTTCCGCATCGCAGATTTTTATCGGGATTTTTGCGCCGGATACAAGCCTGCTTAACGGGCTGACGATTCGCGAAGATGTCGCCTCGCAGCTGGATTTGGGCCCGACAATCTTTGACCTTGCGCAGGTGCGCGAACCGAACCATTTCTGGGGTTACGACTTGCTTGCCCAGGAACGCTCCGCAGAACAGCCGTCGGTATTCTTCTCGCAGAATGCCTACTACCTCGGGTTCCGCGACCACGTGCTTGCAGGTGGCCTCGAGAACGAGGATGTTTATCGCGCGGGAGCGGGTGGTGAATCCCCGTATGCGCTCACGACGGATGCCGCCGATGTCGCTTGGAAAAAGAAGGCGGTGGGTGCCGCAAAGGCCGTGCGCTCCGTGCTCCGCAACGACATCATGATGCCCTAAGGACTATATGGACAAGGCTGGCTGTTAGTTCTCGTCCTCTATATCCAGCAATTTCGCCGAATCCGCCTCATCCGGCAACGCACTGATTTTTGTCAGTTTCTTTTCTATTTGTTTGCTTCGGTGCTCGGCGTTTTCGATTTCCTTTGCTGCTGTTTGAAGTTTTTCCTTCGTTTTTTCAAGAACTGTACCAAATTTTTCAAATTGCGTTTTTACTGCTCCAAGTAAATCCCAGACCTTGCTGGTTTCCTTCTGAATCGCCAGGGTGCGGAAGCCCATTTGCAGGCTATTCAATAATGCGGTTAATGTGGAAGGCCCTGCAACAGTGACTTTAGTTTCGTTCTGAAGAGTTTGAATCAGTCCGGGTATACGGTTTAACTCGGCGTATAAACTTTCAAACGGGACAAACAGAATTCCAAAATCGGTTGTGTATGGCACCTCGATATATTTGTCCTTAATATCTTTGGCGAATTTTTTAATCTCGGTTTCCAACTGTTTGCGTAGGGCTTCAATTTTCGCCTTGTCACCTTGTTCGTAAGCCTGCGACAAATTATCCCAAACCGTTGCGGGGTACTTTGAATCCAGTGGTAAGTAAATAAAGTCACGTTCTGTATCCTTTGAAGGAATTTTTACGGCGAATTCAACAACCTTTCTGGGATTCGATGGATTCGGGTGTGCGTTCTTTTCAAACTGTTCGACAGAAAGGAAATCAGTCAAGATTGTCTCAAGTTGAATTTCGCCCATGCCGCCGGCTGTTTTTACATTCGTCAATGCCCTTTTTAGTCCACCAACATCATTGGCAAGGTTTTGCATTTCGCCAAGCCCTTTCTGGACGGCTTCAAGTTGTTTCGTAACAAGTTCAAAGGAGGATGTCAATCTTTTTTCAAGCGTGGTTTGCAGTTTTTCATCAACTGTGGCACGCATCTGTTCAAGTTTCTTTTCGTTACTTTCTTGGATTTCCTTTAATTTCCTTTCAACGCTATCCTGCTGCTTGGAAAGGTTCTCCTGTGTGGTCTTTGAAAGAGCGTCCAAGCGGTTTGTCAAAGTATCCATCAATGTTTTTTGGCTTAAGGTTAAGGTATCCTGCGTATTTTTTGTCAAGGTGTCAATCTTGGTGTTTACGGAATCCTTGAAAATGGTAATGGTTTCCATGGACTCCTTCCGGGATTCCCTGTTACTATTTGAAAACTCGTTCCTGTTCCTTTCAAACTCGTCCTTTAGATTCTTGTCGTAATTGTCCAATTTCTTTTCGAAGTCAAGCATTTTCGGAACTAAAGAGTCGTCATCATTCTGCCTGTTTTTTAAAAGCAGGATGATTAATAGGGCGATGGTGATGATGAGTAGACTTAGGAGCAAGAAATCCATAATGAGTGGTCCTTCGAATGTTGTGTATTTATCAATAATATAATCTAATAAATCTTTTTTTGCAATAAGGCCCCCTTTGTCGGCTTTATTTGGCCGAATATCAATAACTTGGGTTGTATGCCGTGCCGCCTGCGGCCCTTTTTATTATATTGCAGGCATGGCTACTAAGAAATCACTCCCTGAAAGATTTTCTAACTGGTATATACCCTTGATTTGCAAGCACCAGTACAAGGCTCTTGCCTTCTACTTGATTCTGGCGCTCCTTTTTGCCGTACCTATCCTCTTTAAGCCCGGGCTCAAGCTCGATGCCGACCTTTCGCACCTGTTGCCCGAAGGCACGCCGAGCGTGAAGGCACTCGAGGAATCGTACCAGCGTTTCGGTTCTACCGACAAGTTCATGATTGCCATCCAGAGCGAGGACGTGAACCTGGTGGTGGCCCTGCAGGATTCCATTGCCGCTTACATTCACAAGAACTGGCAGGGAGACTTCGTTTCTACCCAGGTGGATAACGACAACCAGTTCTTCAAGGACAATGCGCTCCTTTACCTGCCGGTAAAGCACCTCGAGAATATCCGTGACAACCTTGAAGACTTGCAACTGGAAATTGGCCGCAAGAATGGCCCGCTCGTTGTCGACTTGCTGGGCGACGCCTCTTCTGAAACTGTCGCCGATTCTGCGACGGGGGCTGCGGAAAATGCTCCCGCAAAAAAAGAACGCGTCTGGTTTGACGAGAACCTGCCGCAGGAACTCGGCCTCCCTGACGAGGCGGTGAGCGCCTTTGCCGCATTCTTCAAGAAGGACAAGGCCGATTCCATCGATATCGCGAAGGCCGCGAACGAGGAAGAGGAATGGAACCCGAAATCCACGATTCCCTCTGAACTCAAGAACCGCTTGATTGGTTCCCCGCGCCCGGATAGCACCGGAAAGATACTCTTTAACGGCGTGGTGAATGCGAAACTTATCAAGCCTTCCACCGACTACGAGTTCGTGACGCATATTCTGGCCCGCACCGATTCCCTGCTTGCCTATTTCAGCAGCAAGACGTACCCGGTGCCGACCCGCTTTACGGTTGAAGGTACCTACGAGGGCCTCAAGGAAGTGGATGAAGTCGCGAACGATTCCATTTTCTCGTTTGGCATCAGCCTGGTGCTTATCATCTTCCTCACGATATTCTTCTTCAGGAGTGTGAAGGGTCCGGTTCTTGTGACCGCCTCGGTGCTCTATGCCTGCCTCCCGACGCTTGCGTTTACGGCGCTTTTCTACGGGAAACTGAATCCGTTTACGGTATTTGTGGCCTCCATCATCCTGGGTATCGGTATCGACTACTCGATTCATATTTTGGGTACTTCGCAGAAGTTGCTGCACAAGTATGCGACCCTCGAGGAGGTGTTGGAACACGCCCAGAGGAAGATGCTCAAGCCCTTCGTGCTCGCGAGTTTCACGACGATTGCCGCCTTCCTCACGCTCCTTGCTGCACATTTCCGCGGGTTCTATGAATTTGGCGTGGTTGCCTCGATGGGCGTGCTGTTCAGTATGCTCACCTCCGTGCTCGTGCTCCCGGTATTTATCAAGTGCATGGGCGGTATCCCGAAGGCTCCGGAAAATTCCCTGTTGCCCAAGTCCTGGGACGAGGCGAAAATCCTCAAGTTCTTCAAGTACGTTGCCTTTGCGGGCTTTGCGCTCGGCGCGGTCTCGCTCTGGTTTGCGCAGGATGTGGATTTTGAACATAACCTCCGTAACCTGCGTCGCGTGTCGACGAACGTGACGACTTCCAAGAACAAGATTTCTACGAAGGTGACCCGCGCGACGGGTAAGGCGGTTACGTCGACTCCGGCTGCCGTGATGGGCTCCAAGCCCGAACAGCTCGACAAGCTCTACGATACGTTGATGGTGCGCCTGCACGTGGAACACGATACGACGCTCGGTAGCTTCCTTACGCTCAAGAGTTTCGTGCCGCCGCTGGATTCGCAGAAGCAGCGCCTCGAGGTGATCGAGGAAATTCGTGAACTTGCCGAAGCCCGCGTGTTTGACCGCGCCGAGGGCGACGATTCCGTGAATATCGCGAACCTCCGCAAGCTTTCTGCAGTCGAGAATACGTTTACCGCCGAAGATGTCCCGAGCTGGACGCTCGACCTGCTGCGTGAAAAGGACGGCAGTTACGGCAAGATCGGCTTTATCTACGGCGACTTCCCGAGCTGGGATGCGCATGCCCTGCAGCGTTTCCAGGACCGCTACGGCCATTGGAACTTTGACGGCGAAGACCTGCGCACGTTCTCCTCGCAGTTTATCCTTTCCGACGTGATTGATTCTGTGAAGAAGGATAGTTTCAGGCTCGCGTTCGTGATTATCCTCGTGATTTTCGGTACGCTCGTGATTTCGTTCCGCAAGCCGAAACTATTCCTTGCTGGCTGCGTGTCGTTTGGCATGGGAACGCTCCTTACGCTTGGGCTTCTCGGCCTCCTGACGGATATGTTCGAGTTCGGCAAGATTAGTATCTACAACGTGATTGTTATCCCGATGGCGCTCGGTATCGGAATCGATTCCACGATTCACATGATTACCTCGTGGATGAGTGACAAGAATCTGACGCTCCGTCAGCTGATGGATACTACGGGCCGTAACGTGATGGCAAGTTCCACCACGACGATTGCAGGCTTTGTCGGGTTCCTGTTCACGACGCACCGCGGCCTCAAGGGCATCGGTGACCTCGCTTGCATCAGCATCGCGATGTTCCTCATCACGAGCGTGATCTTCTGTATGTACCTGTGCGGCTCATGGCTAAAAAAGAAGTAGCCTCGCTATAAACTTCGCATAGCTGCGTCGCTGCGGCTACTGAGGCTCTGCGCTTTAGCGCAGGAGGTTGACTTGGTCAACCGTTCGCCGAAGGATGTCGTTACCATGTTTTGTCGGAAACTTGTTTCCGTAACAAAACATAGGTGAGGACCTAGTTCTGCTCGCTTCTAACTTCGGCTTGATTTCTATTTTGTTTTCTAACTACGTTTTTTTTGCTCCTTTATTTCTAATTTTTTTTAACTTCAGTTTTTTAGGAGGACTACTATGTTAAAATACTGCTCTGTTTTACTTATGCTTTTGGGATTGGTGGCGTGTGCTACCGACCCGGAACCTGCGGATTTCATGCCCGAAGAACTCCGCGACTTGACTCCCATCATGCAGTTCAAGGGGAATCCCATTCCCGAAGAATGTTACGACGGAGAGCATGTCACCACCAATATTACTGAAAACACGGGGAAGACCTTTTGGCGGATGTACTGCCACTTCTATTACGAAAATTACAGTGAGTTGTACAGTGCTATCGAAGAAATGGGCTGGGAATACGACGAAGAAGAAGGTGTTCGGGGCGATTGTGGCCCGAAACACGAATACGCTAGGACTGTCGGGCACAGAAAGCTGCACCTGTACGTAAAGACATGTGATGAGGAAGAATTGTTTGTGTCCGACAACCGCTTCCTATTTCACGTGGAATACAACTAAGCGCTTGCCCGTTATTGTCATCCCCGCGTAGGCGGGGATTTTCTTTTTTTTGTATTTTCTTCTACATGAAGAGAAAATATCTTATTCTAGTTGCGGCGTTGTTCGCTGTTCCGGCTCTTGCTGAAGAGTCAATTCCCCAGGAACGTTTTGTTGTTGAAGTGGGTGGTGGTTTTGCGGCTTATTCGAGTCTTGCCGTTCTCGGTGGGTCGATGGAAGACTTCGATTATTGCAATAATGGAAAATGCGACGCACCCGAAGAAGTTAACTATGAATCGAATTATGCGGTAGCGAGCCTTGGCTTGCGCTACATTTTTACTCCGCATATCGAGGCGGGCCTGGCGGCCTCTTACGAGTACTACAGTTCCTATGAAAGTGTTTGCGAAGGCGCTGACCATGAAATGTACTGCAGGGCTGGCGATTTTTTGAACCACCACCTGCTCCATATCGCGGTCGAGGGCAAGTTCAACTGGTTTACGCTCTTTGACCATTTCAGGCCATACAGCCGCGTAGGCGTCGGAGCCTTGCTAGAATTTGATGACGGGTTGGAAAGTGTCGGATTGCCTTCCGTCCAGTTGACGCTGGTTGGTCTGGAATTCCTGTTCCCGTACGTGAGCGTGTATGCCGAACTGGGTGCGGGCTATCGCGGCTTTATGAGCGGCGGCATCGCGTTTAGGATTTAGGCGGTTAGTAACGAATTATGCGACTTTTGTTGTCATTCAGGCAACGCCCGCTAGCATCGCGGTTGTAGATTTTGGGTGTGCTGACTTTTGTTGTACGGGATGCGAACATAACAAGGGACTGCTGCTTGGGAAAAACGTGGTATTCGCCGATAGCGTAATATGTGAAACTGAAAGAACAATCTATTTCTTGACGTATCCCTTGTTCCCATAAATAATCGTACCAGGTGTTGTCATAAATTGCTGAATAACCTTTGATGTAAAGAGAATCGCCTACGTTCAGTTTAAGTTCACTAGGGTAGAGAATTAATGCCCCATTAACGACTTTGGACATTGGGGATTCTTTTTCGTAATCAACAGTAAAGTTATTTAAAATGACAAGTTTCGCAACGGATGTTTTGGTTGTGTCTCCTACATAAACAATCCCGGAACATCTGGGGATGCCACTTCTAATACATCCTGGACTTTCCCAGATGTCAATGTCGGCTTCGGATACGATACCAGAAACATTGACAGTGTGCTTTAAGCTCGGGTAAGTTGAAGAATCTGTTTCTTCCATAGTGGTTTCTGATATCTCTTGTATTCCTGGAGGGGTCATCCAAGAACATTTGCCTGCGAAAGCATTGGCAAAGAGTAGAAGAGAAAACAGAAAATAAATTAATGGCATGGCATTAATATACGTAATTCAAGAAAGACTGTTACAATCCTTTTTCTAGGCTGTAGTCCGAAATCTTGAGCAATGTGTCGAGGGTCGCTGAGAGGCGGCCTTCTTCGTTTTGCAACTTGCCGGTGAGTTCGTTTTCCTGGCGCAGGTCGCTGTCTGCGAAGATGTGCGTCTCGTCCTGTGCGGGGTACTTCGCGATAAAGCGGTAGCCGTCCAGCCCGATGGCGGCATAGCCAGAATATGCCCCGAGCGAAAGACCCGCAACTTTTTGCGTAGCCTTGGCCTCTTGAACCATCGTCGTGTCAGAGGTAGAATCTGCTGTATCGGTTGGTGAGCTAGCCGAACCACCGCGCAGCAAGTTATGTCCCATAAAGATATTCGGGACTGCAAATCCTGCGAGTTCAAGCACGGTGGGCGCAATGTCGATCTGCGCTGCGGTCGTCGTATCGCGTACGGCATCAAGCCCTTTCCCGTGAATAAAGAACGGAATCCAGCTTACGTTCGAGAATCCGCCGCCGTTCATTGTCGAGACGCCGTTTTCACCCAGAGGGAATCCGTGGTCGGCCATGATGATCACGTAGGTGTTCTTGTACCATTCCTCGTTTTCGACGGCATGGAAGAAGCGAGCAATTTGCCGGTCGGCATAATTCATGGTCACGTTGATGCGATCCTGCAGCGGGCGGTTCTTTTGCTCGTCGGTCATGCCTGCGGCAAAGTTGAACGGGTAATGGTTCGAGCGCGTCATGAGGGTGGCGAGGAAGGGCTTGCCCTCCTTGGAGAGCGTGTCGCGCACGTATTCAATCGCGTTGTCGATGAAGGTGGAATCGTCCTCGCGTTCGCGGTTGTAGTGCTGCGCGGTGTACCACTTGGACATCCATACGCCCAGGTTATCCCAGGCGGGGTCTGCTGCAGACATGTAGTGCGTGCTGTAGCCGTTTTCAGTCAGTACCTGCACAAAACTCGGGAGTGTTACGTGTGCGAGATCGGTTGCCTGCGCGAGTCTAGAATGGTGCGGAACGCCGATGTGGGTAGAGAGCACGCCGCCGGTAGTCGGGACGCCGCTTGTGTGCATGCGCATCCACACGTGGGAATGAGCCGCAAGCGAATCCATGAAAGGCGTGGGCGAGGGCTGAATTTGCGGATTCATGTAGCCCGTGTTGCGACCGCGCTGCGATTCCATGAGCACCAGTATAAAGTTCGGCTGCATTTCGCGCTGGGCCTTGAGTTTCTCGCTGTTCAGGAGTTCCGCGCTCGGCACGCGGTAGAGCGGGAGCCCGTTGCCTTCCTTCGCGTCGGAGAATTGCCAGTCGGAATCGCCCTCGATTTTCTGCCACAGGTTCTGGTATGCCGTGCGGTACGTGCCTAGATCCGCATCCGTAAGGCCCGCAGCCTTCTTTGCCACGAACAGGTCGTTATAGATGAGCGTAACGACCGGGCGAAGTTTCGTCATGCGGGCATTGCCTGTCCAGATAAAGTAGACGAACGAGTACGATGCGATGTAGAAGATGAGCATCGCGATGACGGATTTCTTGACGTAGAAACCATCAGTCGGGCGGTACCACTTGCGCAATAGCCTGTAGACGCCGTACGTGAGCGGGAACATGAGTACGAGCACCACGAACTGCAGGTACGGAACGGAAAGGTCGTTCGCCACGTAGTCGTAGAACACGATGATGGAGGAGGCATCCTTGTAGGTGTCAACGAGTCCGAAAGTCAGGTGCCCGCCCAGGAATCGCTGCGTCTCGTTGTCCAGGAGCGTAAAGAACAGAATGAAGCAATGGAAGGCCGCATAGAGGATGGTTGTGACCTTCGCGACGGTCTTGACCCTGGTGCCGGTGGTATTATTGGAAGCAATGCGTATGACAATCCCGCCCAGGATCAGGAACACCAGGAGGGCGTTCACAATCCACAGGAAGTCAATGCATACGGCATGGAAAATGAACCAGTCCGGCTTGGATACGAACGGGAATCCATACGGATTGCTGCGGAACAGGAGCAGCACGCGGAGCAAAATATGCGTGAACCATGCCGCAAGCGAAATCAGCACGAGGTTCTGTAGGGGGGCGACACTAGCCCCTATCTTCTTCAATACGTTTATTAAAGCCGGTTTCATTCTTGTTCTTTGTTGCAAATTTGTCTATAGAGTTCCAGTTGGCGCTTGAAACAGTCGTTCCAGCTGAACTTTTCGGCGTATGCGCGTGCCTTCTGCTTCATGGCCGCCATGTCGCTGTGGTAGAGTTCGGTGATTGCGTCGGCCAGGGCTTCGGGTGTGCGTTCCTTGAGGATGATGCCTGCACCCGATTCCGTCACGTGCTCGAATGCGGCACCTGCTGCAGCACCGATTTGCGCGTTCCCGCTTGCCATACTCTCGAGAATCGAGAGCCCGAAGGTCTCCCAGCCCGAAAGTGCCAGCCCCAGGTCTACGCTCGCGTAGTACCTTGCCATCTCGTCGATGGAATTCACGAACCCGATGTAGCGGATATGCTCATGCTTCTGTACAGCCTCCTGCACCAGCGGGAGGCTCGGTCCCGTGCCCGCGAATACGATGGCGGGCTCGTGCCCGAGCTTTTGCGTGAGGATGTCGTATGCCCCGAGTACGAGGTCGATTCCCTTCTCGTTGCAGTGCCTGTGCGGGAAGAACATCGTGAGGCGTTCGGGGCAGCCTGCCTTGAGTTCTGCAACCAGGTCCTCGTCGCGCTTTGTGGGCGAGAACATCTCGATGTCGCAGCCTAGCGGAATCCACCGCGGGTCGGGTAGGCTATTCTTGCGCAGCCTTGCCATCGCTTCTTTCGAGGAAGCCTGGATGCAGTCGAATCCCTTGAATTCCTTGCGGGCGTACCAGAACGCCTCCTTGCGGGCAAAAGTGCCGAGGCCTACTCCGAGTTTTTTCGCGACGGGGCGGCCCACGTAGGTCACGGGGAAGTCCGCATGCCAGAACCCGACCAGTTTTGATTCGGGGCTCACGTGCTTTGCCGCCCTGCGTACGACGGTCGGGAGTATGTAGGGGGAGCCAACCTCGATAACGTCGGGAATGTACTTCGCGAGTACGGGTTCCACCTGCGACAGCTTCCAGATAAAGCGGTATTCCCAGTTACCCGGGAACTTGAACGCTTGCACGTGCTCAATGATGAGGCTATCGCTCTTGACCTCGGTAAACGTCCTGGAATCGGGCATCACGAAGACGGAGAGCACGTCCTCCTCGGGGCACACGCTTGCGAGCCTTTCGTAGAATGCCATCTTCTGCAGGTGATAACGGCGCACGCCGCCACCCGAGGGGCTCCAGAAGTTGTTGAAGTCCACGACGGTGAACATCAGGCTTCCTGGATGCGGTTGGATTCCGGGTCTATCGAAAGCTTGCCGTTGTAGAAGTTGTTGTTGCCGAGGCGCTTGGAATTGACGTTCAGCGCAAGCTCGCCGTCCTTGGATTCGAGCCAGTAGATGGCGTCGGAATCGCGCAGGTAGGCGCGCGGTGCGATAAGCGATCCGTCCTCGTCTACAATCTCGCCGCCGATGAACAGCGGGATATCGAGCGTCTTGTAGATGTCAAGCATAACGGAGGAACGCCTTTCGTGGATGTCGGCGAGGTCGGGGCGGTCGGTCACCTTGAAGTGGTCGATACCGTCGATGATGACGACGAGGCCGGCATGTTCGCGCTGTTCTTCCTTGAGCGTCGCGAGCAGTTCCTTGTTGTCGAACGAGGGCTGGTCTTCCCAGATTTCCAGGCGGTTGTCGCGCACGTAACCCATGAGGGTGCGCGTCGCCTCGAGAATCTTCGCGTTGACTTCTTCGTTCTTGTTCTTCTTGCGCACGTCGAGCACCGAGAGCCCGGTGAGCATCGCGACCATGCGGTCGAATATCTGGCGGCGCGGTGTTTCGAGTGCGATATAGATAAGCTTGATTTCCTTGTTGGTCTCGATGAGGTCGAGCGCGACACTCGAGAGCAGGGAAGTCTTCAGGTTGAACGGGTTCGAGGACACGTAGAAAATACCGGACTGGATGCCGTCGATATCCTTGGACAGCTGCGGGAACGTGCTGAGCGGGTAACCCACGCTCACGTCGGGCGGGCAGCCCATCGCGGTGTCGAAGTTCTCTTTGATGTCCTGCAGCAGCATGGAGCGGCGGTGCGTGTGGACAGTATCCTCTTCCGTCTCGTTGATGAGGTTCAGCAGGTGGTCCGCACCGTAGTTGCGCACCATCAGGTCTACCGTCTCGTCCTTCGGGAGCACGATGGACTTGAACTTGAGTCCCTGCGTTTCCGCCATCTTCAGGTAGTCCTGGATGCGGTATTCCTGGCTCCTGCGGTTTGCGTCGCGCCGGAGGATGAGGGTCACGGAATTTGCCCCGCAAGCCTTGAGCTTGTACAGGTGGCTCATCGTGAGGTCCTGGTACATCGTGGAAACCACGCCGGGGATGCCCGCGAGGTCTGCAGTCAGCGCGTCGAACATGCCTTCCACGATAATCGGACTTTCGTTATCGGGCTGGATGTTGAACGGAATGTCGACCGGACCGGACGCGTACGAAATGTAGGGGTTGTGCTCGCCGTCATCTTCCATGGAGCGCCCGTACACGGAGTGGATAAGCCCCTTGGAGTTGCGAGCCGGGATGGTGATGCGCGGTTCGTGATAGGCCTCGAGGTTGTCGAGGTAGAACGATACCTGGTGGCGCTCGATGCCCGAAAGCATGCAGTAGCTGTAGAAAGGTTCCGGGTCGCCGCTGTAGTAGCCGAGACCGTAGAGTTGAGCCTGGCCGATGCTCCAGCCGCGGCTCTCGAAGAATTCTGCGGAAGAGGGGCTCTTGCAGGCTGCCCAGTGGCAGTAGCGCACAAAGTTCTCGAGCACGCGGGACTTTTCGCCACCGATTTCCTTAATCCACGGATGTTCGTCGGGGTCGCTGTCCTGCTCGTGTTCCTGGGCACCCAGGAATTCCATGGCTTCGGCGCGGGCGGCAGGTTCTTCGAGCCCGTTGAAGCGGCTGCGCATCACGAATTCGACCAGGTCGCCTTCGCTCCCGCACTGCAGGCAGCGGTAACGCCAGTAGCCAAGTGCATCGTAGAAGAACAGCGATGTCTCTTCGGGCGAATGGAACGGGCAGCACGAAATAAGGTTACGGCCCCAGCGGTTCAGGGGTACGCCCAACTGCCGCGGGTGAGTTTTCTTGCGCATGATACCGGCGTGTTCTTGATCGACAACCATAAAAAAACCTCTCTATGAAAATCTAATAAGAAAATGAATCAAGGGCACGCCGTGTATGAACTATATATGCTCTATTTTGGTATCTCGCACGGTTTGTCGGGGCGATAAAATTTTATTTTAAAACGCATGATAATTCTAGGTATCGACCCCGGCTCCATCACGACCGGGTATGCCTTCCTGCAGGCGGAATCCGGGCACACGAAAGTGCTCGAATACGGGGTATTGCATGCTCCGGCGGGCCGCCCTGTGGAAGACCGCCTGCTCCATATCGTTACGGAACTGGAATCGAGGCTCGATACGTACAAGCCCGACTCGCTTGCCATGGAAGGCGTGTTCTTTGCGAAGAACGCGAAGAGCGCCTTGGTGCTGGGCCATATACGCGGGGCAATCCTGGTGGCCTGCCGCAAGCGCGGGATGAGCTTTAGCGAGTACCCGCCGAAGGTGGTGAAGCAGGCCGTTACGGGTGACGGGAGTGCTGCCAAGGAGCAGGTGGCGAACATGGTGTTCGCCCGCCTCGGGATAGAGCCCTCCGACTTGCCGCTCGATGCTTCCGACGCGCTCGCGATTGCGTGGACGCACGCGAACCCGGCTCCGCTTTCGGCGGCACTGGCTCCGCATTCCAAGAGGCCCGCCGGCCGCAAGAAAAAGGCGAGTGTTGCCGACTGGAAGGCGCTTATCGAGAAGATGGGAGGGAAGTTGCCATGAGCTTTACGGATATGGAATCTGCGGACCTTTTGCCCTACGGCCTCGGAAAGCCGGAATTGGTTGAGTTCCAGGACGGTTACTTTGTGTGTAACGCGATTCAAGGTGACCTCGCGCGTCTTGATGCCCTCCTGAAAGAAAACGGTTTTGAACTGCGCTTGGAATCGGCATACCGCCCGTTTGAGAAGCAACTCTCCATCTGGAACCGTAAGGCCCGCGGGGAACTCGCCCTGCTCGATGAATTCGGCAAGCCGATGCAGCGCCCGCAGGACGAAGAAGAACTGATGTACGCTATCCTCACGTGGTCGGCACTGCCGGGCGCGAGCCGCCACCACCTGGGTACGGACATCGACGTGGTCGATGGTAATGCCTGCCCTGAGGGTTACGAGGTGCAACTCACGCCCGATGAATGCACGGGAATGTTCAGGGAGTTCCACGAGTTCCTGGATGCGCGCTTTGCTGCAGATGAGGCCTTCGGGTTCAGCCGCGTGTTCGTACCTGGCCGCGGGAAGATTAAGCCCGAAGGCTGGCACATTGCGCACCTACCCACGTCGCGCCGCCTGCTGGAAGGCTTCTCGCTCGATACCCTGCGCAAGATCTACGAGGCCACGGATATCGCCTGCAAGCGCGTCATTCTCGCGCGTCTCGAGTCCCTTGCAGAAGACTTCATTTACCCTTACTTTATCTAGACTCGTAGGGCTCGCATGGAATTCACTCCGGAACATCGCGGTATAATCCGCCTAGAAGCAAAAGAATACGGGCGTTCCGTCCTCGGAGCACCCCTGCGCTACTACCCGTGCCGTAGCGCCTGCAGGCTTCTCGTATTTGCCGCGATTCACGGCGAGGAACCGGAAACGACGTTCCTGCTGAGCCGTTGTCTGCGCGCCTTTGCTGCGAACTTCGAGCATGTCTCCTTCGTGCTGTGCGCAAATCCCGACGGTGTTGCCCTCGGGACCCGCGGGAACGCGAACGGGGTAGACCTGAACCGCAACTTCGCGACAACGAACTGGAATGCGTCTCCGGTACAGTCGCGCTCCATACTGGAAGCGGACCGCGATACGCTCCTCTCTCCGGGCAGTGCCCCCGGCAGCGAGCCCGAGACGCAGGCGCTTGTCGCCCTCATAGAGTCCCTGAAGCCGGAGTCCGTAATTGCGATGCATTCTCCCATCGGGTGCATCGACGCCCCCGCACGTACGCCCCTCGTGGAACAACTGCAGGGAGCCCTGAATCTCCCGTGGAAACCCGACATAGGCTACCCCACGCCGGGGAGTTTCGGGACCTGGTGTAGCGAGCACCAGGTTGAGTGCATAACGCTAGAGCTCCCGCGCCTAGCGCCGGAGCTCCTGTTTGAACGTTTCGGTGAATCTTTCGCGCGCTTTATTGCGGCGCAAGATTAGTTCTCGGCCTTGCTGGCCTTCGCTTCCTCGATAATGTTCTTGCGCTGGATAAGCCCGACGGCAAGACCGATGGTCATGTAGCAGGCGACGAGCACGAGCAGGAACTCGAGGATAATCATTTTCTCTGTGATGAACAAGAACCCGCAGACGTAGGTGATCACGATAAGCACGGCCTGGAAGATATTGAAGGCCTTGTTCTTGCGGGGCTGCAACTTGGGGAGGAACAGCGGGACGACCATCAGGAGGCCCGTGACGAAGAGGACTGCAACAGGCAGATAGAGGGCGGAACTGTCGGCATTCTGGAACAGGCCCGCGTTCTTGAGGAATACGATGAGGATGGAGTTGATTGCACCGACAAACGTGGTGGGGACTCCGGAGAAGTGGTGGTGGTAGCTGTCGCTATCGCAGGCGTTGTACTTGGCGAGGCGCATGGCGGCACAGAGCACGTATACGGAGAATGCAATGACCATCAGGGGGATGTTCTCCTCGAAGAAGGAGGGCGCAAGGTTCTTGTAGGCAAAGATGATGCAGAATGCGGGAGCGAGGCCGAATGCGATAAGGTCGGCAAGGCTATCGAACTGCGCGCCGAACTCCGAACTTGCATTCACGAGGCGTGCGGCAAAACCGTCGAGCTTGTCGAGCAGGACGCACAGGATAATGAAGTAGGCTCCCATAAGAATCGGGTCGGTGGTGGCGAATGCCCCGGTGGTCCAGCAGATAGAAAATACACCCAGAAGGAAATTCAGGCTCGTAAACAGGTTCGGCAAAATAAAGCGAGTCTTACCCACGATAGTCTCCTTAGTTTTCACTACACCTTAAAGATATAAAAATATTTTCAATAGCGTTAGTGCTAGATAGTTGCCCGTGTATACGAGTATGACGAGATGCAAAATAATGCGATGAATAACAAAAAAAGAGGCTAGGTTCTAGCCTCTATATTCAAGTCTCTAGGCGGGTCTTACTTGACCGGCTGGATTTCCCACAGTGCCTTCACGCCTGCGGCGACAATCAGGTGCTGCGGCGGTGCGTAGGGGTTCTCTTCGGTCGGGAAGTTCGTCCAGTGTTTGGTGGAGAACTGGTAGTACTGCGTGGGGCGGTACATGACCGGGAGAACCGGTACGGTTTCCATGAAGATCTTGTTCAGTTCGCGGTATGCCTTCTTGAGTTCGTCCTCGGAGGCAATCGTCGGGATCTTCGAGAGCAGCTTGTTCGCGTCGTCGTTCTTGTAGCGGCCCTGGTTCGAGAAAGCGTCCTCGCCGACGGGCTTCAGGGCGACGTTCCCCATCACCTGGTCGAAGCGCGTCCACGGGGTGGCTGCAGAAAGTTCTGCGGTCTGCGTCTTCATGGCGAGGTCGAACGTGCACTGGCGCAGGTTCTTGTCCCACACGCTGTAGTCCACGAAGTTCTGTTCTGCCGTGATGCCGATTTCGCCGAAGGATTCAGCGATGACCTTGATGGCATCTTCCCAGTCTGTCCAGCCCTGCGGGCATTCGATGCTGATGGGGCGGACGGGCGTGCCGTGCTTGTCCACGAGCTTGCCTTCGGTATTCCACGTGTAGCCTGCGGCGGTAAGGATTTCCTTCGCCTTCTCGGTGTTGTAGGTGTAACCGAACTTGTCGGCGTCTTCCTTGTTGAAGAAGCGTGCCTCGGGGCCGAATGGCAGTATGAAGCCTGCCTGGATAGCCGGTGTGTAGTTCGAGATGGCGCGGGACTTAATCTTCTCGAAGTTCACGGCATGGGCGAGGGCCTGGCGGAACGCCGGGTCGTTGAACGGTTCAACTTGGTGGTTGATGATGAGCGTCGTGATGGACCCGGGGAGGTGGTAGGGTTCTTCGCGGCTCCAGGCACGGATGCCGTCCTTCGCCTTGTTCCAGATCTGCGGCAGGAAGATGGAGGACACGTCGAGGTGGCCCTTCGTCATCGCGCTGTTGAAGTGGTTGTTGCCGTTGTAGAGCGAATGGATAATGAACTTGGGTGCGGGTGCCTTGCCGCCGTGGTTCACGTTGCCCCAGTAGTTGTCGTTACGCTCGAGCACAATCTTGTCGGGAGAGAACGTCTTGAGGTTGTACGGGCCAGAGACGACCGGCGATGCGTCGTTCTTGAATTCGGTAACCTTGCCAAAGTTGTAGGTCTTGCCTTCCTTGGCGCCTTCAATAATCGGTTCAAAGACTGCCTTCGGGAGGATGGAGGTCTCGGCAATAGCGTTCAGGATAATGAGCGGATTCTTGTTCTTCTTGTTGAAGAGGAACGTGATGTTGTTGCTATTGTCGGCCGTAACGGAGGTAAGGTATTCCCAGTTGCCATGACGCGGCGTCGGGAGGATAGAATCTATATGGAACGAGTAGATGACGTCGTCGACGGTGACGGGCGTGCCGTTGTTCCACTTGGCGTTGTTGTCAAGGTGTACCACGATGCAGGAATCGGTCTTCGTGAAGGAATCCGCGAGCATCGGTTCGAGCTTGTCGGTAATCTGGTTATAGGTGACGAGCGTCTCGTACATCAGGCGGACGTTTCCGTCGATGGGGAAGTTCGGGTCGTAGTCCAGCGGGTTGAAGGTCGTGGGGGGTGCCCAGTCGAAACCACCGATGTACAGGGTCTCTGCACGCGGATACTCCGAGTTTTCTGCCGTGCTTTTTTCGGCAGAATCCTTCTCGCAAGCCACAAATGCACCCGCCAGGATTACCAGCGAGCCAGCCATGACCTTGTGTAATATTTTCATAAATTCGCTCATAATATTAAAATCTAGTGAGAATGTTAGCAAATTGCTACTAAAATTTCTTTACAGTAGTTCCAAAATGGAATAAAATACCCCATTTTTGGGAATATTTCCGTTTTTTTACAAAATGTGACGCCTGTCACAGGTTTTTACAAGGAGAATCCGTAAAGCAGGCGCTTGGACGAGGCGCTGTAGAGGGTCCTGTTCATGACGAACGGAGTGCCCGCGCCGCCGGGGGTATTGAACCTGTGGACCACGCTTCCGTCCTTCAGAGAAAGCGCTATGACCTCGTTTCCCTGGTCTATCCAGGCGAGGTTCCCGTCGATGTAAGGCTTGCCGAAGATGGAGTTCTTGCCCTGGTACTTCCAGAGGGGCGTACCCGAGGAGGAATACAGGAGGAAACTCTGGTCGGCAAGGCCCACGAGGAGGTTCCTGGAATCGTGATCGCGCGTGACCTGGAGCGAAAGTACCGGAGATTCCAGGAGGATCTGTGCCGGGTCCTTCGTGATGTCGCTTGCGCTGTAGAGGTAAAGACGGTTGTTGTCGGTCGCGAACGCGATGGTGGAATCGGCCTTCGCAATTTGCGATACTGAGCCGGGGAGGCGCGGGCTGAACTCGTTAGCTTGTCCAGAATTGTCGCCGATGTACTTGATTTCGCCTTCGAGGCTTGCCGCGTAGATGGTGGATTCGTGTGGGGTGAAGATGAATGGCGAGGAGTAGATCTTGCGGGACCAGGCGAGCCTGTTTTCGGAACGCGATACCTTGAGCAGGAATCCGTTCCAGGTGGCAATGTAGATTGCGCTTGGCGTCTGCTGGATGCTGAATGCCTTTCCGGGGAGTTGCAGCGTCTGCGGTGTGGCTTCGCGGTCAAGGTCGTAGATGTAGAGCGCAAATCCCGAGGCGATGGCGAGAGTGTTCTCGTCGCTGTTCATTACGGGGCTGTCGGTCATGCGCGGGAGGTTCCTTGCCCAGCGCTGTTCGCCGTTGTCGGCGTTGATGCAGATGAGTTTTTCTGCGGCGGGGTCAATGGTGTAGATGTTCTTCTTGTGGCCGAAGAACTGCGGGTACCTTGTCTTGGGCGTAATGTTCAGGAGGCTTACGAACTTGGCGCCGATTGTCTTGCTGTAACGGCCGAGAATGATGCTGCTCGTGTGCGATGTGCTTACGGATAACCTAACCGCCTCGGACCATGCTTTCTGACGTTCCTTTTCGCTACCTTTGGTGGCTTCGAGCTGCAGGGCCCTGTAGAGCCAGGCTTCCGCGTTGCCGGGTTCCAGTTTCAGCAGGGAATCAAGCAGGGGGGCGATTTCGTCCCATGCACCAGCCTCTGCCATGGCGGCGGCCTTGAGCGTGAACAGGTCGGACTGCAATGCCTTCTTGCCGTAGTAGTGCGCGGCGATGCTCATGAGGTGTGTGTCGTCGAAGACGAGGAATATGCCGTTCTCGGTATGGATGGGGCTTGCCGTGACGGGACGTGCAAAGTTGAAGTGCCACAGCGGGTGCAGTAGCGTGTCGACTGCGATGAGGTCGCCTTCGTTGGAGAATAGTCCGAGCGTTCCGAGTGCGAGCGGATATATGGAACTTGCATCGCTCCGGATGGTGTTCCTTGCCATGCCGCTGGCCTTGTCGATAAGCGTAATCCTGCCCGATGCCTCGAGAACAACGATGCCCTTGTTGAACGGGATGATTTCTTCGGCGTTGCTGAACAGTACCCTCCAGAGCGGGCTGGAACTGACTCTAGGCTGGTAGCAGAAGAGGTAATTGCCCGAAAGCAGGTAGACGCTGTACCCGTCGACGATAACTTTCCGGATGGCGTCAAACTGCGAGAGGGTGAAGGTTTCGCTTCCGTCAATGCTCGATACAAAGTGGAGTGCGTTGTCGGTGCAGTTGAGTACATAGTGGCCGGTAGGCTCGAAGAATCCCTCGACATGGCAGCCGTTGAAGGTCTCGTTGACCTGCGCGATGATTCCCTTCTTGTTCAGAAGCGAGAGCGTGTGCCCGTTCTGTGCGGCGGCATAGTCGCCCTTTGAGAAGAACTCCTTCGTGGCGGAGATGGGGTACCTCTTTGCCGGGAATTTCGTATTGTGCGGCCTGTAGTGCAGGCTATCCCTGTCAAGTGTCTGGTACCAGATTCCGCTGTCGTCAATTTTTAAAATGTCGGACCTTGCCGGGATTCCCGTACGGACGTCGATGATGGTATCGGCAAGCACCTTCTTGATGGCTCCGCTCTGGAGCAGCAGGTAGGTGGCCTCGTTCCGGAATACCTTTGCGATGGGGGAGCGTAGGGTGAACTTGTTCTTGATGAGGACGTCGTTCGTGCTGCTGGTGGCGGCCTCGCGTTCTGACAGCCAGTAGGCACGGTCCGTTTCGCGGGTCGTATTGAGGCTCTGCTGATAGTAGAAGTTGGCCGACGTTTTGTTGTTCGAAAGTTCCCTGATTTTACCGAGGTAGAAGAAGGCGTTCTCGCGGTCTTCCTTGTCGCCCTGGGTGGATACCTTTTCGAGCAGGCGTATGGCCTCGGCGGTTTCGCCTTTCATCTCAAAGTCGTATATGGCTTCCTGGATGGCCGAGTTCATCTTTTCGGCAAAGGCACTTGCGCTACAGATGCAGAGCACCGCAAGGAAGGCGGTTAGCGCCCTTCTTGTCGCGTTGCATGTGCGTATGTGCTGCCGGGTGAACATTAGCGTTGCCTTCTATGCGTCGAACTTGTAGCCTGCCCCGCGGATGGAGACGATAATCTTCGGGTTTGTCTGGTCGTCTTCGAGTTTCTTACGCAGGTTCACGATATGGTTGTCGATGGTACGCGTCGAGGGCATGTTGTCGGGAGTGTAGCCCCAGATGTCGGTGAGCAGGTCTTCGCGAAGCACGACCTCGCCACGGTGCTGCCAGAAGTACTTGAGAATCTGGAACTCGCGGGCGGACATCTCGAGCGGCTCGCCACCCTTCGTGGCTTCGTACTTCTTGAAATCCAGGTGGATGTCGGCAAAGTCGATGGAATCCTGCGACTGCGGGGCGGCAGGTTCCTGCGGTGCGGCGACTTCGGTGCGGCGGAGGAAAGCCTTCACGCGGGCGAGCAGTTCCAGGATGGAGAACGGCTTGGTGACGTAGTCGTCGGCGCCCATCTCGAGGCCGGCTACCTTGCTGGTTTCTTCGGTCTTTGCGGTGAGCATGATGATGAAGCATTCCGGGTGTTTTTTACGGATGATGCGGCACACTTCGAACCCGCTCTTCTTCGGGATCATCAGGTCGAGGATTACCAGGTGCGGCAGGAACGAGTCCGCCTTGGCGACGGCCTCGTCGCCGTCGGCTGCGGTCTCGACGATGTAGTTCTCGAGTTCGAAGTTATCCTGGAGCCCGAGCCGGATGATTTCTTCGTCTTCTACGATGAGGATCTTGTGTTGCATATCAGTCCACCTTCTTGAATCTGACAGTAAATGTTGAACCCTTGCCCAGCTTGCTCGATAGCGAGATGGTTGCCTTGTGAGTTTCGGCAACCCTCTTCACGATGGCAAGCCCGAGGCCGGAGCCCTTTGTACTACGGGTCATTTCGTCGCCGACCCTGTAGAAATCGTTAAATATATTCTTTTGTTCAGAAGAGTCAATGCCGATGCCGGTATCTGCCACGGAAAATACGGCGCGGTCCTCTTCGTTATAGACGCTGATGGTGATTTCACCGGGGGCGTTCGTGTACTTGATGGCGTTCTCGATGAGGTTTTGGGCGAGGCTGTAGAGTGCAGTGTAGTCGCCCATCACGTAGGCACCGGGTTCAAACTTTGTATGGAATTCGAGGCCCTTCTCGACACCGATATCCTCGACGGCATCGAATACCTTCTTCGCGCATACCGAGAAGTCGAGCCGTTCCCACTTGAAGGCGCCCGTGCCATGCTCCATACGGGTGTAGTTGAGGATTGCTCCGATGAGGTTCTCGAGGCGGGTGGCCTCCTTGCCGATAAGCCCGGAATATTCCTGCACTTTCTCGACCTTTGCGACGCGCCCGCGGGCCATCATCTCGGCGAACATCTTGATGGAGGTAAGCGGCGTCTTGAGTTCGTGCGAAACGCTCGAAAGGAAGTTCGCCTTCATGGCGAGGAGCCTGCGTTCCTGTACGATAAAGCGGAACATGAAGAACGAGCCGAAGATGACCGTGATGAGCGAGAAGAGCAACAGGCCGTACATCAGGTACATGCGCTGGCGCGATTCCCTGCGGATCTCGCTGATGTCCTTTTCGTAGAGCGAAAATTCCCAGTCGTATGCTTCGGAAATGCGGGATTGCGAGACTACGTTGGAACTGTCGGGAATGGAACCGGCGAGCAGCGAGTCTTTCTCGTCTATGATGGAAAAGGGAACGTTCTTCCAGCGCTGCGATACGTTCTTGACCCTTTCGATAAGCCTTGCGCGGAAGGCCTCCGCATCGATTTTGGCAATCACGATCTGGTTACCCGAAAGGAACGGATAGCCCATTTTGAACAAGGTAATATCTTCGCCGCTCCGGTACTGGATGCCGTCCTTTGCGATGAAGTCGTTGTTCAGGAGTTCCTCGAAGTTCTTGCGGTACTTGGAAAGGATTTCCATGTATTCCAACTGGCGGTTGAAGTTGGAACGCAGGTTCCAGAACGATTCGCGTTTTTCTTGCGAGAGGTCTTCGAAGGAGAGAATCTGCGAGAAGGCTGTCTCGAAGAAGAACTTTGCCGATGGGATATCCTCGATGCTTTCGCTCTGCAGGAACTGGTTCAGCACGGAAAGGCTGTAGTCCTCGGCCTCGGCATGCTTCTTCTGCTTTACGAGAATTTCAAAATGCAGTAGGTTTACCGAGCGGGTGAGGTCTGCGTGCAGGTAGCCTTGCAGGTGCGGGTTGTTCTCGAGGACCTTCAGCCACTTGAGCGCCTCGTCGTAGTTCTTTTCCTTGTAGCAGAGACGCACGATTCCGAGGATGTTCAGCACTTGCTCGTTCTTGGTGGTAAAGAGCGAGTTTGTCTTGATGAGCCTGTGGAGCAGGACCTCCCTGCTGCCTGAGTCCTGTTCCGCTTCGAAAAGTCTCTGCTCGTTCGGACTTGCGACTACGGACGAAAAATCGTGAGTCGGGTAGAAGTGTTTGGACGATATATCTGGATAGACTAGCTTGCCGTTGTTGTAGAGGAAAATAGCCTCGATACCCGAGACGTCCTTGAACGATGCTGCGTTACCGAATTCAAGCAGACTGCGGGGCTGCTCGTAGAGGAACAGTGATGCCGCCTTTGTCTCCTGGTAGATCTTTTCCTGTTCCTTGGCGATGGCTTCCTCGATATCTTTTTCGAGTGCGGCCTGGTTTTCGTCAAAGTTCTTTTGTGCAAGGAACATCTCGTTCTGGATGTTCCGGAACCCGAGGAACGAAAGGATTGCCGTGGGCATGATGATGCCGCCCACGAACACGAGAATGAGTATCAGGTTTCCTTTCGAAAAATGCATTGTCGCCCCGCTTTATAGGGGGAGACTTGCCGAAATACTGGGGAACAGTAGGACAAGGACGCAACTGGCCATGAGCAGCATCGATAGCGATAGGGCAAGACCTGCCGTGATGAGAAGCGCTTTTGTCACGGGGCTATGTTCGCTTTGTGGGTTATGGAGACCCTGTGGCCGGTTTCGATACGGCGGTTGTTGGAATAGGCTTCGCGGACGAGCACTGCCGCTTCGTTCTTTGATGCGCGAGCAATGATACCGCGGCCAAGCAGGCGGGGCGCAATGGATGCGTCGGAGCGGTCCGGTTCCCAGATGGCGATGGCGTCACCCGTGCCGTAACCCTGGTCGAAACCCTTGTCGATAAGCACGTAGGAGTAGCTGCCGATAATGAGCATCGGGTCCATCGCGTAGCGGATCTGTGCCATGGAGTCGATGTTGGATTCTGGTACGTCATTGTAGCCGTTTACATTGATGGGTGCAATCGGTTTCTTGAGGCGGGCCTTTGACTGGTTAATCTTGATTTCGCGGAAGCTCTGCATGATCATCGCGCGGGAAAGCGTATCGCCGATGGCGGTAATCTTTGCGACACCCGAAAGCTTGAGGAGGGCGTAATGCTCAAAGGTTCCACCGGAGTGGGCAGGAACATTGATCCTCTTCGCGTCGAGGATTTCCACGAGGTCGCCCTTCTTGAGGCCCGGGTAGGTCTTCTTGCCGATACCCACGACGACTTCCATTTCGGGAATGTGGAGGATGGGTTCCTTCTTTTCGCCGGAACGGATGGAAATAAAGTTGCTGTCATTCTTCAGGGAATCGAGCGTGTAGATTTCAGGTGCGAGAATCTGGTAGTAGCCGTTGAAAATCTTCGGTTCGGGGCGCTTCTTGTAGTAATAGGAATCCGCTTCCTGCTTCTTTTTCTTTTGCTTCTTGTCCTTGTCGCGGAGGTTGCCGAGCATGTTCTCGAATTCGCCGTTGCGCTCGTCGTTCTCGTCGCATCCGACACTTTGGATCTGGTAGCCCTTGCCCTTCGGGAGGTTAGAGTCGGCGACGGCCGCCTTGCAGGGGTACTTCTTCTTGTCGGCAGGGATCTGCATTACGGGTTCTTCGCGTATGCTGTCACCCAGGTAGATGGAGTCGCCCGGGTAGATCCAGTGGGGGTCCTGGATGTGCCTGTTGTTTTCCCAGAGGTCGGGCCAGGCGAACGGGTCGTGCAGGTATTCGTCGCTCAGGTCCCAGAGGGTGTCGCCTTCCTTGACCACGTAGGCGGAAACGACCAGGGCCGAAAGTCCGAGGGTGATTGTCGCGCACTTGAAGAAATTCATAGAAAACCTTGTAACCCTTTGAATGAAAACGAGTTAACTGCTTATAATTTAATCTTTTCTTGCTCTGGGAGTACCCTTTTTTTGCACAAAATGGGGTATATCGGACTGATTTTTGCCCGAAATACGTTCTTGTGGGCGTTTGACGGAGCGTTTTTGCCCGTTTTGGGCCGCAAATCCGCCCAAGAGGCCTGCCCTGTCGGGGACGAACAGCATCAGGAGTTCGAACTTGCCGCTGCCCGGTTCCAGGTAGAGCGGGATGTTCTTGCGGAGCATGTAGCCCTCGGCACGGAACCGCTTGATCTGCTTCGCGGCGTTCTCGAGGTCGGTTACCTGCAACAGGATGCGTTCGGGGCGCGAGGCGGCGATGGCTTGCACGAGGTCGCTCGTGATGGGTTCTGCCTCGGGTTCGTTCAGGTAGAATGTCCACTTGCCCTCGTTGTCGCGCTTGCCGAAGAACTTTTCGAGGAAGGCGCGGTCCAGGTGGCTGCGGTGGAATCGCATGTTGTTGTCTGCGAGGCTACGCGCATTCATCTTTGCGGATTCCATCGCGGTCTCGCGACAGTCGAGGGATTCGACCTGCTCGAAGTCCTGGGCGAGGCTTGCGGAAACGTAGCCCGACGCGCTATAGAATTCGAAGAAACGGTCACCTTTTGCGGGGTGCACGGCCTCGCGGATACGGAGGGGGAGTTCGACCCACGCGTCTTTCATTTTGGGCGCCCAGTCCAGCACGTGCATGGAAAGGCCCGTGCCCGCGATGGGCATGAAGGCACTGCCGAATGCGGGCTTGACGTCGACACGCATGTTCTGCTGCATGGCGGGGTCAAAGAGGTGGTTCGGCGTGCACTGCACCTGGTGGCAGCTGATGACCTGCGGGCAGTTGTGCTGCAGGAATTCGATAAACGACTTTATCTCGTGGCCGGAATTGCGACCGTGGATGTTCGCCTGCACGAGGAGCGCATAGCGCCCGTCACCGGTGGCCCTGAACCAGATCTGGCGCATAGCCTTCTTGAGTGTGTGCAGGTGGTCCTTGTGCAGCTGGTCGAAGATGCCCTTTACCACTGCAGGGGGTTCCATGCCATATGCGGGGGCTTCGAGCACGAGCGACTCGTGGTTGTTCACGAGTTTGTTCAGTATGCGCCAGTCGCTGTGGTCATTTGCGGCGTCGCGCGTGAACCATGCCTGGAACTTTCCGGGTATGCGGTTGTCTTCGGCCCATGCAGTGAGCTGCCGCTTGATTTCTTCGAACGGTATGGCCCTGCGGGCGGGCTTTGCCTTCGGTGCACTTGCGGCCTTTTCGGGAGCGGGCTTGGCGGGGGCGGAATGGAACCTGCCTGCGACAAGCTTCTTGGGGGCGCGTGTAGAATATTTCTTTTGTCTGTCGAACATTTGCTAGAACTCTTTGTAACTATACGAGGAACCGCGGGTAGATCCACGAGCATTCGCGGGCGAGCATCTTCGGGAATTCGCGGAAAGAACCGTTTATCTGGAACAGGTTCAGGCCGCCTTCCACCGGCGAAAGCGAGATGACGCTGTCGGCGCGGGATTCGAGATACGGGTACTCGTCGTTGTTGCATGCGGTAACGACTGCGCATCCGGTAAGCGCGATGATGGTGTCGACCATCTGCATCAGTATCTGGTGCGGCGAGCCGGTGAGTCGCATGGACTTCGGGTTGTGGAGTACGGCGGAAATCGGGTCGATGACCACCACGCGGTAGTCATGGTTCTCGAGCTTCTTGGCACCCTCGATTCTCTTTGCGATAAGCTGTGCCGTCTCGAGCGGGGAGAGTGCGGTGCCGCGCAGGTTCAAAAAACCGAACTTGGGCGTGCTGGCGTTGAGCCCGCGCTTGTTGCCGAGCAGGTGCAGGCGGTTCAGGAACACGGACTTGGTAAGTTCGAAGTTGATGAACAGCACGTCGTTTGAGGACGTCGCATTGCCGAACCAGTCCTCGCCGTAGCAGATGGAAAGTGCCATATCCATGAGGGCGAGCGACTTTCCGCTCTTGGGGGGAGCCTGGAACAGGAAGAACTCGCCTGCGCGCAGCATGTTCTCGATGATGCTTGCATCCTTTTTCGGCGGTTCCTCGCTATCGCTGGCAAGTTCAATAAGCGGCTTGCCGTCGAGGGAGTACTCGACCCATTCCTGCCATTCCTTGAAGTTCTTTGCGCCCTGCTCGCCGCCGATAAGGTACTGCTGCTTACCGCCACGGAGCACGCCCGGCATGCGGGCCATCATGGTGGGGCTCCTGTTGGAGGAATCTACCTTGAAGCCCTGGGAATCGAGCGTCTTGAAAAGGAAGTCGATGCGCTCGTCGTATTCTTCGCGGTCGTTGGCGCCAATCTTGATCCACGCCTGCACGGAGTTTGCGCCGGTGTTCACGAGGGCGGCACACGGGAGGTTCAATGCCTTGTAGTAGGCGAGCTGCTTGGCCAGCGACATCTTCGGGTTGTCGATGACGGCGTAGCGGTAGCGCCAGCTTTCGTCGCTGGCATCTGCACCGCCCTTGGTCGCGTTCACGCAGATGAGCGCGCCTTCCTGGCTGTCCAGGCTCTTCATGATCTTCTTGATGGCGTCGTCGCGGCCGACAATGTTCGACACGAGTTCAGCCGTGGCGTTCGGCGTGTCCGAAATCTTGAACTCGATAGTCTCGTCGGTCTCGAAGGCGATGTCCAGGAGTTTCGCGAGGTCCTTGCGCCAGTCTGCGGCAGGCCACGGGATGGAGAGCGCTTCCGGATCAATCTTGAAGTTCTGCAGGAGTTCCATGGACTGCGTGTCGAGGCCGAGCGCAAGCATCTGCTCCATCGAGATCATGCCGGTAGAGAGCGGTGATATGATGGCGGGCTTTACGGGCGCGGCCATGGCGGAAGGTTCTGCCTGTGCCGCTGCGGCGGGTGCGGCCTGCGCTGCGGGCTGTGCCTCTTCGCGTTCGGAGGAACGCTTTTCGGAAGAGAACGCGCGGCGGAGAATCTGTTCAACCTCGTCCGGGGAAAGTCCTTCGTCGCGGGCCTTGCCACCCAGCTGGAAACTTGCGTCCATGAAGGTCCAGCCCTCTTCCTTGGCGGCTTCGCCCACCTTGAAGAGTTCGCCCTTCAGTTCGTTCGGGCTGTATTTCGTCTTGAGGAACGTGTTGATGATTTTTCTTGCGCTTTCCATAAGAGACCTCTGTGCTGTCTATGGTTTCAAGATAATTCCGGTAGGGCAATCTGGCTATTACGCCTTGATGCGGAGCCTCGCAAATTCGTATAGCCCGAGCGAGAGTGCCACGGATGCGTTGTAGGAATGAGCCTCGGGCATCATCGGGATGCGGAGGATTGCATCGCACTGCTTTTTCACGAACGGCGGGAGGCCGACGTCTTCGCCACCTACGGCAATTACGACCTGGTCAGCGAACTTGAAGTCGGCGAGGTTCGTCTCGGTGTCGGCGTCGAGACCTGCGACCTGGTAGCCCGCCATCTTGAGTTCTCCGATGGCGGCCTCGAGGTTGTCGGGCCTGCACACGCGCATCTTTTCAAGGGCGCCTGCGGAGGTGCGGGCGACGCTCGGGGTAATCCCGCACATTCCTTTTGCGGGAATCAGGAACAGGTCGACTCCGAGGGCGAGGCAACTGCGGATGCAAGCCCCGAGGTTACGCGGGTCCTCGATGTTTGTCGCGACGGCGATGAGCTTCTTTTCGCCGTTGTCCCTTGCCTGGAACAGTTCCTCGCGCACGTCCTGCCAGTCTAGCAGTTCCTTCTCGTTCATGAGGGCGACTACACCCTGGTTCGGGCGGGCGTAACTGTCGAGAATCTTTGCATCGACCTGCTGTACGTGTACGTGCGCGCGCTTTGCGAGTTTCTGCAACTCATAGAGTTTCGGATTCCCGGACTGGTGCATGAAGAGCACGCGGTGGACCTTCAGCGGCTCCTTGGTCAGCACTTCGGTGACTTCCTTGATGCCGCCGACTGCGACCTGGGGCTTGGCGTCGGCATCGCCCATGGCGGTGACGACCTTCTCTACGGGCGGGCGTCTATCGAACTTGTTCTGCGAAAAGAAACGCCTGCGGTCAGGGTTGAAGTTACGGCGGTTGTCATCATTAAAAGCCATTGGAAAAACACTCCGTTCTTTTTATAAATACTTGCGCGGTACTAGTACCGTTCCTTGCAGGCGATAATCACGTCCATCCGGATATCGGTTTCCTTTTGCGGGAGGGGTTCCTGCGATATCTGTGCCGGGGTGGCGATGCCCGCCTTGTATGACTTGGGGTAGTTGGCGAGGAACCTGTCGTAGTATCCCTTGCCGTGGCCCACGCGGCAGCCGTCCCAGTTGAACTTGGTCCCCGGAACGAGGAAGATGGGGATTTCGCCTTCGAATTTTTCGAGACCTTCGCGCGGTTCCATGATGCCGAAGTGCCCTTTCACGAGGTCCTTCCTGAGACTGGAGACCTTGTAGAAGTTCATGATGCCGTCGCCTTCGCAGCGCGGGAGCAGGAGTCTCCCTTCGAGTGCGAGTTCCTCGATAATGGGCATGATGTTCGCCTCGCCCTTGAGCGGGTAGAACGCGGCGATGTTCCTTGAGTTTCTGTAGCCAGGAATCTCGTGAATCTCCGTCCACGGGTCCCTGATGATATCTTCGCCCCTCTTCTCGCGACGCTTCTTGAGCACGAGTTCCACGATCTGGCTACTCCCGAATACGAGCATCACGAGGATGATTGCGACTATGGCGGTGACCATGTTCATGCTAGTCCTCGCCGATACGTTTTGCAGAGGGGAGCTTTTCGCGGAGGATTCCGTTCCAGATCTTCTTTTGCCAGTTCATGAGGTGCGCTTCGTTGTAGCGTACTTCCCAGGGCATGTCGCCGGGAGCGGCGAGCCAGATGAGTTGCCCCTTGTTGGCAAGGAGGGACGGGTCAAGCTTGAGTTTTGTGGCTTCCTCGTCGCGCCAAATCTTGAGTGCGGCAAGCAGTTCCGAGTGGGGGATCACCGGCGGGGGAGGCGCCTTGGGCAGGCGTTCGGGCCATTCACTTTCCGGCGTGGCGACTGCGCTTTCGAGCATCGCCTTGAACGATTCGAGACGCTCGTCCCTGAAGTTGCGGGGCAGCTTGGGGAGGTTCTCGATCTTGATTTCGGGGTAGTGTGCGTGTACCGCACGTACGATGGCGAGCATGAGTTCCGCGGGCATCACCTTGTAGGGCGGGCGGTCCAGTGCTTCGGCTTGGGCCTCGCGCCATTCCCAGAGGTGTTTGAGGACGTTCAAACTGCAGGGGTTGAACAGGCTCGAACCCGTAAGCCTCCACTGTTCGCGGGTCCTCTCGCTCGGCATCTTGGAATGTTCAATCAGCGCATTGCACTGTTCCATGAGCCAGTCCATGCGCCCGGCCGCGATAAGCTTTTCCGAGAGGATGGCGCACAGTTCGTGCAGGTAGAATGTGTCGTGGATGGCGTATTCGCACATCTCCAGCGGGAGCGGGCGAATGGTCCAGTCGGCACGCTGGTTCTCTTTCTTGAGTTCGTCGCCGAAATGCTCACGTACGAGGTCGGCAAGCCCGAGGTGCTGTGCCCCCAGGAACTTGGCGGCAAGCATCGTGTCGAAGATGCTCTTGGGAGAGTACTGGTAGGCCTGCCAGAGCAGGCGCAGGTCGTAGTCCGCACCGTGGAAAATGACGGTCTGCATCGCCTTCGTGGCAAACAGGGGAGAAATGTCGACCCCGCAAAGCGGATCCACGATGTAGTGGTGCTCGCCGATAGTAATCTGGATGAGGCAGAGTCTGGCATGGTAATGGTGCATGGAGTCGGCCTCGGTATCGACGGCCGCCATGTCGTAGAGCCCGAGGTCTGCGATAAGGCTCGCAAGGCTCTCTTCGCTGTCTACCAGTATGTATTTCTCGTTCTGCATCATTTCCTATAAATTTAAATAAATAACGCGTATATATTTGGGTCGCCTTGTAAATCTTGCTATATTTGCGCCCATGAAGAAAATTTCCCTTACGGGCATCAAGCCCACCGGCACGCCGCATTTAGGCAACTACCTGGGCGCCATCCGCCCCGCCCTTGAACTTTCCAAGACCTACGATACGGTCTACTTTATCGCCGACTATCACGCCCTCACCACCGTGCAGAACGGTGCGGAGATGCGTGCGAACATCTACAAGATTGCGGCGACCTGGCTTGCACTTGGCCTGAACCCCGAAGAGGGTCTGTTCTACAAGCAGAGCGACATTCCCGAGATTTTCGAACTCAGTTGGGCACTCAGCTGCTTTACGCCGAAGGGATTCATGAACCGCGCCCACGCCTACAAGGACAAGGTGGCAAAGAACGAAGCCGCCGGCGAGGACCCGGATGCAAACGTGAACATGGGCCTTTACTGCTACCCGTGCCTGATGGATGCGGACATCCTCATGTTCAGTGCTGACATCGTGCCCGTGGGCAAGGACCAGAAGCAGCACGTGGAATTTGCACGCGATATCGCCATCAAGTTCAACAAGCACTTTGGGCAGGACGTCTTCACGATTCCGGAACCGGTGTTCCAGGAAACGACGGGTATCATCCCGGGTCTCGATGGCCGCAAGATGAGCAAGTCCTACGACAACGTCATCGATATCTTCCTCGAGAGCAAGGCTCTGAAGAAGAAGATTGGCAAGATTGTTACGAACAGCCAGGGCATCGAGGAACCGAAGGATCCCGAATCCTGCAACGTGTTTAAGTTGTACAAACTCTTCGCAACTCCCGAACAGACCGAGGCTCTCGCGGCCCGCTACCGCGCAGGTGGCATGGGCTGGGGCCATGCGAAGCAGGAACTCCAGAACGTTCTCGAAGAACACCTGGGTGCCGCCCGCGAAAAGTACTTCTACCTGCTCTCCCACACCGAAGAAATCGACAAGATTCTCGCGTACGGCAAGGAGAAGGCCCGCGTGAAGTCCAAGGCTATGATGGAGAAGGTCCGCAGCCTGCTGGGAACGTACTAAGGACGTGCTAGAGAAATGCGAATTTCCACCAAGGGCAGATATGCGCTCCGCGTGATGATCGACCTTGCCGAGAACGGCAAGGACGATTTCGTGAAGTTGCAGGAACTTGCCGAGAGGGAAGGCATTTCTGAAAAGTATCTCGAAGGCATATTGGGTGCGCTTGTCCGCGGGAAACTGCTTGCGGGCGCACGTGGCAAGGCGGGCGGCTATAAGCTGAATTGCGAGCCTACGGAATGCAGCGTGTGGCAGATTCTTTCGCTGGTAGAGACTTCCGTTGCGCCTGTGGCCTGCCTTGACGAGCCGGAGAACAGTTGCGAACGCGCGAAGGTGTGCACGACGCTCCCGGTATGGAAGGAACTCAGTTCACTTATCAGGAATTACCTGGACGGCGTCAAGCTGGACCAGTTCCTGCGCAATACTCCCGAAGCCAAGGGCAAGATTCCGGGCGGAAAGAACTGGAATTGCGGCCTCTAAGCCAAATTTTTCGAAATTTGGCCATTTTTTTATGGCTAGTTATAGTTAAAAACTATTAGTAAGAAAAATGTAAGCAAAATTCTTGCATACCGGGTTAATTTCCTATTGAAAAGGTGGGAAAAAGGTTCTAATTTACCACCTGTCGGGCGGACAAGCCGTCAGACAAGTTCAAAACCGGGTAACCGGACCAGCGCGGCAGGGTGCCGCAAAGGCAGGATAGCTTATGAAAGTTCGAATGTGTACCCTAAGTGAGGCTCGCGGAGCTTAAATCCGCCAGGCTGGGCCCCGGCTTGAAATAAAGGGGCACTATTTAACAGGCATCCCGCACGGGGATGGCAAAACAGAAAAAAGGAATTTCACACATGACTACTCAGAACAAGCTCCACTTCGAAACTCTTCAGCTCCATGTAGGCCAGGAACAGGCAGACCCCGCAACCGATAGCCGCGCGGTTCCTATATACCAGACCACCTCCTATGTTTTCCACAGCGCTCAGCACGCTTCCGACCGTTTCCACCTGAAGGATGCCGGCAACATTTACGGCCGTCTCACCAACACGACGCAGGATGTCTTTGAAAAGCGCATTGCTGCCCTCGAAGGCGGTATCGCTGGCCTCGCCGTCGCTTCTGGCGCCGCAGCCCTCACCTACGCCATCACGGCTCTCGCCCGCAAGGGTGACCACGTGGTAGCCCAGCGCACCATCTACGGCGGCACCTACAACCTTTTGGAACATACGCTCCGTCCGTTCGGCATTGACACCACGTTTGTAAATACTCGTGACCTGAAGGAAGTCGAATCTTCCATCAAGGAAAACACGAAGCTTATTCTCATCGAGACGCTCGGCAACCCGCATTCCGATATCCCGGATATCGAAGCCATTTCTGAAATCGCCCACAAGCACAAGATCCCGGTCGTGATCGACAATACCTTCGGTACTCCTTACCTGATCCGCCCGCTCGAACACGGCGCCGACATCGTGGTGCATTCTGCTACCAAGTTCATCGGCGGTCACGGTACGACTCTCGGCGGCGTGATTGTGGACGGCGGTAAGTTTGACTGGGCTGCAAGCGGCAAGTTCCCGCAGTTCACCGAGACGAACCCGAGCTACGGCGTGCCCTTCACTGCAGCGGCCGGCGCTGCGGCCTACATCGTCTACATCCGCGCCATCCTCCTCCGCGACGAAGGTGCAGCGATTTCCCCGTTCAACGCCTTCTTGCTGCTGCAGGGCACCGAAACGCTTTCGCTCCGCCTGGATCGCCATGTGGAAAACACCAAGAAGGTTCTCGAGTTCCTCTCGAAGCACCCGAAGGTCGCGAAGGTGAACCACCCGAGCTTTGCCGACCATCCGGACCACAAGCTCTATGAACGTTACTTCCCGAACGGCGGCGGTTCCATCTTCACGTTCGACGTGAAGGGCGGCCAGGAAGAAGCCTTCAAGTTCATCGACAGCCTCAAGATCTTCAGCCTGCTCGCTAACGTCGCCGACGTGAAGAGCCTGGTGGTGCACCCCTACACGACAACCCACTCCGAACTCACTCCGAAGGAACTTTCCGAAGCGGGCATCTCTCCTGCAACGGTCCGCCTCTCCATCGGTACGGAACACTACGAAGATATCATCAACGACCTCGACCAGGCCCTGAACGCAATCTAAGGAATTATAGTATGTACGGACTTTACCTTAATTCTGTTCGATGTTAGCCCTGGTAGTAGGCTTTTCATTCGGGCCGTCGACCGCGGCTTAACATCAACAAAATTTTAAACATGATCCCCGCCTCGCGGGGGATAACAACAAAAAGGAATTTCAAAATGTCTAAAATCTATACCTCTGCCGACCAGCTCATTGGTCACACCCCGCTCCTCGAACTCACTCACGTCGAAGCCTCGAACAATCTCGAAGCCAAGATCCTCGCGAAGCTCGAATACTTCAACCCCGCAGGTTCCGTGAAGGACCGTATCGCGAAGGCGATGCTCGATGACGCCGAAAAGAGCGGCAAGCTCAAGAAGGGTGCTGTCATCATCGAACCGACTTCGGGTAACACCGGTATTGGTCTTGCTTCCGTCGCCGCTGCCCGCGGTTACCGCATCATCATCGTGATGCCCGAAACCATGAGCGTGGAACGCCGCCAGCTGATGAAGGCCTACGGTGCCGAACTCGTGCTGACCGAAGGCGCGAAAGGCATGAAGGGCGCCATCGCCAAGGCCGATGAACTCGCGAAGGAAATCCCGAACAGCTTCATCCCGGGCCAGTTCGTGAACCCGGCCAACCCGGCTGCCCACAAGGCTACCACCGGTCCCGAAATCTGGGAAGATACCGATGGCAAGGTCGACATTTTCGTGGCCGGTGTCGGTACGGGCGGTACGGTTTCTGGCGTGGGCGAATACCTCAAGAGCCAAAACCCGAACGTGAAGGTTGTCGCCGTTGAACCGGCCAGCTCTCCGGTGCTCAGCAAGGGCGTCGCTGGTAGCCACAAGATCCAGGGTATTGGCGCGGGCTTCGTTCCTGATACGCTCAACACCAAGGTCTACGACGAAATCATCGCTGTCGAGAACGAGGCTGCCTTCGAGGCTGGTCGCGAAATCGGCAAGAAGGAAGGCGTGCTTGTGGGTATCTCCTCCGGTGCTGCCCTCTGGGCCGCGAAGGAACTCGCCAAGCGTCCGGAAAACAAGGGCAAGACGATTGTCGCGCTCCTCCCGGATACCGGCGACCGCTACCTCTCTACGGCTCTGTTCGCTGAATAATCT
>JAGAAW010000019.1 GCA_017615055.1 Fibrobacter sp.
CACGGCCTCAAGTTCACCGAATTCAAGGTCGGCTACCACGAAAAGAAGCTCGAGAACATCTGCTCCAAGTTCGCGAACCCCGTGTTCAAGGCTCCGGCAGACCTCGGCGCCGTCATGGACATCCTCAAGAAAGAGATGGCCGAACGCCGCCGCTAACAGAACGTCATCCTGACGCCAACGACGGAAGGATCCAGACCAGCAATTACAGAAAATGCCCCGCAAAAGCGGGGCATTTCTCATATCCTTTCAAGGGCTATTTCCTCTTCTTGCGGCGGACGCCCCACTTATCCTTGATTTCTTCCTCGATCTTCTTCTTTTCGTAACGCACCACCATCTTGAACTGCACCGTGTAAACGCCGGTACCCACGAAGCGGCCGCGGTGGTCCTTGAAGTTCCAGTTCACGAACAGTTTCTGGTCAGAGACAAGGCAGTTGCCGCCGAACTTCGGGCTGTTACACGGCACCAGGATTGTCGTATCGTTCACGTACTGGCCCAGATGATCGTAGTAGTTCACGACAAAGGTAATGAACACCTTTTCCGGGTCGAGAGAATCGAGCACGGACGGGTCCACCGTACCATCGGCAGAAATCTGCGCACGGTCAAGCAACTGTGGCACGAACCGCTCGCCTAGCTGCACCAACTGGCCCAGCGCGCCTTCCTTCTCCAGGTCTTCCTTCGTGGTGGAGCTCGGCATGTAGCGCAAGTTCACGGAACTCAGCGTCTGCAGTACATCGTCCTCGCCATCGAAGGTACCCATATTAGTCGCATCGACCAGGTGGTTCAGGAGGCCAGCAATCACGACAGGGCTCGGGTCATCGCCCGCGATGTTCCCGAAGTTATCCTGGATGACGCTCTTCTCGCCACGCACCACCATGAGCGAGTCGCCCGGAAGGATTGTCGAGACGCTACCGTCGATAATCAACTTCGCACTCATGCCATCGGAAGCCCAGTCGATATCCTTCGGGAGGATATCGATGGTATCCTTCCCGTGAATGTAGCTGAAGAAGTCACGACCTTCGAGATCCTTGTACTTGATGACCTCGGAGAAGTACACGATGAGGGTATCCGCCTTCTGGCCGTAACTGAGGGTAACGCCAGAGACAATCGGCGACATCTTGTCGACCAGCGGGGCAGATTCCTCGCTCACGAACGTCTGGCCAAGCACATCGTAGTATGTATAGATAGTCGCCTGCGGGAGCGATTCGCTGATGCTCGTGACACCCTTTGCCAGCGGGGTCGTAGAGACCACGTTCCATACAACACGGCTGGAATCCTTCCCGTCGAACGTCAGGTCGGCAGGATTCGCCTGCAGCTGGATCATCATGCCGCGCTCGCTATACCACGGGAATGTCGCATACAGCATGTCCTTTTCTTTCTCGGTCAGCGGGCCGCTGAAGTTCGTCACGATCTGGTCGAGCGTGCCGTCGCCATCGGTATCCCTGTATTCCACGTCCACCACGGAGGGTAGGCGGTCCACAACCGATATAACAACTTCGCGGTCGTACTCGTCGGAGGTCAGGTACTTGAGGTTGTTGAACTGCACGCCCGGATGCAGCGACACACTATCACGATTTTCGCCCTTCAGGCCCATGTTCTCGCCCACGAGGATCACCATGTTCCTGGTCGGCATGTAGATATTGCTGATCTGGTCCAGGTTAAACCCGTAACGTTCCCCCTCCTGCTTCAGGAGCACGAGCATCTCGGGCGTAGAAAGGTCCTTCGGGATAAGGTCGATATTGAACTCAATGAAGAGCGAGTCCTTACCGTGCACGTCGCGGATGGCAAACGCATCCTTGATTACGCGGCTACCCACTTCCACGATATAGGCATCACGCGTGTAGGCAATATCGTCGTGAACGTTGGTGTAGGTAATCACCGCATACGCATCTTCCGGGAACTTTTCCGGGAAGTCCAGGTCCGCGACATCAAGCGTAATGCGGTCCCGCGTTCCGTTCAGCGTGGGTTTCGCCTTGGGCTTGAGCGTATCGCCCTTCACCACGAGCACCACCGAGGTGACCTCGAGATCGGAAATCACGGAATCCTTCAGGACAATTTCCACGTAATCGAGTGCATGGTCGCCATCGGAATCCTTGATGTAGCCAAGTTCTGCGTCCGGAATCGGATCGTAGAAGTTTATGTTGTCTATAATTACCGTCGTACCGGTTCCAGGGTCATGCACGATGATGGAACCGCCATGCACCACGCTATCGGCTGTCACCCAGATGGTAACGGAGCCGTCGGCATTCACGCGGATGGTATCGCTTGCAGACGGGTTCGTGGGATCAATCAGCGTAAGGCCCGAAGCCGTCGCGAACGTGAGGCTATCCACGTCGCCAAAGTATTCCTTCACCTTGTCCGGATCGAGCGTGAGGGCAACGACCTGGCCCACCTGGGCAGAATCGAGACCTGAATTCACGCGCAAATCAAGATTGAGCGCGACCGGGTTGTTCTGCTCCATGTAGTAGTTCTCGCCAATCTTGATGACGCCCGCACCACCTGCGGAATCCACCGGCAAGAGAACCGTTGCGGAAGTCACGATGGAGTCACCCTTCTCGAACTTGTCATCGGACGGGTAGAAGTCAATGCCGCCGCCACTGCTGGAAACATCGAAGTCCTCGAACCCGACGTAGACGCGGGAAGAACTAGACCCAAAGTTGATATCCTCGGAGCCGCCCTTGTTGGAGGAACTGCTGCCGGAGTTGCCACCCGAGGAACCGGGAGTATTGCCCGAGGAGCCGGGGTTGTTGCCAGAGGAACCCGGATTGTCGCCGGAGGAACTCGTGCCGGGATTGTTGCCCGAAGAGCCCGGATTGTCGCCGGAGGAACTCGTACCGGGGTTGTTGCCCGAAGAACCCGGATTGTCGCCGGAGGAACTCGTGCCGGGGTTGTTGCCCGAAGAGCCCGGATTGTCGCCGGAGGAACTCGTGCCCGGGTTGTTACCCGAGGAACCCGGATTATTGCCGGAGGAACTCGTGCCGGGGTTGTTGCCCGAAGAACTGGAACCCGGCCTGCTGCTAGAAGAACTGCCCGGCCTACTAGAACTGCTCGACTTCACGCTCGAAGAGGATTCCTCGTACACCACGCGCGAAGAACTGAACCCTATGCTGCTACTCGACACCTCGACATCGGAGCCGGTATTCGCACCGGTACGGATAACGCCCGCGCCCGAAAGGGGAGCGAGGTCATCGAGGAAATTATCGATCCACTGCACATGCACAAGCACGTTATCGTTAATATACTTGTTGGGATTCGCCGCATAATCAACAAACACAAGGTGACCAGTATTGCTCGCCACAAACAGGTGGCCCATGCCATCGACCGTACCCTGGTCCAGTCGCCAGCCCACATAGCCGCCATCATAGGTTCTCGGCAAGGTCAGGTGCGTAGTGTCTTCCACAAAGAAGTAATGGCGTAGGTCAATAAAGGCAACCACCCTCGCCTTCATCTTGCCACCTTCCACATACGGCTTGATCTGCACGATACGTGCACCACCGAACACGAAAATCGTTTCGGAATACGGGTCGTACGTACCGCCATGCGCACCTTCCAGGGAGTCGATCAAGATTGTCGTTCCAAGTTTGGTTATCACAGAGTCACCGGGATTACCGCCAATGGAATCCTTGTTCGCATTGGTCACCTTAGTCCAAGTTGTATCGGTAATGTAGCCGAAGTAGGCACCTGCCCTCCTACTCTTCTGAGAAGATACGGAACAGGTATCACCCTTGGCATTAGCCTCGCATCCACCACCAAAGTAGTTAGAATACGTAAAGAAGGCGTTGCCATCCTTGTCCCAGATGAGTGTAGCAAGTTTCTTATTCTGCACACGGTCAGTAGACTTGGGAACAAGTTCCACCCTGTGCCCCTTGTCCGCAAAGTTCCTTGCCGCGACGTTGTTCGAATCTATCTTCGTGGAGAATCGGTAGAGGTATCCCGGAATACCGGCAGCCCAGAGCCATTCCTGGTTCGGGTCCATCATCAGGTGCCAGAAGCCTTCAGTGCTTGTTGCGGGAGTCGCCGTCTTCACAACGCACTTGCCGCCGTTAGTGCCCTCCTTCTTCGCAGTCTTGCTAATCTTGTGAATGTTCTGACCCTGCGCCGCCACAAGGAGGTCTCCATCCGGATGGTGCACGATACCGTCGGCACCCTTCATCCCGTCATTCGAGGTACACAAGGTTTCCTTGCTGAGCAACTGCAAGTAGCCCGCACCGTCATAGTAGTAGTTCAGGTCCTTAACGCGGTCGTTCTGACTATACTTCGTGTAATACAGGGTTGCCTTAGTGGAGGCATGAGGAACAATATCGCCAACCTGCTGGATCCAGATACCGGTCGCCGGGTTTTCCGGCGGCGCCATAGAGCCTTGAGCCATGGCAGAGCCACAGCCGAACGCTAATGCAAGTAATGTCTTCACTATCGTTTTCATAGTGTTAACCTCCGAAAGGCGCTAGTCCTTGGACCGGATCTTGCGAGACCCAGTGATGCCCCAATTATAGTACCTTTCCACTTTAAAACTTTCCTTCGCACCATACACGCGTACCTTGATATGCGCGACATACGCACCTACACCCACGCGCCTGCCGTTGTCATCGCGCATGTTCCAACGCAAGTACAGCTGGTGCGGGTTTTCAAAACAGTTGCCATTGAAAATATCCTTGTCGTCGCACTTGATCTTTTCCGAGGCCTTCGCGACAAACACGCCCAAGTTCGTGTACACGTAAAGTTCCCAGTCCATGCCAATCTTCGAGAGGTCCATCTCGACCTCGTCGGTTTCTTCCTTGAGGATGGTCGAGAAGCTCACGTCCATGAGCACGCCGAGCGCCTTGTGAGCCTCTTCGGAGGTAAGGCCGTCGGCAACTTCAAACGTAATCGCCTCGTCTACCGATTCGTCGATATCCTGCTTGGAGGCAAACGAGTAGTTCTGCGTAATCACGCGCGGGTCGCCTTCCACCATCACTGCAGGGGCAAGCCCAGAAAGTCCATTGCCTTCGCTATCCTTGAAACTGAGGCAAGATGCATCGAACCTCACGGAATCGGCAGGGTTCATGCGTTCCACGAGGCGGGTCCCGCTTTCCATGCGAATTTCGGCAGACTTGCCATCGCTTGCCCACACGACAGCCGTGAACGGGATGGTCACCCACTCGCCATCCATGTGGAACCTGAACGCATCAGATGCACCTTCAACGTTCTTGTAGTCAATCGCCTCGGAGAACTCGATGTAGAACACGTCAGATGCCATCTTCTGGTAAGATTCCGGCTTGAGGAACGTGCCCGAGATAACAGGAGACATGCGGTCGTGCATCGCGAGATCCATCGTCCTTTCCTTCGTCTCGCCCTCTTCCGTCTCGAAGTAGGTCACCGACACGTAGCCGTATTCCTCGCCCGACTTGGAATAGCTCTGGTCAATCGAGGTGAGCTTTTCCATAATGCCGTACTCGTCCTTCTTCAGGTTCAACGCAAAGCCAACAACAGTTCCGTCATCGGAGAGCGTGAGCTTTTCCGGATCGGGAACGATTTCCAGAAGTTGGCCGTTCGTATCGAGCCAGTAGTAACGGATAGTCATTTTTTCGAGTTCCTCGCGCGTAATCGGCATGTCGAACGCAATCGAGGCGCTATCCATGCGTCCATCGCCATCGCGGTCAAAGAACGCATTCTTCTCGTCGTCCACGTAAATGCGGCCGGAGTTCTCGACAATCGCAGGGTTGTTCTTTCCCGTCTTGTTGCCGTCGGCAGCCTTCACGAGACCATCGGGGCATGCCTTGTCGGCGCAGGTCGTCGCGATCTTGATGGAATCGCCGATTTCCACGACGCCCGTATCAAGCACGAACACCCAGCTCCTGCCATCCTTCTTGATGGCCTCAAGGTTAATCGGGGTGCCGTTGAGAATGTAGCCCTTGCCCTTTGTCCAAGAGGTATCGATATCCTTGTTGAAGAAGAGCTCCAGCGTATCGGTGGCGCCATCGCCCTTGATAAGGTTCGCCTTCAAAATAACGGGACCAATCTTGTCGATCATGGTACCTTCGGCAATCGCAGTAGCACCGGTATTCACCGACTTCATCTCGACCTTGAGCGTGCCCTTGCCGGAATCGTCCGGAACCTTTGACTTCACGCTGGTGAGTTCGAGGATACCATCCTTCTTCGACCAATCCCATTCACCGTCGTGCTCCACGAACTTGCCGCCATTCGGCCAGTCGTAGAAGAACGTTTCCATGTCCACGGAATCCTTGCGGCCCGAGAAGTATGCCGCAATGCTGTCGCCCGCACCATCGCCATTCGTGTCGAAGATAAACGCGCTATCCAGGATAGGCATGTCGGGGTTTACAAACTGCAGGTCACCGGGGAATTCCTGCGTCACGATGAAGTTCGTGTCGCCTTCCGCTGTAAAGTCGATGTAGGAGTTGATGGTAAACGGAGAGCCGTCGCCCGTCACCGCCTTCGTCGCGCGGATAACGAAAACCGCACGGCCTTCGCGGAAGTCAATCTGGTAGCCGAACGGGCGCAGAGGCAGTTCCACCCCGCTCAGGCTGTAGTAGCGGAGCGAGGATTCGAGCGGCTTGATGTAGAACGACTTTTCGAGGGTGGAATCCGTAACGCCCTTGTCGGGGCCGACCGGAATAAAGAGGCGGGCATACACCACCAACGAATCGCCCACCTCGAGCTGGATCTTGGTCACGTCGCTGATAGGCTTTTCGCATTTCGAATCCTGGCAGAACTGCACGCTGGGCACGTAGAAGTTGTACACGCGGGCAATCGCGTACGTGCCGTCGTTTTCAAGTGCGGTACCTACCGCAACGTTGTAGATGGGGTAAAGCGCATCGGCAAAGACAGCCAGCACGCCGCTCTCGCCAGAATTCACGACCTTCATGTGCGAAACCGGAGTATTGTCCTGCAAGAAGAGCTTGACGGAATCAGACTCCGCCTTGGGCGCGTAAACGTAGAAGTCCTTGTTCGGAATCGCGTTCGCCGAAATGGCTTCCTTGTCGGCATCCACCACGAACAGGCCCACGCCCTTTCCCCCTCCCTCGAGCCTCAGGTACATGCAGCGCTGGTCCGGTTCATCGCCCGAATAGTTGATGCAGTCGATCGTCTCCTGCGCCAAAAGCCCTGCAGGGAGCAACAGCAACCACAGGACCAAAGACGCGATATTTCGATTCAGAAACTGCATAGAAAACCTCAAAAACGGACAATACGACACGTATAGACCATATTACATTATTAAATGTATCTTTTTTTTGAAAAAAATGGGGCGACGGGAGGGGCACTTCTATTCCATCTTGGAATAAATATCGAGCACGACCGTATCCATAAATATCCACCCCTTCCCGACCAGGCGGAAAACGCCCTCCGAAAGCTCGGCAAAGCCTTCGGAAACCCACTTCTCGAGCACCGCATCGGGGGCTCTAAACCCAAGATTTTCAAGGGTTTGCAGGCGCATCCCATACTTTGTACGTAGCGAAAGTTGTACGTATTCGGCGGCAACGTCTTCGGGAGTGAGCGAATCGAGCGTGAGGCCCTCCCTCGGGCAGCCGTTTTTCACGTATTCGCGCCATTTTGCGTACCTTTCGGGGGCGTAGAAGCGCACCCCCTCGTAAAACCCGTGGGCACTCGGCCCAAAAGCCAGGTACTCCCCCCGGTTCCAGTAGTTCAGGTTATGCAGGCTTTCCTCGCCCCCGCGGGCGAAATTCGACGTCTCGTACCGTGAAAAGCCGCATTTTTCGAGCGTTTCGACGCTTTTCAGGTACATTTCCGCATAAAGGTCCTCGTCTATGGTCTCGAGACCCTTGGAGACGCGGATCCCCAGGCGCCTCGTCGGGTCGACCTTGAGCCCGTAGAGGCTGATATGCCCGACTCCGCTACCCGCAAGCCACTCCACATCCTCTAGCAGTTCGTTAAGCGTCTGCCCCGGCAGGTCGAACATGAGGTCGGCGTTCACCCGCAGGTTTTTCCTCGAAAGCAGCAGGTCCAGGGCGCGCTTGCCCGTCTGTACGTCGTGGTGGCGCCCCACCCGGTCGAGCAAGTGCTGGTGCAGGCTCTGGAGCCCGAGACTCGCCCGCGTGATGCCGCATTCCCGCGCCACGGCGAGCCTCTCCCCGTCGCAGGATTCCGGATTGAACTCGAAAGTCGCCTCCTTCAGGCGGCCAAAATCGAGCCCCGCAGCCGAAAAAATCCCGAAAAAACGCGCCATCTGGTCGGGAGTGAGCATCGAGGGGGTCCCCCCGCCCACGTACAGAGTCTCGACCCGCGAAAATACCCCCGGATGCCTCTCCGCAAAAACCGAAACCTCCCTCGAAACCAAATCCAAATATTCCAACTTCAACCATTCAGGCGCCGGAAATGCGTGAAAATCGCAATAATCGCAGATTTTCGCGCAAAATGGGACATGGATATATAGGCCGAGCATCATTTTTCCGATTTTTTGATATTTTTGGGCATCCTTTTTGAAAAAATTTAATTTATATCACTAAACATGGAAGACAATAAGAGAAAAAAATTCCTCGACAAGATGAAAAAGCGAATACCTCTATTCGTCTTCCTCGCTATCGCCACGATAGCGTTTTTCCTCGCATCGACCCTTCTCCTGGACGATTCGTACAAGGATATTATCCTTATAGCGATGGTGTGGTCACTCCCCCTATTCATCCACTGACCGCAACATGACTATTACCCGACAAACCGAAAGAAAATTCAACGCCGTCTGCTACTACGTGCTCTGCTGGATCCTTGCAGCAGTCGGCATTTCGACGTTGGTTACTTACGCCCAACGGGGCTGGTTCGACCTGGGCATCACGCTCGAGATGCTGCAGTTTGCACTGTTCATGGGATTCTCGCACGGGGTATACGACATCCTCATCTTGAAAGATGAGATGGACTGCCGCGCGGTATGGCATTCACTGCTTATCCGTTCGCTCTACTTCCTTGCCGCAATAAGTGCCAGCAAGATACTCTGCATTCTCCTGCTCCGCATCAAGACCGGAGAGGGAATCATCAACGAGGACGGTCTCTACGCCCTGATAGACGCGATACACGACCCCTCGGTGCAAGCCCAAGTCGTCACCTTCTTCTTCGTCGCCTACCTCATCACGTTTGTCCGTAGCGTGCACAAGAAGTTCGGCACGCGCGTATTCTGGAACACCCTGCTCGGCAAGTCGCAGGAACCGCTTGAAGAAGACCTGATATTCATGTTCATCGACCTGCGCCACTCCACCGAACTGGCGGAAGAACTCGGGCACGTGAAGTACAGCAACTTCATGAAGGACTACTACAAGTACCTTTCGAACTGCTGCGAAGAAAACCAGGGCGAAATCTACCAGATCGCGGGCGACGGCGCGTTCCTCACCTGGCCCATTTCCGCCTGCAGGAACAAGGCAAGACCCATCGACTGTTTCTTCGATTTCTGCGAATGCCTGCAGAAGATCGGGCCCAAGTTCATCAGAAAGTACGGCGCCGCACCCACCTTCAAGGCCGGAGCGCACTGCGGGACCGTCGTCAGTACCGAAGTCGGCAACTTCGGCAGCGAAATGGCCTACCACGGCGACGTGCTGAACACCACCAGCCGCATACAAGCCCTCTGCGGCCGCCTGGGGCAGGAATTCCTGATTTCCGAGGACCTGTACAACGTGCTCCCCAAGCCTTTCCCCCATGGATACCTGAGCAAAAAGGAAGGATTTTTCGAATTAAGGGGAAAAAAGCACGAAATTTTGATATTTTCTTTGCAAAGACCCTTGACAACCCTGGACTAATATTCTATAATTGGTCTCACCTCGCGGGAATAGCTCAGTTGGTAGAGCACGACCTTGCCAAGGTCGGGGTCGAGGGTCCGAGTCCCTTTTCCCGCTCTAAAAACAAAAAG
>JAGAAW010000020.1 GCA_017615055.1 Fibrobacter sp.
CAGCTTCCACCGCGGGCATGAAGTCCTTGGCGAACACGCGGGCACCGAAAATAGACTGGAAACCATCGCGGAACGAGGTATCCTGGAACTTGATCTTTTTCATAGTGTTTTCCTGTGGGATAAATCCCTTGTTTTACTGTACAATAAAATACGGGCGAAAAGATAGAAATAGTTGCTAGTTGCTAGTTATGCCCTACGGACTAGTTATTGAAAAAATGGGAGGAATTAGGGCTCTGGACTTAAAAACATGGGGATAATCAGCCGAAAAGGAATCTGGCAAACCAGAAATGTTGATTATTATATTTATAATTATTATATTTATAATAATCATATCTATAATAATGTGAGGCGTATATGGACCAGAAGAACCCTTTTGTCATTGGATCGGATATCCCGGTTGAATATTTTTGTGACCGCGAGTCGGAGGTTGCACTTCTGCAGAAACATATCGAGAATGGGCGTAATGTCGTGCTGACAAGTCCCCGCCGATTTGGCAAGTCTGGGCTTATTCACCACCTTTTCAAGCAGCCCAAAATAAAGAAAAAATATGCGACATTCTTTGTTGATATTTATGCGACAAAGTCGTTGGACGAGTTTATATACGAAATGAGCAAGTCTATCCAAAGGGTGTATGCCCAGAAGAAATCTTGGTATAAGCGTTTCTTTGACATTGTATCGACGTTGCGATTTGCTTTTAAGCTGGATTCCAGTACGGGCGAACCCTCATTTGAACTTAAACTAGGCGAAATAAAGTCCCCGCAGAAAACGCTGGACGAAATTATCGAGTACCTTGAATCTGAAAAGACGCCCTGCATTGTTGCCATTGATGAGTTTCAGCAGGTTTGTGAATACGAAAATTCTAATGTTGAAGCTCTTTTGCGTACAAAAATTCAACAGTGTAATAATACGCGGTTTATTTTTGCGGGTTCACGCCAGCATATTATGAGGGATATGTTCTTTTCCCGGAATAAGCCTTTCTATCAGAGCGCGGTTTCTATGAACTTGGATGTCATTCCACAGGACGTGTATTGCGAATTTGCACAAAGGATGTTCTTGAACAAGGGGAAAAAAGTTGAGCCGGAGGCCGTTCGCAGAGTGTATTCGCTCTTTGATGGGACAACGTGGTTTGTCCAGATGGTGATGAACGAACTGTTCGCCTTGACCCCTGAAAAGGGGGTGTGCCCAGAGGACTTTGTTGGCGTAGCCTTGCAAAACATTATCCTTATGCAGGAACCGCAATATAGGGACATGCTTGCAATGTTCCCGGCAAGGCAGAAAATGCTCCTGCTGGCCATTGCGCAGGAAGGTGTTGCCCACGAAGTGACTTCCGGGGCCTTTGTGGCGAAATACGGTCTTTCTTCGTCAAGCAGTGTGCAGGCCTCCTTGAAAGGCCTGAAAAACAAACTTGTTCTGTCTGAAGAAAATGGAAGTTACCGGTTGTCTGATTACTTCTTTGCGTATTGGCTAAAGCAGAGATAAAACGCCCGTAAATCTACATCTCGGACGTTCCGACCCTCAGGAGCACGTTCAGGGTGGCGTACCAGTTGTACCCGGTAATGTTGAGGTCGGTATTCCCGAAGGTGGCGACCCCTATGCGTGCGCCGAGGCCAAATATTTTCGCTGCGGCGGTGTTGGCGCCGCCGAAGTACTTGTTGGCGGTAATTCCCGTGGTGTACCCGTACGAATAGAAGTCGTCCATGGTATGCCCGTATTTTTCCTTGTACTTCTCGTCGGTTTTGCTGTCGATTTCGAGGGCGTGGAGCCTGAGCCCGCCAAAGACTGCAAGGTCGTAGTCGTAAGAGGTAAACACGTTGACCTTGAAAAGGGCCTCGACGGTGGTGTACGAGATGTCCTTCTTGGAATAGGTGTAACCGTCCTGCACAACATCTTCCTTGAGGCCCAACTGGAAGATTCCCCCGATATGGAAGTCCACGCAGTACCGCCCGTAAATGCAGTAGCCTACGTTCATGTCGACCGAGGGCGCATTCCTGACGATATCGTCTGCACCGTTGCTAAAGAAGTTCGCTCCAATGCCGATTCCCAATAACAGGCGGCCATTATGAAGTTCTTCTGCTTCGGTTTTTATGTGGTAGATCTTTTTCAGGTAAGTGAGTTGTTTTTCGTCCGTAATCTTGGAAAGTTGAATTTGTGCGTAACGCCTGTCTACGTTGTCGAAAAATGCGTCGTAGACGACAACCCTGATGAAAGCGGCATCCCCTTCGGGGAGTTGCTCGAGGTCTTGTTCCCAGGCATCGCTATTGAGGTAGGCAAAGACGTTCTTGAAAAACTCGATCCGCTCTGCATTCCACTGGTACTGGCTGGCGTACCGGTATGCTATTTGGGATTTTTCTGCGGCATCCCTTACGGAGTCGGCATTCGCGATAAATTTGAAGTCCTTGTTGAGCAAGTGTTCTCCGATAGCCTCGTCGAATAGCGGAATTCTCGGGGTGTTGTTCGCAACCGTGAGGAAGGACTCCTTCGGGAATTCCTCGCCGCCCCAGCCCCAGCTCTCTTCGCTGGCGGCATCTTGTGCAAGGGCGTGCGTGAACGTTATCGCGAGAATTAGGAAGGGAATGAATCGCATCGTCATTTTACTCCCCGTATTTCTTGAGGCTGCTTCCGTAGCCCTGGATGACTAGGCTTAGGGTTGCATAGAAGTTTCCGCCGTCAGCGTTCTTGAGAAGGTCTGTGGCATAGCCGCTGTAGCCGGCCAGCAGCCGGAGGCCAAGGCGGGCGTGCCCCTTGTTTATGGCTCGCTTGTCGTTTACGTCGTCATACTTGATGCCGCTAAAGTAGAAGTCCAGGGCCGTCGAAACATTGTACCTACAGAGAGTCTCCTCTTCGAGTACGGCGTCTTTTGAATCGGGGGAATCCTTCACCCTGATATCGGTAAAGATGACGGACGGGCCTGCCATAATGCGGTGCTCGAAATACTTTGTCCTGAATGTCCTGAGACCAACGGAAAAATCCATGAACATCGCATTCGCGAATGTGGTGTCGGTCAGGTTCTTGCTAACCATGCTGTGTATGGAGTACCCGATGTCGAATCGCTTGTACGTGAAGGTGAGCCACATGTAGAAAGTCAAGTCGGTGGGGAAGTAGTCGCGCGCGTCCCCTAGCGGGAGGCTTAGCCCGGCACCTACGCCGACTTGTGCCGTCAGGTTGCTCTGGGTGATTTCCTTGTAGTAGTTCTTGAGCACAAATTCGCGCTGCTCCACCTTCTTGATGCTGTCGACGTTCGCCTTTATTACCGTGTTCAACGTATCCTGGTTTGCAGAAAGCGATGCGACGATGATTCGCCAGAAGGCCCTTTCGCCAGAAGGCAGGTCTGCAATGACATTCTCGAATTTTCCGGACTGGTGCATTGCCTTGAGGGAATCGCGAAGCATCACGTATATCTGCCCGTCGTTCGACCTGTAGTCAAGGGAGGTCGTTATGCAATTCAGGTCGTCCTGCAGGTTGTCGTCGTATGTGCCCAGGTAGAAGTTCATGAATTGGCGCGTCTGGCAACTGAGATTCAGTACCGGTCCGATGACGAACGATCCCTCTGCTTTGACGGAGAAGGAATCTAGCAGGGTGACCGTTTTCCGGAGGACGTCCTTGTTGCCCTCTACAAGTGCCTGCTGTATGCGGGACATGTAGATGGGTGACATGTTCTTGATGACTTCCACGACGAATGCCTGCGGCACGAAAGTCCCGCGCCTGCTTGCAAACGCATCGAGGGAATCAAGTTTTTTCTCGTCGACAATCGTGGAGTTCCCGTTGCTCGTGAATATCCTATCGAAGTTCGAGTAGGTCTTGATGGCAGACCTGTTCGCCCGCAGGCCAATCGGGTCGGTTACCACGAATGCGCCCCTCCGGACAAGAATCTGCCGGGTGTATGTCTTCTGGCTATCTGCCGGCGCAATCCACTTCTTTGTACCGCGGTCATAGACCTTCTTCACGTTGTAGGTCAGCTTCAGCAATGCGTAGTCGATATCCGGGGCTACCGCGCGGAAGGTTGTCTGCAAGTCCTTCGGTGCGGATTCAAGCCTTGCGTTTATGGTATCGATATGCGGCATGGCCCATGCGGCAAAGCGTTCCTTGTCTTCTTCGCTGATGCTGTCGCCAAAGACGGTGTTGCCGTATTTGCTGTGCTGGAATTGTTCGATCTGTTGCCGTTCGAGCTCCGATCGGGACTGCTGCGTGTACGGGCTCAGGTATGCCTCGATTTCGGATTTCTTGACTGTCCCGTAGAACACGAAGGAGGTGTCCCTGTCGAGTTCCGCCTGCAGGGTCGTGTTGACGGAATCGGGCAGTTGGTATATGAGGGAGGAGTCCGCGAGGTCTTCGCAGGGCTTGGGATCGAACATGCAGTTAAGGCTACCTTCTGCGAATGCTTCCCCGACGCCTGCAAACAGCAGTACCGCCGCGAAAAAACGCACTAACGCAAATTTGCCCATGACTCCTCCTTACCCGGCAACAATCTATATAAACAATAAACTATAAAAAGTTTAATCTAATGACAAACGCTTAATGACTAAAGGTCAATAACGGGCGATAAATTGCCGTTAAATAAACATCATCGTGTTGAGTTTGGCACGGTACTTCCATGTGAGTTCGTGCTTGGGCCCGAGCACTCCGAACAAGGTAAGCATCGCCTTCTTGGCGGCGCCGTCGTTCCATTCGGGCGCTTCCACGAACAGGTTGAGGAACGCCTGCAATGCGCTTTCGAAATCTTCGGCGCAGGCGAGCTTGCATGCCTCGTGATACACGATGGCTTCCTTGCCCTGAACGTCCTTCTTGGCGGCTTCGGCGTGGAAGTCGAGGAGTTCCAGCAGCGACTTTGCCTCGCGGTACTGGTCGTCGGCCTCGTTGAACTTCTGGAGCACTTCCTTCGCCTTCTCGGTGTCGCCCATGCCGAGGCTTGCCTTTGCCCACAATAACAGCAACTTCTTGTCGTCGGGGGTCTTCGCGAGGGCCTCGTCGAGCATCGGGAGCGCCTGCTCAAAGTTCTTCTGGGCAATCGCGTCTTTGAGGGCGGTCTGGAAGCGGGTTTCGTCGCTCACATAATACTTCTCGAGTCGCTTCTTCAGGTCGGCCTCGGGCAACACGCCTGCAATGACGTCTGCAATCTGGCCCTTGTCCACCACGTGCACCTCCGGTACGGACTGCACGCGGAACGCCTGGATAAGCTGCATGTTCGCGCGTTCGTCGCAGCTCACCACGCCGAGCGTGAAATCCATGCTGGTGGAAAGCTGGCCCATGAGCTGCGAATAGGGTGCGCAGTCGGGGTATTCTGCAGAAGAGAAAAGCACCGCGACGGCGCGGGTTTCGGAGGCCTGGATGACCTCGGTTTCAAAATTTTCAGCGGTAATCTGTACAACTTTTGCCATACTATATAATATAGATAAACAACGGGGCGGGAGGGCTTAATGTGTAGTGTGAAATGTGTAATGTGTAATGTGTAATGAAAAAAGACATATAGGTAAGGCGAAAGCCTTTGTTAAACTTACTTGAACGCAGTGAAAGTACTATTAATTTCACACTTCACACTTCACATTTCACATTTTCATATATATTTAATATTATGAGTTGGGAATGCAAATACTTACGGGAAACTTTCTGCGACAAGCGCAAGCAGGAGTGCTGCCCGGGTGCAAAGGGATGCGTGCTGGAAGGCAGGTTCGCGTTCCCGCTGCGCACGGACGTACCCGAAACAAAAGACAAGGGAGGGCGTACGCACGGCTAGCCCTATTTAAATGGTGCTGTAAATATAAAACCACCCGTTTAACAGGTGGTTTTTGAAATTTTAAACTGCTCTTATTATATAAGGCGGAGGATTTCCTGGGTGGTCTGCTCGGCGAAACTGTTGTCTTGCACAAAGCGACGCACTTCGGTGGGGTTGATTCTCGCGTATTCCGAGAGGGCGCGCCCGATACCATTCCTAATATAGTAGTCGTCTTCCTTAGCGCAGGTCAGGCAGAACTGCCTAAGCAGGGGCCAGTCGGTGCGGTCCTTGTACTGCACCTGGAAAATGATGGCGCTGCGCCTTACCCAGATGTTCGGGTCGCGGATCCAAGAAGTAATCTTGGTGCGGAGAGCCGGGAGGCGGAGGGCGAGGTCGCCCAGGATGCAAGATGCAAGGATATCGACCGTATCGCGCCAGGCACGGGTCTTGATCAACTTCTTGAGGAAGTTGAGGTGCTGGCCACCGAGCATTTCCTTATGGCGGAAGAGGTAGTCGCAAGCGGCATACTGTATTTCGCGATAAGGCTGCGACCACATGTCTTCGACCCGGGCGACTAGCTCGGCATCGTTTTTGGGCGGGTTCTTATCGAAAATAGGGTAGGTGACTTCGCGGCGGGGGACAAGACGGACTCCAAGAAAATCGAACTGTTCGCGCGTCTTTTTGGACATCTCGTGAGCTTCTTCCTCGTTCGCGATGGCACGTAGTGCGAGTAGTATATCTTGCGTGAATCTTAACATGACCTCACAAAAATAGTCCTAAAAAAAATATTTTTCTAGGTCTTGACAAAACTTTTTTTCAATTTTTTTTAAATTTTTTATGCGATTTTGCAAAAAAATGACAAAAAATACTCTTGACAAGCGAAAAAATTGATTTTTTGGGGCTGTATGGATACTGAAAAAACGGTTTTCGGTAGAGGGGTTATCGAGGTTCCGCCTGAACTTTTGGGCCCGTCCAACGAAGAAATCCTGCAAAAAGAGGGGCGGGAAGATACCCCCAGGCGCCGCCGTGCGGCAGCAAGGCCCTCCAAGCGCGAGCGCATGCTGAAAAAGATGGGTGTTTCCCGTGCCGAAATGTCGAAAATTGCCGAAAAATACAGCGAAAACGCCAAACCGAAGGCTACGCACGCCGAAAAGAAGCATCATGCGAGTTTTTCAGCCCCTGTAAAGCCTGCGCACGATTTCCCGGCACAAACGGGCCACCGTCCGGCTTCCAAGCTCTCCGTTGCCCGCAAGAAACTAGAAACGCTCTTCTCGTCGGTTACCCGCAGGCAGGCTGAGCCCGAAACCCCTCGGGTCGAGCCCAAGAGGGAGCCCCTGAAGGCGACGCTCCCGCCGGTACCGCCCTCGGGCCGCGTGCTTCGTGGTTCCTTCGGGGCAAAACCCAGCGAAACGACCAAGGCGCAGGTCTATTCCGCGGCTGAACTGAGCCGCATCCGAATGGAAGAACGTGCAAAGAAGATCCGTGCGGAACTGGCCCGCAAGAGCGGTCCCGGCCCTCTCGTAGATGCTGAGGGGAACCCCGTAAAGCGCCCGCGCGGCCGTCCCCGGAAAAATCCGGTGGTTTAAACCGCGAACATCCAAAAACATTGAAATTCGTCTAAAAACGCCAATTTCTAAACTTTTATAGACAAATCCTTTGACATTGTGTCAAAGGATTATGTTGTTTTTTTTGCGAAAAGCCTGTCTTTTGGAGATATATTATAGACACAAACCAATAAAAGGTGGTAAAAAGAATGGGTGTGTTCAGAGTACTTTCCCGGTCGGTGGCACTTTCCGCGTGCGCCGCGTTTTTGGGCTTTGGCGTAACTTCTGCAGGTGCTGCGCCGGATCCGAACTTCCACGTTTACATTGCCTACGGCCAGTCCAACATGGCGGGCGCTGGCGATATCCGCAAGGGTACTGACGATGTCGAGCATCCGCGCTACAAGATGTTCGCGACGACGGCTTGCTCCCAGCTGGGGCGCCCGACGGTGGGCGAGATTTACCCTGCCAAGCCCCCGATGTTCCATTGTGGTGAAGGCCTCTCCGTGGCTGACTGGTTTGGCCGCTACCTGGCAGACTCGCTTCCGGACGTGACGGTAGGCATTATTCCGGTAGCTGTGGGTGGTACGAAGATTGAACTTTTCGATAAGGACAAGTATGCGAATTACCTCTCTACAGCAGAAAGCTGGCTCGTGAACTGGGCCAAGGATTATGGCAGCGACGGTAACGCGCATGCCCGTATCGTAGAGATTGCGAAGAAGGCGCAGGAAGTCGGCGTCATCAAGGGATTCATTTTCCATCAGGGTGAATCGGGCGCCATGAACGGCAACGACTGGCAGGCCGAAGTCAAGAAAACCCGCGACGACATTTTGACGGCGCTCGGTATGAGCTCCGATACGGTTCCGTTCCTTGCCGGCGGCTTGGAAGATCAGGCGGCGGGCGGTTGCTGCTGGAGCTTTACCAACAACAATATCAAGACGCTCCCGAACAAGATGGACAACACTTACTTTGTCAGTTCCGATGGCCTCAAGGGCAACGGCAAGGACAGCTATCACTTCAGCAGTGCTTCTTACCAGGAATTCGGCTTGCGCTATGCGCAGGAAATGCTCAAGCATATCAGTACGGTGCCTGTCGAACCTGAACCGCAGAAGCCCTTCAAGGGCTCCGCCATCGTTGTTCCGGGTAATAAGGTTGAAGCCGAAGACTTCGACATTCCGGGCAAGGGCGCTGGCAACAACTCTTACTCAGTAAGTGGTTCGTGTGATGATACCTGGAATACCGAATATAGAAAGGACGCCTCAGTAAAGATTGGCGAAAAGAACGGCGGTCTTGTTCTCGGTTGCAATCCTACAGGAAACTCTTTCCAGTATACAATAAATGTTGCTGAAGCTGGGACGTACAAAGTAAATGCAACTGTTGCTGCAAGTGGCGATGGCGCATTGGTATTCAAGGTTGGCGACAAGGTCGTATCTGATACGCTGGCATACACAGGTACTTCTTGGACTTCTTTTGAACAGGTTGCTGGTACCATTACCCTTGAAAAGGGTGAACAGATTCTCACGATGGAAGTGGCAAAGGGGTATATCGATATTGACTGGTTCCAGATTTCGAAGGCTGGCGGTGAACCTGGTGGCGACGAGCCGGGCCCCGGCGATGATTCCACGATTGTGGTTACCAAGTTCCTGGCTCCGACCGCAGCGCAGAACTACCGCATTTTCGACATGAACGGCAACAGCCTGGGCATGGTGCGTGCGGCAGACATGCGCGAACTCCGCGAAAGCGCAGCGAACCTCGTGAAGCATGGCGGCGTGTATGTGGCTAAGGCCATGACGGGCAGAATCCTGCGCATCCAGGTCGCAAAATAGCCTCCCGAAAGCCAAGGTAAATTTAAATTGACGAGAACCCGCTGAAAAGCGGGTTTTTTGTGTTTTTTAGCATACCCCTTATTGACTATTTATCCATAAAACATGCGTATTTTGACGTAATTTTGGCGTTTTTTAAGGATAATTTTAGAACTAGAAACAGGAGTGTGCTATGGATGTTAAAAAGTACTCGGAAATTCTGACCATCGCGCTGTGGCTCGTGGGCGGAATTTTAATGCTTGCAACGGTCGCAAATGCGGCCCCCAACCCGAATTTCCACATCTACATTGCCTACGGTCAGAGCAACATGGCGGGCAACGGCGATATCGTGCCTTCCGAAGACCAGGACAAGTACAAGGACAAGTTCCTGATGCTTGCTTCCCACACGGCTAACGCGAGCAGCCGTAGCGGCAAGACCAGCCAGTCTATCACGATGGGCAAGTGGTATACGGCAATCCCCCCGATGTTCCACGCCTTCGAAAACCTCTCCCCGGCCGACTACTTCGGCCGCGCGATGGTCGATCCCCTCCCGGGTGTAACCGTAGGCATTATCCCGGTGGCAATCGGTGCGGTGAGCATTCGCGCATTCGACAAGGACCAGTACCAGTCCTACTTTAACGGCGACGGCAAGGATATCAAGAGCTGGGGCTGGATCAACGACTACGACAGCAACCCTCCGGGACGCATCCTGGAACTCGCGAAGAAGGCTCAGGAAGTCGGCGTTATCAAGGGCTTTATTTTCCACCAGGGCGAAAGTGACGGCACCGACGATAACTGGCGCAAGACTGTCTACAAGACTTACAAGGACATTGTGGATGCGCTTGGCCTGGACGAGAATGAGGTCCCGTTCGTGGCGGGCGAACTGCTCCAGGAAGGCAACAACTGCTGCTCCAGCAAGAATGCCGGTATCGCCCAGCTCAAGAACAACTTCAAGAAGTTCGGTCTCGCCTCCTCGAAGGGCTTGCAGGGCAATGGCAAGGACCCCTACCACTTTGGCCGCGCGGGCGTGATTGAACTCGGCCGTCGCTACTGCTCCGAGATGCTCAAGCTTATCGACAAGACCATCGACCCGGATGCTCCGGAAGTGAACCTCGTTGACCCGAGCCAGTCTACTGTCCCCGACGAGCCGCCTGAGGAATATGGCCCCTATACCGACCCGATTGAAATCCCGGGCAAGGTGCAGGCCGAAAACTACAACAAGTGCGGTGCAGGCGTTGCGTATAACGACCTGAACAAGGGCAACGAGGGCGGCAAGCTCCGCAAGGACGACGTGGATATTTACCAGCCGAACATGGGCATTGTGGTGGGCTACTGTCAGAAGGGCGAATGGCTCAAGTACACCGTGAATGTGGCGGCCGATGGCGAATACGAGATTTCTGCCAACATTGCTGGCGAAAACGGCACGGGCAGCCTTAAGCTCTATATGGACGATGTCGAAATCGGTACCGAGATGGCCAATACGGGTGTCGGCTTTGAAACGTTCGAAATTGTCAGCGGTGGCAAGGCCACGCTTACCAAGGGCGAACACGAACTGAAACTCGAGATTACTAACGACTGGATTGACATTGACTACGTGGAATTCAAGGCGGTAAGCGGTTCTCAGGGTGGCGATTCTACGACAGCGATTCGCTTGGTGAAGGGGCTCCGCATGACCGAAGCCGAAAGCAACTTTGAACTCTTCGACCTGCAGGGCAATCGCGTGGCTCGCTTCAGCGCTAGCGACATGGCCGGTGCGATGAGCTTGGTCCAGTCCGGTGCGCTCAAGGTGCGTCGCGGCGTGTACATGCTCCGCGGCAAGACCTCGAACGGGATTGCTGCCCGAAAGGTGGGTGTGTATGCCGAGTAGTGAAATCAAGATTGTGAAGCAGATCGTGTTCCTTGTGGCCGTGGCCATATCCCTCGGCTTCATCTACGGGTAAAAGCACACCGAAGGTGTGCCCATGCACTCCGTAAGGAGTGCGTGTCAGGAGGGTTTTAGGGAGGGGCCGTCGTACGAGCCCCTCCCTAGTCTCATAAAAACATGAAATAAACATTGTCATTATTGACAAAAAGTCCATAGAAAACATTGTATACATATATAAAAATCCCCTTTTTGAAGGTAATTTTAGGTTATGGAACTGTGTCAGGGTGGTGCCTGGCGCAAAAAGGAGTTTCGTTATGGGATGTTTCCGTTTTCTGACCCGCGCGGCTGCTGCCGCTGTAATTTCGACTGGAATTGCCGTTGCGGCTACGGTCAATAACCCGATTATGTACGTCGATAGCCCGGACCCCTCGATTGTCCGCGTCGACGATGCCTACTACATGGTCACCACGACCATGCACTTTGCGCCGGGCGTGCCCGTTTTCAAGAGTACCGATTTGGCTCAGTGGCGCACGGTGGGCTATGCCTACCAGACCCTCACCAACAACGACAACATGAACTTGAACGGCGGCAAGGACGCCTACGGCAAGGGCTCCTGGGCTTCGAGCATCCGTTACCACAAGGGTAACTTCTACGTGCTTACGCCGTCTTACACCACCAACAAGACTCACCTTTACAAGACCGCCGATGTGGAAAATGGCCCGTGGAGCGAAGTGCAGCTCCCGTTCTATCACGATCCGTCCCTCTTCTTCGATGACGATGGCACCGTGTGGGTGTTCTATGGCTCGGGCGATCAGATTAGTTACGTACAACTTAACGATGATGCCAGCGGCGTCAAGCAGGGCGGCAAGAGCGGCAAGCTCGGCGGCGTGAGCATCAACCAAGTTACCGGCACTAGCAACTACTACGTGCAGCAGGAAGGCTCTCACATGGAAAAGGTGAACGGCGAATACTACCTGTTCACGATTTCTTGGCCGTCGGGCAAGAGCCGTAGTGAAATTGTTTACCGTTCCAAGAGCCTGCTCTCCGGATTTAGCGGAAGGTACTTCCTCTCCGATAACGGCGTGGCGCAGGGCGGTATCTTCGATACTCCCGATGGCAAGTGGTATGCGCTCTTGTTCCGCGATTCCGGTCCGGTGGGCCGTATGTCGCACTTGGTCCCGATGGAATGGAAAGACGGCTGGCCGGTCCCCACGAGCGGCAGCAAGGCTCCCTCGACCATCGACCTGCCCGAAACTCCGCTGCCTGGCTACGGCATGGTCACCAGCGATGACTTTGAATCTAGCGAACTTGCTTTGGAATGGCAGTTCAACCACAACCCCGATAACAAGAACTGGAGCCTCTCCGCAAATCCGGGTTTCTACCGCATTACTACGAGCCGCACCGATAGCCGCGTGGTGACCGCGAAGAACACGCTGACCCAGCGCACGTTCGGCCCCAAGTGCTCCGGCCGTACGCTTGTGGATGGCACCGGCATGAAGGATGGCGACATGGCGGGCCTCGTTGCCCTGCAAGATGACAAGGGCTTTGTCGCTCTCGCCAAGGATGGCGGCAGCTACAAGGTGGTGATGTACACCGGAAACAAGGACGGCGAAAAGCAGGCTGCAAGCCAGGCTCTTTCGGATTCCAAGGTTTACCTGCGAATCGATTTCGACCTGCCGATTGACCGCGGTACCGCTTACTTCTACTACAGCACAGATGGCAATACCTGGACAAAGATTGGCAGCGAAGTGAAGCTCAATTACGACCTGCACATGTTTGTGGGTGTGCGTTGGGGCCTCTTCAACTTTGCGACAAAGACTGCGGGCGGCTATGCGGACTTTGACTGGTTCAAGGTCGGTACCGATGTGAACGATGAAATTTACCTGGACGGCGCCGCTTCGGAACCTGTGCCGCAGACCCCGTTCTGTGCCGCTGGCGAGAACTGCCCCGCCGTTGCGCTCCCGGGCAAGATCGAGGCCGAAAACTTCGACGTTCCGGGCAAGGGCAAGGACGGTTCCTCTTACTATGATGGCGATTCCGAGAACCACGGCGATAGCGATTACCGCAAGGGCACGGGCGTGGACCTCTACGAGAAGGCGACCGGCGTCGTTGTGGGCTACAACAGCGAAGGCGACTGGCTGGAATACACCGTGAACGTGAAGGAAGCGGGCGACTATACCTTCTTTGCTGCTGTCGCTGCTGCGGGTTCTACCTCCAGCTTCCAGATGTCCCTCGATGGCAAGGAACTCACTGACGTGATTGCGGTGCCTGCGGCAAGTTCCGGCGAAGACAACTACGACGATTACAACAAGGTAAGCGCCAACGTGACACTCCCCGCGGGCGAACACGTGTTGCGCTTCACGGTCGTTGGAGCCTGGCTCGATGTTGACTACTTCACCTTCGTGAAGGGCAAGGACGCTACGGACCCCGAACCCATCGGGACCGATATCGTGAAGGCGGTCCGCTACAATGTGCAGGGCACGCAGACTTACCGCGTGTTCTCGCTGAACGGCACGCTCGTGGGTACCGTAGATGCAGTGAGCACGTACGAGGCACAGTCTAAGGTCCGCGCGATGGTTTCTGAGAAGGGCGTGTACCTGATCAGAACCGCCACCGGCCTAACCCGCCGCGTTCTCGTGACGAAATAATATTCCGGCTCTCATCCTGGAGCCCGTTATCCCTGTTGTCATCCTGGAGCCCCGTAGGGGCGATAGGATCCACAGGGATTTTTTTATAAGCATTACTCTTACCAAAATGGAAATGATTTGTTTTCTCGCAGGTGCGATTTATACCCCTGCGGGGTTTATATTATAGTGGGGCAGTTTGGTGTTTTGCCCTCAAGGAGTTCTTATGTTTGGTTCAGCTCTCATTAAGAAGGCTACCCTCTATGCGGCTACTGCCGTGATGTTTTTCTCTCTTCCGGCCATTGCAGACAACCTAAATGTCAACGGCAAAAACCGTACCATGAATGTGTATGCGCCTAAGAATATCGAGAAAAATCGCCCGCTCATCATCCAGATGCACGGCATGAACCAGGATGCCCCTTACCAGCAGAATGCCGCCAAGTGGGAGCCGATTGCCGATACGGCCCGCTTTGTGGTGGTGTTCCCGAACGGCGAGAACAAGGCCTGGGATATTTCTGGCGACAAGGACCTCAACTTTATCAAGGCCATCATCAACGAGATGTACAACAAGTACGGCATCGACAAGAACCGCGTGTACGTTTCGGGCTTCTCGATGGGCGGCATGATGAGCTACCACGTGGCAAACAAGATGGGTGACCAGATTGCTGCCATCGCGCCTGTTTCGGGTGGCGGAAGCCCGAGTTCGCCCAAGCGCGCCATGCCCATTATGCACACGCACGGCACCACCGACGACGTGGTGAACTACAACAGCACCGTGAATACCCTCAAGAGCTGGGTCAATAACCAGAAGTGCTCTTCGAGTTCCCAGAAGATTAAGCCGTATCCGGCAAACAAGTCGGGCTCTGCCGCGTCTCTCGAAATCTGGAGCGGTTGCACCGACGGTGTCGAGGTTCGCTTGATGACTATCGACGGCAAGGGCCACTGGTATTCCATGGACGAGGCAAGCGTCAATACGAGCGTGGAAATCTGGAACTTCGTGAAGAACTACTCCCTCGACGGCTCCAGCATTACGCCGCCGGCCCCTGCAATCGTGGTGCCCACCAACCGCGACAGCATCTTTAACGGCGGTTTTGATTCCAGCGCCGTGGCGTGGGATTTGCAGCTGCATGGCGATGCGAGCGCAACAGGCGATGTCAAGAACGGCAAGTACCAACTCGATATTTCCGCAATCGGCACGCAGAATTACCAAGTGCAGCTGATCCAGCACGATTTGCACCTCGAAAAGGGCCAGTGGTACGAAATCAGCTTTGACGCGAGCGCCGGCGCCTCCCGTACCCTCGAGGTGAACGTGGAACAGCACACCGACCCGTGGGCAAGTTACCTCACCGAAGTGCAGAATTTTGAACTGGGAACGACGCCCAAAACCTTTACCTTCCAGTTCCAGATGACCGCCGCGACCGATACCAACAGCCGCCTGAGCTTTAACGCCGGCGCTGCCACCGGGACGCTCACGCTCGATAACGTGGTGCTCAAAAAGATAGATGCTCCTGTCGAAACGGGCCCGCAGGGCGGCGAAGGCGACTCGACTACCATAATTTCGCGCGATTTGCGGTTTAATGCCGAAAATTCGACCACTTACGCCGTATTTGACCTGCGCGGTCATAGGCTCGGGACCGTCCGGGTCAACGACGCGACCGAGGCAGAGGCGCTTTTGCGTGCCGGGTACGCGAAGGGGGTCTACATGTTGCGCTCCCTGGACGGCAAAAAAGCGAATTTTGTGCAGATTTCTCGTTAAACACACCAAAAAGGCGCCATTGATAAATAGTCAATGGCGCTTTTCTTTTGGGGCTCTTTTTTTGCCTCTTGGGGATATAAATTTAAAGTAACAACTTATTATGGAGATGAAGATGTTTGGTTTAAAAAGGAACTCGCTTGGCGGGGCGTTCGCTCTTGCCGTTTTGGGGTTGGCTGCGCAAGTTTCCGCACATCCGGATAGCTTGGTGCTTACGCCACCTTTGGGTTGGAACAGTTGGAACGTGTTCCATGAAAACATCAACGAAAAACAGATTAAGGAAGTTGCCGACGCGATGGTGTCCTCCGGTTTGAAAGATGCCGGCTACATTTACCTTAACCTGGACGACAACTGGATGGATACCAAGCGCGATGCTCAAGGTAACCTCCAGAACAACCCGACAACGTTCCCGAGCGGCATGAAGGCCTTGGCCGATTATGTGCACGAGAAGGGGCTCAAGTTCGGGCTTTACGGCGACCGCGGTAAGCGTACCTGCCACCATTACAACAGCAATTGGCAGAGCCAGAGCGGCTCTAACGGTCACGAAGAACAGGAC
>JAGAAW010000021.1 GCA_017615055.1 Fibrobacter sp.
AAACCTCCCACGCCGAGCGCCATGTCGAGCTGGATACAGCCGGACGGGATGACGGGGATTTCTTCGACAGGCTGGCTGCCGAGGGCCATGATGGAACCTTTACCATAATTCTTCTCGATCTGGGCGATTGCTGCCTCGACCGCTTTTGCCTTGTCGGCGGAAAGGTTGCTGGTGGGTGTCGTGTTCTTCTTTGCCATATTGGACTCCATTTTTTGTTTTTCTTGTCTAAATATACTATTTAGTGTTCACTTGTGCAAGTGCTTTTTTGTTTATTTAATAAAACAAATAGCCTGCACAACACCATATAAACGGATTTGAGCCTTATTTTGAGCCTATCACCTGCGAAAATTTTACAAAAAGCCTCATTTTGCACCGAGTTGTTACCATTTTTCCACGAAATTGCCATCCAGACGGTGCCCACGGGCTTGCCGGGTTCTGCCCCGCCGGGGCCGGCGATGCCCGAGGTGGATACCGCCCACTGGCAGCCGAACTTTTCAAGTGCGCCCGCGGACATCTCCTTGACGGTCTGCTCGCTTACTGCCCCGAACTGCTCGAGAGTCTCGTGGCTTACCCCGAGGAGCGCTTCCTTGATCTCGTTCTGGTAGGCGACGACCCCGCCGGCGAGCGCTGCTGAGGATCCTGCCTCGTTCACGATGCTGCTTGCGACAAGCCCGCCCGTGCAGGATTCCGCGGTAGCCATCATCTCGCCACGTGCGATAAGCTTTTCCTTGATGGCGTGGACCAGCTCGGCGATAGCCTCTTCAAGAAGGTTCTTGTCGATTTCCATACCTTCGATGTTCGCTTCGTTGATGGCCTGTACGCTCTTCATTTTCATACTCCGTAATATAGAATTTATTTGTGTCAAAAAATGTCACAACAAAAGAAAAGTGAATTTTTTTTGAAAAATATAATTATCATGAAGCTCCAGTGCATGCCCTTTCCCGCGAACCATCGTCAATCATCAATCATCAATTATCAATCAACTAATTACTATATTTCAAGACGATGTATAACCGTCTTTTGTCCATAATCCTGTTTGCGTGCCTCGCCCTTGCGGGTGTGGCCGTGGCGCAGGCCGATTCGACGGTTGCGGCATCTGCCCCGGCAGACACGACGCTTTCCGAAACGGCGGAACCGGATTCCGGTGAGGTGGCAGAAGAGGTCCCGGCAGATACGGCTTTCGTGGGTGACCCGCTGGTAAAGGGCAAGACGGGCATCCGTTCTATCGATACGCTCCCTGTGAACGAGTGGGATATCCCGACAAAGCACAACTCGCTCGGGCTTACCATGCTCCTGAGCCTTTTCCCGGGTGGCGGGCAGTACTACACGGAACACTACGTGCGCGGTGGGTTCATCACGGGTATCGAACTCCTGCTGGTCTATGAGGTTTATTTCAACAAGTCGTGGCAGAAGGACCGCGTGCTCGAGCAGGCGCAGCCCTTCCGTGATACGGTCTCGATTTATTCGAAGCTTATCCGCGAGACGCAGGACCGTGACAGCATTGCCTACTACCAGCAAAAGCGAAACGAGTATGCGAATCGTGTGCGCGAAAAGAGCGACAAGAAGATGGAACAGGAAGATTTGCGCTACGCCGAGAATGCGTGGCTGTTTGGCCTGCACCTGTACGGCATGATGGATGCGTTTGGAATCTGGTACAAAAACAATTACCGGAGTGTGGAACTCCGCGACATGAAAACTGCGGTGCTGCTCGGGCTTATCCCGGGGCTAGGCCAGATGTACAACGGCGAGTTCGGCAAGGCGGGGTTACTTTATATGGGACTCATCGGTGCCGCTGCGAGCATCCACACCTCGCAGAATATGGTGGAATACTACCTCGACCGCAAGCATTTCTTGGAGAAGGAGAATTCCTCGTCGGAAGAGCTTGACCGAGTGAGCGAACGCGTTACATACTACCGCAAGAACAGGAACCAGTACATCTGGGGACTTGCACTTATTTACCTGTATTCTCTTGGCGATGCGGTTGTCGATGCCTTGCTGAGCGATTTCGATAACCCGGTCCACTTCGCGCTGTTGCCGAAACTTACCGGCGGCGCGCAGGCACTGTTCTCGCTAGACTTCTAGTCCATCACGAGCGGGGGCATCTTGATGCCTTCGTGAATGGTCGTGAAACTCCCGCGGAAATGCCCCTCGCTGTTGCGCGTGAACTCGAAGCGCGTGACCATTGCGTAGCTGAACATACCCTCGACAAAGACCTCGTCTGGCAGTCCGCACGCAAAGTGCTGGAGCGCGGCGATTACGCCCGCGTGGCTTACCCACAGGTACTCGCCGTTGTCGTCAAGCGTGTCAAGAAGTGTCTCTACGCGCTTGTCTACGTCGTGGAAACTTTCGCCCGTGGGGAACCTGTACCCGCGCCAGTCGCTTTTCCATGCCGCCATCTCGGTACGCGGCACGGCGGTGAGCTTTTGACCTTCCCAGGTGCCGAAGTTTATTTCCATCAGGCGGTCGTCTTTTTCGATGTCGAGCCCGGTGGCAACAGAAACCTTTTCGGCGAGTCGCATGCACCGCAGGAGCGGGCTGCTGAAAAGGCGGGTCGGGTGGGCGCCAGCCTTCAGGTAGTCCTCGATGGCGCTGGAGGATTCTTCTTCGAATGTGGGGGATACGTCAAAGTCGAGTCGCCCGTAGCAGACGTCTTTCGGGTTGTAGGGCTTGGTGTGTCGAAAAGTCCAGAGGATCATAAAAACGTTGAAGGGGCCTAAATCTTGTGAACAAAAAAAGCCCTTTGCAGGGCATTAAAAAAGAATCCTAGGCGACCTGAGCACATAAAAATTCACAAGTCCGTTGCTGCTTTCGCCCTGGCGAGTTGCCCGCAAATAGTCATTGCGCAGGGCCTAGGACCACTAAATATAGGAAAATTTCGGCGATTCTTAAAGGCCGGCATGCTCCAAATTGGAATGAAAAAGGCCTAAAATTCGCTTAAAAATGCAAAATGTTGCGATTTGGACAACATGTCCACGGCAAAGGTAAAATATTCGTTACCCGCTACGTAAAATTTTGGATATATTAATAATGACGGATTGTAAAAAATTCGTTTCTTGGTGTATTTGGAAAAGATTTTTTGATGTAACGAACCCTGTTTTCCAGGAGGCGATTATGTTGAAAGGGATGATAAATAAGATTTATTTGGCCATGGCCGTGCTCGGCCTGTTTGGCGGTGCTTTTGCCGCCAAGGTTGCCCCGCTGTATTTTGAGAGCCTTGGGAATGTGACTTCGGAAGATTCCGCTGCCCAGCAAGAGCGTTGGGAAGCCCTGATGAAATATAAATTGTGGGGAACGCATAGCCTTGATTTTTCGAATAATACGGTTTCGATTGCTGATGATGTGGGCTATAACGGAACTGCCGATGGTAACCTGTTGATGTATTATAATAGGCACCACATTGGTGGTCCGACCTTGGTTGGTGGAAATTTCACGTTTGTAAACTCCGATCACGATACACTTTCGGCTGGACCGGTTCGTATTCTTGGTAATCTCCAACTTTCTACGCAAACAGAAAATGTTATGCAAGGAGATTGGTGCGTTGGTGGTAGCATTACCGACCAGTATAATAGTAATCCTGATCCGACGCAGACTAATGTTGGTAAATGGAAAAATCTTGTAACGGGCAATGTTTACAATGACGGGCTCGCTGGAACGGACACCAATGTTTTGTATAGGAAATGCCCTTCAACCGTTCCTGAGTTGGAAACTGCGATGGCTGTTCCTGAATGGCCGGAACCTGCTTCGTGGGGCTCTGATGAGATTGCGATGAACAGTAACTATCCGAAAGAAGTTGCCTTTATCCATGTTCCTCCTGATACCGTAGAAACGAATGAATATGGGACCTATGACAAGTACATTACCAACTTCACGATAGGTGGAAGCACCGGAAAGATTCTTTATGTCTTAATGCCTCCCGGAGGCAAATTGACGCGTATTTATTCGAAGAATGGTTACAATTTCAGTAACTCCGCGAATGATATGAAAATTGTTGTGGCGTATGTAGAACCTGGTTTAGCCTTTGATCGCACTACGATGAAGTGGGATGTTGCTGAACCTGCTTCCATGACGGGTTATCCGACTCAGCCGGCGAATGGTTCTTATTGGGAATTCTTGGACGATGCAAAAATCCATGTACTTTCAAATAAGGAGTATGCGGGTAATCTTCTGTTCTATACAAAAGAAAGTATTAATTGGAACTACTGGGTAAGTGCTAGTTTCCAGGGCTCTTGGATTTCTAAGGGCACAATCAAGGTGGGCGGTCATTTCAAATTGGCTGGTCAGGTCATTGCGAACAATTTGAGGTTTGATGCCGATATTACGGGCGACTTCCGTTATGTCCCGTTTGATCCGCCTATATTGAACATTGACCCGGAAGTGCTCCAGAATGGCGCATTCCCCGAAAACAACGACGATGCGGTAATTCCGATATCGCTTGATACCGTTTCGCTCACGACGGTCAAATTCAATTACTGCTTCGACTTGAATCCGTCGCTTTCGACCGCTAGTGCTGCCGACTTTAAGAAGACGACGAAGTCAAAGTTCCCGATTTGCGAATGGAACGATACGACGTGGAGCTATGTCTATGAAAATGACGATCCCTCTATGCCTATAATAGATAGCGTGTATGCAAGTCATGTTGTCCATCACGATTCCGGCTATGTGGAAATCGCAGCTGGCGACTTGACTCCTGCTGATGCGTATAAGGCGTACTTGCACGTGCTCATTGATGGACTCGAAGAAGGTGAAGAATACCTGCACATGAAGATATTCAACCTTGCGGGCGCAGTGCTCCCAGGTAACCTGCTTGAAGGCCACTTCACGCTGAAGATTGTTGATTCGAATAATCCGCCGGTGACTACAGATGGTAGCGTGACGGGTACCGAAGATGTGGTGTACACCTTCAAGAAGAGCGACTTCGCGTACTCTTCTAGCAAGGGCTATGCAGAAACGGGCGTCATTATTGCGACGCTCCCGGGCAAGGGTACGCTTACCTACAAGGGCGGCTCCGTCACTGCTGGCCAGTTCATTCCGGTGGATTCCATCGGCGACCTCAAATACACGGGCAAGAAGGACGATTACGGGACTCCTACCACCACGTTCCAGTTCAAGGTGAGGGACGTAATGAATTCCACCTCGGGCGCTGCCGTGATGACGGTGAATCTCGCTGCGGTCAACGACGCTCCGAGCGCTACGGCTAGCGAGTTTACCATTGCGGAAAACTCTCCGGTGAATGCTACCGCTACGGGTACCCTCGTGGTGAAGGATGTCGACGACAATAAGTTCGTGTACAGCCTGGTGGGCGGTGCTACCAACGTGTTCAAGATTGATTCCACTACGGGCAAGATTTCGGTGAAGTCCGCGGTTCTCGATCACGAAACCAAGTCGACCTACACGGTGACGGTGCACGTGCGCGACATGAGCTCCACGACGACTCTTGCCGATACGCTTTCGTACAATGTCTCTGTGACCATCCGCGTTACGGACGTGAACGAAAAGCCTTCCATTGTGGATGCGAACCTCAGCGTTCCCGAAATCTGCGATTCCGGTACGGTTGTCGGCCCGGTCATTGCAAGCGAACTGGATACTGCTGCGGCATTTACCCAGCTCACTTACACGATTGTCGAGACGGGCGTTCCGTTCGTGATGGATTCGAACATTGTCAAGGTGAAGGACCCGAGCAAGCTCAACTACGAGGCTGATTCCGTGGTCACGTTCCATGTGGTGGTGAGTGACGGCCAGTACACCGATACTGCGGTCGTGACGGTGAAACTCACCGACGTGAACGAGCCGCCTCACTTTGACGACAACATTCCGGCCCTCACGGTGGACGAGAATTCTCCGGCCGATACTCACGTGGGTACGGTGACTGCAAACGACGTGGACGGCACGGAAACGCTCGTGTACTCCATCATCGATGCGACGGGCACGTTCTACATTGTCGCCGAAACGGGCGAGATTAAGGTCGTTGCCGACAGCACCATTGACTACGAGACCAAGGCTACCTACACGGTGCAGGTCGTGGTGACGGATAAGGAAGGCCTTACCGATACCGCTACGGTCACTATCAAGGTGAACGATGTGAACGAGGCACCTTCTATTGATGATGCCGTGTTCGCAATCGACGAGAATTCCAAGAAGGGCGATTCCGCAGGTGCGGTCATCGCTTCGGACCTCGATACTGCGGCGCAGTTCCGCATACTCACGTACGAGATTATAGAGACGGACGTGCCGTTTGAATTGGATTCCAACATCATCAGGGTGAAGGAACCCGGTAAACTGGATTACGAGACGGATTCCGTGTTCACGTTCCATGTGGTGGTTACCGACCAGGATGGCCTCTCGGATACCGCTACCATTACGGTGAACCTCAACGACACTCCGGAACCGCCTAAGTTCGATGACAAGACTCCGACGTTCACGGTGGACGAGAATGTGCCTGCGGGTACGCATGTGGGCGATGTGGTTGCGAGCGACGTGGATGACGACGATACGCTCACCTACAGCATCAAGGATCCGACCGTTACCTTTATTATCAACGAGGCGACGGGCGAGATTACGGTGAAGGCCGACAGCACCATCGATTACGAGACGAAGAACGAATACACGGTGACCGTGGTGGTGACCGACAAGTACGGCTATACCGATACGGCGACCGTGACCATCAAGGTGAACGACGTGAACGAGGCTCCGGATGTTCCTGACCAGACCATAACGGTGAAGGAAGATGCCGAGGTGGGTACCGACGTGGGCCACATCAAGGCTAGCGACCCGGATACTGCGAAGGCGTTCAGCACGCTGACCTACGAGCTCGTGGAAGAAAGCGAACAGTTCGACGTGAAGGATGATGGTACCGTGGTGCTCAAGAAGGGTCTTGACTACGAGACGGATTCCGTGTACGTAATCAAGGTACGCGTGACCGACGGCGAACTTGCCGATACCGCCCTCGTGACGGTGAAGATCGGTAACGTTGTCGAGAAGTCCGAACTGGAAATCACCCGTGCCGAGACGAAGGATTCCGTGTGGCTCAATCCGGATACGGTGTTCATCAATACCACCGACCTCTGCATCGAATGGAAGGCCGACGGCAAGCTCATGGGTCCCGATTGCGACCTTGAACTCCACGAGGGCGAAAACGTCATCATAAAAGAATACCAGGCCCCGGACAAGGATAAACCTGGTATCGATACGCTTGTCGTGTACGTGAGCACGAAGAGCCCTGTCGTGACGGTTACCGCAGTTGTCGATGACGGCAAGAAGCCGAATATTTTCACGATTGTGGAAGAACAGCAGTCCGCCGATACGGCGTTCTACGTGAATTCTAAGAAAAACGATATCATGGTGAAGGTGAAGGACCCGGAATCGGGCGCAAGGGATTCGTTCGTGGTCAAACTTGACCTCGATACTGTGAGTATCCCCGCGAAGACGTTCACGAGCACGCTTGACGGCTTTACCAGCGCCTCGCTTACCCTGAACGAGAATCCGGCTACCGGCGTGACGCACACGCCTATCAATGACGACAAGGTTGCGGTACGCTACACCGAGGTGGTGAACGGCCAGGAACTCACCGTTACCTACTACACCGACAAGGAAGGGAACGTCATCAGGAACGAAGATGGCGTGCAGGTGATGACCGTTGCCTACGAGACCGAGGTCAAGGGCAAGAAGGTCGTGATCTCGTACAACGTGGATGCCGTGACGGGCGAGGTGGTGAAGACCTCTGGCGGTTACGCGAAGCCGGAAGACTCCGCTATCGAAAGCAGCAGCTCGGGCAAGTCTGGCGACAAGTCTAGCAGTTCGGGCAAGTCCGAAGGCAAGGCAGGAACGTTCGAGAACGCTGTGGTGTTCACGGTTACCTACGACTACGTGGATGAAGCCGGCAACACGATTACGGTGGCGTACGGCGTGGATGCCGAAGGCAACCTCGTGAAGAACGAAGACGGCAATCTCGGCTACGAAGTGAGCTACACGTACACGAACAAGTACGGCAACTCCGCGACTCAGTCCGTGTTCATCGTGCTCGACCAGGTGCCGCCCAAGGTGGAAATCCTCTTCCCGCTCGAAGGCGACGTAATCTACTCGAACTTCGTGGACGTGAAATGGACCGTGGATATCGGCGACGGCCGTGGCGCCGTTGTGCAGGATACCCTCATTACGCAGGGCCTTGTGAAGGGCGGCAATGCGATCGTGCGCTTCTACCGCGACAAGGCGGGCAACGAGGCTAGCGATACGGTGCGCGTCATCATGAAGAACGCGAAGGATGTGGATATCTCCATCGAGCAGGCGGTGACCGAGATTACGAAGGACAAGGTTGCCGAGTACTACGCGACGAACGAGCCTGAAGAAGGCGAGACATTCGCAATCACTATCTACAACTCCAAGACCGAAAAGGAAGTGGAAACACTTGTGGGCGGTGGATACAAGACCAAGACCGGCAGCGGCGACGAACCGTACCCGGGACTTACCGGTCACCTGGGCCCGACTCTCGGAATCGAGACGAAGGTGCCCACGATAAATGCGGTGGGTGGCCTTGCTACCCTCGACGACATCATCGGTTCCGACGGCCTTGTCCCGCTTGAGGGCGTGGACGCCGAGGAGAGCGAGAAGGTGACTGTGGAACAGTACGTGCAACAGTACTGCAGTGACGAGTTTGCCGAGAACGTTGGCTCGGATCTCTCGAAGGCGAACCTCTACACGACCAAGATGTACGTGAAGATCTGGATCTACACGAGCCTTGGCCAGTTTGCGGACTACTACGCGTTCACGCAGGACCTGAACAATCCGGAATACGTGAACGACGCGGGCCTGCTGACGCTCTACTTCGAGATGAAACCCGACAAGGACGGCAACGTGCGTTCCGAGACGGGTAGGCTCTATGCGACGGGTGCATACGTGTTCCGCACGGAAGTCGAGATGAAGTCGATGCTCCGCTGCTCGGTGCCTCCGTTCGTGAAGACTTCCGGCGGCATGGAACCCGAGAAGCCCTCCAACAAGATGGGCTCGTCGCGCGTCGTCAAAGATGAGCTGCTGAAGAGTTTCGGCTACAAGCGCCCCAACATGAAGTAGCTTGTCGAATATACGATTTAAAAAGATCCCTTGTCATTCTGGAGGCCGTAGGCCGATAGAATCACGGGGATCTTCTATTATATATAGTGTGTGCCCTCCACCTGCCAAAAAGTGTAAAAGCTTATCATTGCAAACAAAATTTTACAAAAGTGTGTGAGGAATGTCACATTTGGGAAGAAACGCCCCGAAAAATGGCCTGAATTGTTCCATTTTTTTTGCAATAGCTCTTTGAATGTAACAATTTTTTAGTATTTTTACTAATGTGTGGGGATTTGGTCTAACCTTATCCTGTGGTGGATAGTATGAAGAAGAAAATACTCGGACTTGCAATATTCCTAATTGGAATAGGCGCTTCATTTGCAATGGATGTGGCTCCGCTTTACTTCGTTGATGCCCAAGGGAACCGTATTGCGGCAAACCTGCAGCAGGAATACTGGAATTATCTCGTCAAGTATAAACTGTTCGGGAACGATTTTGTAAAGACCGGAAACCGCGTTATCATTAACGATGAATCGGGCTGGACCGGATCCAATGGTTATTTTAAAGCTGAACAACCGGATGGAAATGGAACTTCGGTTGGTACTCAGCTGGGTGGACCTGTTGTTGTTGCTGGAAATATAACTGTTGGACAGGACTATAAGTTTACGACTGGACCTGTACGAGCAGAGTCTTTTACGTTTGTTGATAATTGTGGTACCTGTTATTTTGGGGCTCCGATATGTTTAAATAATACAACGGTTACTAGTCTAAGTGGGAATTCGCTAAATGGGAACACGGGCTTCCAGGCACAACCAATTAGTAGCTGTCCTGATCAGCCTTCTGCAAATACCGCTGTTAGCATTCCTCGTCTTGATTGGCCTGCCTCTCCGACTGCAAGCGATATTCTAATTAGTGCGAATAACGGTGAGCAGAAAATCATTGTGCCTGAAGCCGAAAATGGAAGCAAGGACCCCTATGATTTGTACATAGATAATATTCATACAGGTATTGGCGGTACTAACGGCGCTAAAATTATTGTGAGTATGCCTGCAGGTGGTCGTTTGACTCGTATCTTTGTACATCAGATACAGTTGGGAAACCATACTGTTATTCAAATCGTTTATAGGACTCCGCAAGAGGATGGTTCTGTTGTTGAAGTTCCTGCTGAAAAGTATACGGGTAATCTGTTGTTCTATACAGATCATGACATAAGCATTAAAAATACGGACAACAGTGAGCTTCTGGGAACATATGTTTCTACCGGAAGGATTTTCTTGCAGAGTAACATTAACTTTGCTGGACAGTTGATTGCTAATGAACTGGTGGTTGGTAACGAATTTGATGGCCGAAGCTTTGTTTTTGTTCCGATTGATCCGCCGGTCTTGGACTTGAAGCCTCAGGCCGATACTCCGCTTGAATTCCCTGAAAACGATTTGCTGGTAAAGGTTCCCATTGCGCTCGATACCCCCGCTCCGGCAGATGTGTTCATTGACTACTGCTTTGATTTGCAAAATTCGTCGGCGAAGGAAAGTGACTTTAAGCTGGAAGATGGATATTCGTATCCCAAATCGAAGGGCCATCTGTTCCCCATATGTGGGCAGGGCATGGGCAAGGTGACAATCCTTAAAGATGCAAAAACTCCTGCAGATGCTCCTGATGTTAGTGTGTGGATTAATGTCGCTAAGGACGAATTGGTTGAAAGGCCGAATGAAACTCTTCGCTTGAAAATCACGAATATTTCTGGTGCAGTGTTGCCGGGTAATAAGTTGGATGGTTATTTCGACTTGATTATTGTCGATGCGAATGTTGAACCGACTAGCGAAGACTTTGAAATCATTGCAACGGAAGATGAAGTCTTTATATTTGATTCTTCCATGTTCAAGTATGAATCTGCCTTTGATAAGGTTGAACAGGGCGTCGTGATTACGTCGCTTCCCGAAAAGGGTTTCTTGTTGAGTAATGGCGACACGCTTACAAGCTCTGACTTGAATAAGTTTATTCCGATTAATGAAACGACAAACATAGATTTGCAATTCATTGCTGCAAAGGATGAATATGGAGTTTCTCCGGCTTATACTTCCTTTACCTTCAAAATGAAGGATGCGGATAATGTCGTGTCTGAAAAGCCTTACACCGTTACGGTTAAGGTAAATCCGGTGAACGATCCTTTGACTGTGAACAATCCGACATTTACGGTCAATGAGAATATTGACGGAGAAACTGTTGGCAATACTGTTAACGGAAAAATCACCGTGAAGGATATCGATGACACGCAGTTCACGTATGCATTTGATACGAACGATGCAAACTACACTAAGGTCAGCGGGAAATTTGTAATTAACCCGAGTTCGGGTGTAATTACCGTTAAGGGCGGTGTTACGCTTGATTACGAAGCTCTTGACGCTGATACAGTGATGTCGATTGCGGTTAAGGTGACTGATGCTGCAATTACGACCGGTGGTGTTGGTTCGGTTACGGCAACTTCCAATATTAAGATTAAGGTTATCGATGTGAACGAAGCTCCGGTTGTTCGCGACACGGCCTTCACTGTGGATGAAAACGTTCCTGCTGGTACCGAAGTCGGTACATTGGAAGCATCTGATCCGGATATTAGGAACTCGGATTTTGGAACCCTGTACTTCTCCATTGATGAAAATGCGGATGGCAATCCGGCGACTAATGTTCCGTTTGCAATTGACAACGATGGAAAAATTACGGTTACCGCTGATGACGCACTTGATTTCGAAACGAAGCCCACTTGGGTAATTCATGTGACTGTTACTGACGGCTTCATCCCGCAGACGGTCGAAGTGGTTATCAATCTCAATGACCTGAACGAACCTCCGCATATTGATGACATCCTGGATCAGTATGTCGTTGCGGAACATTCTGCAAATGGTTGGCCTGTTACTTCTCCGGCTATCAATATTTCTGACCCGGATGCTGGCGATAGCCAGAGCACCCTGAGTGCAAGGATTGAAGGCAAGAACACTTCTGATGCGATGGCCGAACAGCTTTTTGAAGCTACGGTTGCTGCTGCACAGGATGGTTCCTTGAAGATCATGATTACTGTTAAGGACAGTGCAAAGCTCAACTACGAAACGTTGCTTGCAAGTGGTGCCGATACGGTAAGTTACGAAATTCGCCTTATCCTCACGGACCGTGACGGTGGAACGGGTAGCTTTGCCGATACCGCAATCACGACCATCTATGTAAAGGATATTAACGAAAAGCCGACTGCTAACGACGCTGAATTCACGATTGCCGAAAATTCTGCTGCCGGTACGTTGGTGGGTAAGGTCGTGGCTTCTGATCCGGATGTTGCTCATACCGCATACGGTACGCTCTACTACAGCTTCATGAATGAAACGACTCAGTTCGTTATCGATGGGGCTACGGGCGTGATTACTGTTGCTAATGGTGCTACGCTTGATTACGAAACGACTCTTCCGGACCACAAGATTACCCTCGATGTAGCTGTGACGGATAGGGAGTATACTGAAATTGCAAAGGTGACCATTACGCTTACGGATTCGACGGAAAATCCTGAAATCAACTGCATCGAAGGCGATATCGATTGCAATGGCCCGTTCGAGATTAAGGAAAATTCCAAGACGGGAACGGTTATCCATTCGTTTGCGATTTCTGACGTGGATGCCGGCGATGCAGGTAAGTTGACCGCCACCCTTACGGATAACGGAACGACCAAGACGGGTGCCGATACGTTGTTCGATGTGGTCGTGAATACGGCCCAGACGCAGGTAAGCATAATCGTTAAGGATAGCACGAAGCTTGACTTTGAAAAGATTAACGCACTTCACGAAGTGGTTATCACGGTTATTGATGATGCCGGCCTTACCGATACGCTCATCCGTCAGATTCAGGTGCTCGACGTGAATGAAGCCCCGGTCATTGACGACCGAAACTTTACTCCGAACGAGAATATTGCTAATGATTCGCTTGTCGGTGAAATGAAGGTGACTGAACCGGATACCAAGAATGTCGAGTTCCGCCATCTGGACTTCTCTATCATCGAGAACGTTCCGTTCTACATGGATTCGAACAAGGTGAGGGTTGGCGATGCAAGCCTGCTTGACTTTGAAACGACCCCGGAATTCACTTTCCGAGTGGTAGTGAAGAACTGCGAGAAGAACGCTTCTACGGGCAAATACACCGACAGGTGCCTTGCTGATACGGCTAACGTGAAGATTTCTCTCCAGAACGTAAACGAGGATCCGGATATCAAGTGCATTGCCGGCGATACCAAGTGCAACGGCCCGTTCGATATTAAGGAAAATTCCAAGACGGGTACCGAAATACACTCGTTCGCAATTTCCGATGTTGATGCTGACGATGCCGGCCAGTTGACTGTTGAACTTACCGACTCGAAGGAAGGTGGCATTGCCGCTACGCTCTTTGATGTGAAACTGAACTCCGCGAATACGGAAGTGACCATCGTGGTAAAGGATAGCGCAAAGCTTAACTATGAAACGGTGGATTCCTCGTATGTGGTTATCCTTACGCTTAGGGACTCCCATAACGCTACTGACACGCTTATTCGCAAGATTAACGTGATTGACGTGAACGAGACTCCGACGGTTTCGAACAAGACCGTGACGAAGCAGGAAAACCTTCCGAAGAATACTGTTGTTGCAACCCTTACGGCGTCTGATCCGGATACGAAGCATGTAGAAAAGTTCGGCCATCTGGACTTCTCTATCATCACTCCGAACATGCCGTTCTGGATGGATTCGAACAAGGTGAAAGTTGCAGATTCGACCGCACTTGACTACGAGACGACCCCGGTGTTCAAGTTCAAGGTTGAGGTGAAGAACTGCGAGAAGAACGCCTCTACGGGCAGGTACACTGAGAATTGCCTTGCCGATACGGCTACCGTGACGGTCAAGCTCAGTAACAAGAACGAAAACCCGGATATCAAGTGCATCGTGGGCGATACCAATTGCAATGGCCCGTTCGATATTCCGGAAAATTCGAAGACGGGTACTCCGATACACTCGTTCGCAATTTCTGACGTGGATACTAACGACGTTGGCAAGTTGACTGTTGAACTTACCGATTCGAAGACTAATGGCATTGCCGCTACGCTCTTCGACGTTGTGCTGAACTCCACGAATACGGAAGTGACCGTCGTAGTGAAGGATAGCTCGAAGCTTGACTACGAAGCGGTTGACTCCATCTTTGTGGTTGTCCTTACGGTAAAGGATTCTGCTGGCCTTACCGACACGCTCGTCCGCACGATCAACATCAAGGACGTGAACGAAAAGCCGACGATTGCCGACAAGAGCGTGAAGCAGCCGGAAAACTTCCCGAAGGATTCCGTGATTGCGGAAGTCTCTGCGACGGATCCTGATACGAAGCATGTGGATGATTACGGCCACCTGGATTACTCCATCATTACTCCGGACATGCCGTTCTACATGGATTCGAACAAGGTTAGGGTAGGCGATTCTACTAAGCTTGACTTCGAAACGACTCCGGTGTTCACCTTCAAGGTGGAAGTGAAGAACTGCGAGAAGAACGCCTCTACGGGTAGGTACACGGATCGTTGCCTTGCCGATACCGCTACTGTGGTTATCGAACTTAAGGATGTCAACGAAACTCCGAAGATTATCATTGATGATGGTCCTGACGGTGACGACGATAGCGACTCTCTCTGTGTTGCGTTCTGCGATACGACCAGCCGCGGCCACACCGACGATAGCACGCTTACCGTATATATCAACGAAAACAGCGCTAACAACGCGAAGGTGTTTGCCTACGTGGTTTCTGACGAAGACGCAGGTGATTTGAGTAACCTCACGCCGAGCCTGAAGGATAATGACGGAACTGGCGCGGATAGCCTCTTCAAGGCCGTGATGGTGGTTGAAGGCGGCAAGACCAAGTTGGCCGTTGTTGTGCCCGATGGTTCGAAACTTGACTTTGAAAAGGTCAAGCCGCTGCACGAGGTGACTGTGTATGTTACCGACCCGGATGGCTTGCAGGATTCTATTATCCGCAGGATCCTGGTTATCGACGTGAACGAAATGCCGGATGTCAAGGATGCCGAATTCGCAGTGGAAGAAAACTCCCAGAAGGGCGACTCTGTCGGCGTGGTCGTGGCTAGTGACCCGGATATACTTAATCCGGCTTTCGGTACGCTCTACTACTCGCTGCTTGATTCCACTGTGGGTGCTGCAAGCAAGTTCGAAATTGACAACAAGGGCAAGATTACGGTTGCCGAAAACGCTGGCCTCAACTATGAAGCGGATTCCGTGTTCTACGTGAAGGTTCGCGTGACCGACAATGAACTTTCCGATACCGCCCTCGTGACCATCAAGCTCAAGGATACCGACGAAAAGCCGAAGATTATCGTTGACGATGATGACGATGGCGACGACGATAGCGAAGATGACTCGCTCTGCATCGCTCACTGCGATACGACTGACCGTGGCCATGATCCGGAAACAGGGAAAACTCTCACCGTGGGTGTCAATGAAAATTCTCCGGAAGGGAAGGTGGTTCTCCAGTACTATGTGGATGACGAAGATGCTGGCGATGCTGGCTCGCTTATCCCGTCCTTGGGCCTGATTGAAACCAACGTGACGACTGGCGTGACTGTTGACGACCTCTTTGAAATCAGCAAGGTGGATACCATCGTCAATGGCGAAAAACGGACGAAGATTGTCGTGACAGTCAAGGATTCTGTACTTCTTGACTACGAAGCGCTTCGTAACGCAAAGAGCAGCGACGATCCGGAACCACAGTTTAAGGTGGCTGTGATTGTGTCTGAACCGGACGACGGCCGCGAGGAAATTCTGAAGGATACGATTATCCGCGTTATCCAAATCCTGGATGTGAACGAATCTCCGCTCTTCACTGTGGAAACGTGTGAAATTGCCGAAAACAACCAGATCGGCGATTCCCTCGGCCGCATTGAGCACCCGAGCGATATCGACTCGATGTCTAAGATTGTCGACTACTACGACAACCAGTTCAGGTTGGTTGATGGCGATACCGCCCTGTTCGACCTGAAGTATGGCGAACCTATTGACGGGCGTCCGAACATCATAGTTGTGGCTAAGGTCGTATTCGACTGCGAAGCGGAACCGTACAAGAACAAGTGTGGTCTCGACAGTGCATTCCATGTCGTGATTGATTACTTCGACAAGAACGACACGACCATCAAGACTACGCATGATGTTCCGATCAAGCTTATCGACGTGAACGAAAAGCCGACGATTACCACGGATTCTGTGGAAGTCAAGGAGAATGTGGAGAAGGGTACCGTTGTTGATACCATCAAGGCCACTGACCCCGATGTGTATGACTCTGTGCTGACCTACACGCTTGTTGAAGACGAGAGCGGCTGCTTCGATGTCTCCGAGCGCGGTGTTATCACGGTCAAGGTGGACAACTGCCCGGCTCTGGATTACGAAAAGAATCATGAACTCCCGATCACGGTGAAGGTGACCGACAATGGTACCGACGGCGAAGGCGAAGAAACTTTGTCCGATACCAAGACGATCTACGTGAAGATCACCGACGTGAACGAGAAGCCGAATATTCCGGACCAGTCCATTACGGTCTCCGAAGATACCGAAGTCGGTACCGAGGTGGGTGAGATCGAGGCTTCTGACCCGGATACCTCGAAGGCCTACGGTACTTTGACCTACGAACTCGTGGAAGAAAGCGAAACGTTCGAAGTCAAGGAAGACGGTACGATTATCCTGAAGGATACTCTCGACTACGAGAAGGATTCCGTCTACACGATCAAGGTGCGCGTGACCGACGGCGAACTTTCGGATACGGCGACAGTCACTATCAAGATTGGCAACGTTATTGAAACGCCTGAAGTCGAGATTACCCGCGCCGAGACGCAGGATTCGACCTGGAAGAGCCCGGATACGCTCTACATCAATACGGTCGATATCTGTGTTGACTGGGAAGCCCGTAACAAGAAGTCGGGAGCCGTGCTGAAGGATACTACCGAGTGCATGGTTCTTGATGAAGGCGAGAATATCATTGTCAAGAAGTTCGAAGATCCGTCGATGGACTTCCCGGGTTACGATACGCTCGTTGTCTACGTGAGCAGGGCTACCCCGATTGTTTCTATCCGTAAGGCAGAAGACGACTCCAGCATCCCGAACATCTTCACGGTGGTGGAAGAGTCTGCACAGAGCGACACCGCGTTCTATGTGAACGAACGCAAGAACGAAATCATCGTTACGGTGACGGATCCGGAGTCTGGCTCTAAGGAATCGTTCACGACGAAGATTGAACTCGATACCCTGACAGTGCCTACAAAGACCTTCACGGGTACGATGGCCGGCATTACCGACTTTGGCCTTGCCCTTACCGACAATCCGTCTTCGGGCACGAGCCGCACGCCGATAAATGGCGAAAAGATCGCAGTCTCTTACACCGAAGTGGTTAACGGCCACACGGTGACGGTGACCTACTACACCGACGACAAGGGCGAGATGATTGCCAATGAAGAAGGTGTTGTCGAGATGACTGTTGCCTACAAGGATACCATCGGTGGTCACGAGGTGACGATTTCTTACCAGGCCGATGCCGTTACGGGTGCTGTAATTAAGACCTCTGGCGGTTACGCCAAGCCGGAAGATTCTGCTATCGAAAGCAGCAGCTCGGACAAGGACGGTTCCTCTTCTTCGGGCAAGGATGGCAAGTCTAGCTCTTCTAAGGGTGGCGACAAGACGTTCGAGAACGAAGTGGTGTTCACCGTGTCTTATGAGACGGTTGACGAAGCTGGCAATGCGATGACGGTTTCTTATGGCGTGGATGCCGAGGGCAACATCGTCCGTAACGAAGACGGCAACATCGGTTACCTGCTGACCTACACCTACAAGAACAAGTACGGCAATACCGGTACGCAGTCGCTGTTCATCGTGCTCGACCAGGTGCCGCCGACAGTCAAGATCCTCTACCCGACCGAAGGCGAAGTCATCTACTCGAACTTTGTCGACGTGAAGTGGACGGTGGATATCGGCGATGGCCGTGGCCCGATCGTTCAGGATACCCTCATTACGCAGAGCCTTAACAAGGGTGGTAACGCGATTGTCCGCTTCTACCGCGACAAGGCTGGCAACGAGGCTAGCGATACCATCCGCGTGATTATGAAGAACGCGAAGGATGTGGATATCGCTATCGAGAAGCCGGTTACCGAAGTCACGCAGGATCTCGTGGCCGAGTACTACGCTACTCACGAGCCGGAAGACAACCAGACGTTTGCTGTGACTATCTACAACCCGAAGACGGATAAGGAAGTCGAAACCGTTATCGGTGGTGGATTCGACAACAAGCCGGGTACTGGCGAGGAACCGTATCCGGGACTCACTGGCCACCTTGGCCCGACTCTCGGAATCGAGACGAAGGTGCCGACGGTGAATGCCGTGGGTGGACTTGCTACCCTCGATGACATCATCGGCAAGGACGGACTTGTTCCGCTCGAAGGTGTCGAAGCCAACTCCAGTAAGAAGGTCACTGTCGAAGAGTACGTGGAAAACTACTGTACTGACGAGTTTGCCGAGAACATTGGTTCTGACCTTTCTCGCGTGAACCTCTTCAAGACCAAGATGTACGTGAAGGTCTGGATCTACACGACCCTGGGCGACTTTGTGGACTACTACACGTTCACTCAGGAACTGGACAATCCGGACTACATGAGCGATGCGGGCCTCCTGACGCTGTACTTCGAAATGAAGCCGGATAGGGATGGTAACGTGCGCACGGCATCGGGACGCCTCCTGGGTACGGGTGCCTATGTCTACCGCACCGAGGTCGAGATGAAGTCCACGCTGCGCTGCTCCGTGCCTCCGTTCAAGGAAAATGCCGACGGCGGCTGGGAACCGGAAAAGCCTTCCAACAAGGCCGGCGCTGCTCGCTCCGTCAAGGAAGACATGCTGAAGAACTTCGGTTACAAGCGTCCGGAAATGAAGTAAGCTCCTGACAAAAAAGTTTTATCCCCGCCTCGTGCGGGGATTTTTTATTATTGGGAATATGCTTATAGGTTGCCATCTTTCTAGTGCTGCAGGCTTCAAGGCGATGGGCGAGGACGCCCTCTCCATAGGGGCCAATGTGTTCCAGTTCTTTACCCGTAACCCGCGCGGGGGTGCCGCGAAGCCTTTCGATAAGGCTGATGCTGACGCGTTGGTGAAGTTGATGCGCGAGAACAAGTTCGGGCCCGCGCTTGCACATGCGCCCTACACGCTGAACCCGTGTGCGGCGGACCCGGGGCTGCGCGACTATGCCCGCGATGTGATGAAGGACGACCTGTGGCGCATGGACCACTTTCCGGGGGCGATGTACAACTTTCATCCGGGGAGCCACGTGAAGCAGGGAGCCGAAAGGGGCATCGAGCTGATTGCGGAACACCTGAATGCGATACTGCGCCCGGACCTGAAGACGCTTGTGCTCCTGGAAACCATGGCGGGGAAGGGGAGCGAGGTTGGCCGCACCTTCGAGGAACTGCGTGCGATTATTGACCGCGTGGAGCTCTCGGACAAGGTCGGGGTCTGCCTGGATACCTGCCACGTGCATGACGGCGGCTACGACATCGTGAACCGCCTGGACTGGGTGCTGGAGCAGTTTGATAAGGTAATTGGATTAAAACGGCTGCATGCAATCCATCTGAACGATAGCAAGAACCCGCTGGCGAGCCACAAGGACCGCCATGAGGTCATCGGTGCGGGCTTTATCGGGCTGGATGCCCTAGTGCACGTGGTGAACCATCCGGCACTGAAGGACCTGCCGTTCTACCTGGAGACCCCGAACGAACTGCCGGGGTACGCCAAGGAAATTGCCCTGATGAGGAGCCGCGCTGTTTAGGCTTCTTTGCGAAAATGGGCGTTTAAAGGCAAAAAAACGGAAAAAATAATCTTTTTTCTTCTAAATCCCCTTGACAATGGGAACGGAATATCTATATTTGAGCCGTCCAACAAGACGATGCTTCATAGCTCAGTTGGTAGAGCCCGCGACTGTTAATCGCGTTGTCCTTGGTTCGAGTCCAAGTGAAGCAGCTTAGAACCCCGTTCAAAAGAGCGGGGTTCTTTGTATTTGCTATATTGGGTAACATGATAAAGAACTTGCTTATCGCTATTCTCGCTGCGGCTGCATTTGCGCTGGCGGCTGACCCCGTCACTGTCGAAGCCCGCCTGACCGAAATCCCGGGCAAGATGCCGAGCAATGACCTGTACAGCTACGTGTACGTGTTCAAGTACAAGGTGCTGAAGGTTGTCTCTGGCAAGCTTGACGCGAAGGAAATCTTGGTGGGCGTGTACAACCCGCTTATCGCTCGCGGCAAGGTCAAGGACAAGATGGCCGACAAGAGCAAGGGCAACGTGGGCGAGTTCAAGGCGAAGGCCAAGCATACGCTCAAGATTGTGCCGCTCGAGGGCAACTGGGACGGTGCCGTCGAGGACGAGTACTTTGACGACGAATCCCCGCGCTACCTCGCTGTGGAAGTTAATGAGTAGAATGCGTTGTGTCATCCTGAGTGTAGTGGCGCAGCCACGAAATCGAAGGATCCCTTTGAATTAGATTCTTACCCAAAGGGCATAACTCAACTAAACAATAAATTGTTAAGTTTCGTATATCGACTACGCCTACGGCTCCGCTCAGAATGACACCCTAATAGATTATGGTCTTTTCTTCGCAGATTTTCCTGTTCTATTTTTTGCCGACTTTTTTGGTCGGCTACTTTGTGCTTTTGCGTGCCGGAGTGAAGCATTCCGGTCTCAACTTCTTCATCACTGTTTTCAGTTACATCTTTTACGGCTGGCTCGAACCGTGGCTCGTCTTCTTGATGTTCGGCTCGACGCTTGTGGTTTACGTGAGCGGGCGGTTCATCTCTGCGCCTGGTGCGAGCAAGCGGCAACGTAACCTGGCGCTCCTTGCGGCGATTGTCGTGAACCTCGGTGCGCTTGGGTTCTTCAAGTACTACATGTTCGGCATGGGCGTCATCAATGACGTGGCGGCAAAGCTCGGTTGCGAGCCGTTCTCGGTGATGACGGTGCTTTTGCCGGTGGGTATTTCGTTCTATACGTTCCAGTCCATGAGTTATGCGATTGACGTGTGGCGTGGTACGGCCCCTCCGGTCAAGGACTTCGTGACGTTCGCCTGCTATGTGGCGCTGTTTCCGCAACTCGTGGCGGGCCCGATTGTGCGTTACAATACGGTGGCCGAGGAACTTGCGACTCGCGCGCATACGCTCGAGAACTTCGTGCGCGGTATCATGTTTTTCAGTTTTGGTTTTGCGGAGAAGATTTTCCTTGCGAACCAGGTGGGCATTATTGCGGACCGCGTGTTCGCTGCCGATGCGCCGGGCGTTTTGAATACGTGGTGGGGCGCCCTCGCGTACATGTTCCAGATTTACTTTGACTTCTCGGCGTACAGCAATATGGCGATTGGCCTTGGGCTTATGCTCGGGTTCCATTTCCCGCGCAACTTCAACGGCCCGTACCGCTCGGGGAGCATCACTGAATTCTGGAAGCGCTGGCATATTTCGCTCACGAGCTGGTTCCGCGATTACCTCTACATCGCCCTCGGTGGAAACCGCGTCGGCAAGAAGCGCCTGTATTTTAATTTGTTCATGGTCATGTTCCTGAGCGGCGTGTGGCACGGCGCGAACTGGACGTTCGTTTGCTGGGGCCTGTACCATGCCTTCTTCATGATCGTGGAACGTGCGAACAACAAGAACGCGCTTTACTACAAGGCGCCCCGCGTGGTGCAAATCTTGATTACGCAGGTGCTCGTGCTGTTCGGCTGGGTGCTGTTCCGTGCCGATAGCATTGGCGAGGCGTGGCGCATGTGGAAGGCTATGCTCGGGTTTATGCCGGTGAGCGGCGCCGACGCCATTCTTACGGCCGAAATCTTCACACCCACATGTGTCGTGTTCATGGCTGTGGCGGCCCTGCTCTCGTTCTGGAAGTTCCGCAGTTTCGACTGGTGCAGCGAGGTGAAGACCTGGAAGGCCGCCGTCGCGCTTGGACTCTTCGTGCTCGCGACACTTGCGCTCTTTACCCAGAGCTACAACCCGTTCCTGTATTTCCAGTTCTAAATCGCGAAAGGCGCTGGATTTGGACTGCGCCCCGCACAATGCCCGTTTTAAGACTGCGCGGGCCTTTTCGGCGTGTTTTTTACTATCTTGCCTTATATGAGTGAAAACCCGCAGAATGTAGAAGAGGCCGAGGAACTCGAGGAAGAACTCCCGAAAGTCGAGAGCAGCGAGGACCTTGCCCGCATTATCCAGGCTATCGTATTTGCATCGCCCGACATCGTGACCTTGAAGAAGTTGCGCGAGATCCTGGGCGACTTCCTGGATGCCCGTACTGTATCGGATGCGCTTATCGCCGCGAATGATTCCCTGAACAAGATCAACTCGCCGTTCGAGATTGTTGAACAGGCGGGCGGCTACCGTTTCCGCACGCGTGCCAAGTACTACCCGTGGGTCCGCAAGCTTTTCCCCGAGGCGAACGCACGCCGCCTGAGTCAGGCCGCGCTCGAGACGCTCGCGGTGATTGCCTACCAGCAGCCGATTACGAAGGCCGCTATCGAACAGGTGCGCGGTGTTTCTTCTGTGGATGGCCCGATCAGGAACTTGCTCGATAAGGGCTTTATTGCTTTGGGTGCTCGCGCCGAGACGGTCGGCAACCCCTACACCTACGTGACGACGCAGGAATTCATGAAGTATTTCGGCATCAACCGCATTCCCGAGGACCTGCCGCGCCTGCGCGAGTTCAGCGAACTCCTGGAAGCGGGGACGCTCGTGCCGCAGTACGCGAAGCCCGAGACCGCCCCGACGGAGCCGACTCCCCCCGAGGAGAATCCGGAGCAGATTGAACTGTCGATGGGAGACTTGTAATGGCTGTCACCCCGTTGATGCAGCAGTATTACGAGATCAAGAAACAGAACCCGGGCTGCATTTTATTTTTCCGCATGGGCGACTTCTTCGAACTGTTCGAGGACGACGCTGTCATAGCATCCAAGATTCTTGGACTTACGCTCACGAGCCGCAACAATGGCGCCTCGGGTGCGACTCCCTTGTGCGGGTTCCCGCACCATGCCGCCGACCGCTACGTGCCGAAGATGGTGGCGGCGGGTTACCGCATCGCGATTTGCGAGCAGGTGGAAGACCCCAAACTTGCGAAGGGCATCGTGAAGCGCGATATCGTGGAGATTATCAGCGCCGGCACCGCGATGGACGAATCGAACCTGAACGCGAAAGAGGCGAACTACCTGTTTGCCTATGTGCCTGCCGAGAAGGAGGCCGCGTTTGCCGTCGCCGACGTGACGACGGGCTACCTCGCCGTGTGCAGGAGTTCCATCCAGTCTTTCGAGTGCGAGTTCAGCCGCCGCATGCCCAAGGAAATCGTGATACCCGAGGGTGTCGAGATTCCCTCCAGCATCATGGACATGGTCAAGGCGGACAACGTGCTGGTGACGCAGATTCCCGAATTCATGTTCGGGGAGGAGCAGAGCCGCGACGTTCTGTTTAGCCACTTCAAGGTGGAATCGCTGGTGGGCCTCGGGCTCGATGGCCGCGAATGCGAGACGGAAGTCGCGGGCGCCCTGATGGCCTACCTGATGGACCAGAAGAAGTCCGAACTTTCGCACTTTACGACGCTCGAGATCTTGAATCTCGACGACTACATGACGCTTGACCCGAGTACGCTACGGAACCTGGAACTTACGCGCCCGCTGAATGCGGACGACTACTCGAGTACGCTCTGCTCGGTGCTGGACCACACGGTGACCGCGATGGGCGGGCGCACGCTCAAGGACTGGGTGAGCCACCCGCTGATTTCTGTCCCGCGCATCCAGGAACGCGAGGAGGCTGTCGCCGAACTGGTACAGAACCCCGTGGCGCTTGACGAACTTAAGGAATCGCTCACGAGCATCCTCGACATGGAACGCCTGATGGGGCGTGTGGGGAGTGGGCGTGCCAACGCGCGCGACCTTGCGGGCATGGGACGTTCGCTTTCGCAGGCATCTAAGGTGGCCGACGTGCTCGAGGGCCTGCGCTCCTCCATATTCGAAGGGCTCCGCAATACGCTGGAAAATGCGCGCGGCCGTGGCGAGGAACTGTTGGCGCAGTTCAACGAGGACTTGCCGCTCACGGTGCGCGAGGGCGGTATGATACGCCCGGGCGCGAACGCGGAACTCGACGCGATGAACGAGGACATCAAGGAAAAGCGCGAATGGATTGCCTCCCTGGAGGGCCGCGAGCGTGAACGCCTCGGAATCCCGAGCCTGAAGGTCGGTTACAACCGCGTGTTCGGCTACTACATCGAGATTACCAAGGCGCAGATGGCGAAGGCGACAGCCCCCATCCCCGAGGAATATATCCGCAAGCAGACGACGGTGAACGGCGAACGCTACATTACGCCCGAGATGAAGGAATGCGAATCCATCATCAGCAACGCCGAGGTGAACATCCACGAGCTGGAATACCGCATATTCTGCAGCCTGCGCGACCGCGTGGACGGCTGGCGTGGCGAACTCCAGGAGATTGCCGACGCGGTGGCGAAGGTCGATACGCTCTACAGTTTCGCGCGGGCGGCCCGCAAGTACAACTACGCGTGCCCCGAGGTTTTCGAGGGCTCGGGCATCGAGATCCGCGGCGGTTTCCATCCGGTGATTGTCGCCGTGAACCCCGACCTGGACTTTATCCCGAACGATGTCTCGCTTTCGCCCGATGGCACGCGCCTGATGCTCATCACGGGCCCGAACATGGCGGGTAAGTCGACTTACCTGCGCCAGATCGGACTCATCGTACTGATGGCGCAAATCGGCTGCTTTGTGCCGGCGGAATCTGCCCGCATTGGGGTAGTGGACCGCATATTTACCCGCGTGGGGGCGAGTGACCGCCTGAGTCGCGGGCTCAGCACCTTCATGGTCGAGATGATCGAGACCGCAAATATCTTGCGGAACGCGACTCCGCACAGCCTTGTGCTGCTCGATGAAATCGGGCGCGGCACGAGCACCTTCGACGGGCTTTCCATCGCCTGGGCGATTGTGGAGACCCTCCACGACGAGCCCGCACGGCAGGCGCTGACCCTCTTTGCGACGCACTACCACGAACTCACCGGGCTCGTGGAAAGCCTCGAGCATGCGGGCAACTTCCAGGTGGCCGTGCAGGAGAAGGGCGACAAGCTGGTGTTCCTCCACAAGATTCTCGCGGGCGCCTGCGATTCGAGCTACGGCATTCATGTGGCCGAGATGGCGGGCCTCCCGAACAACGTTGTCCGCAGGGCAAGGAAGATTCTTCTCCGACTTGAGAAGGAGAAGATTGACCCGAGCGACGGCGCCGTGAAGAAGAAGCAGAAGGACCACCCGCAGCTCGACATGTTCGCCCCGCCCGACGAGAACACGCAGCTGTTGAAGGACGAAATCCGTAGGCTCAAGCCCGAGGAAATGACCCCGATGCAGGCGTTGCAGCGCTTGATGGAACTGAAGGAGAACTACGGCGCCTAATTATGATTGACTTTGCTGCCATAATGGAACATGCTTTCGCGAATCGTCCCTACGAGTCGGACATTCACGGCATAGAGCATTGGCACCAGGTGGAATACAACGGGATGATGCTCGCAAGCATTCTTGGTGCCGATGTGGACATTGTGCGCCTTTTCTCGATATTCCATGACAGCAAGCGTTTTGATGACGGTCATGACCCGGAACATGGGGAACGTGGAGCCGAGTTTGCGAAGGAATGCCGTGAGGCGAAACTGTTCGAAATAGATGATGAGCGCTTTGAGAAACTTTACCATGCGTGTAAGTTCCATACGCACGAACGGAAGAACGACGATATTACCATAGCCTGCTGCTACGATGCAGATAGGCTAGACTTGGGTAGGGTGGGGTTCCCGCTCGACCCCGAGAAGATGGCGACATCATTGGGTAGCAGGATTGCCAAGCAGTCCCTGAAAGAGCGCGTGTCGGTATTTGCCATGCGCGAATGGATTAAAACTTTAAATTTGCCCTGAGAGGTATGAAAATGCGAATGAAACTTATCACCTGCCTTCTGCTTGCCCTTATTGCAAGTACATTTGCAGCACCCGCTGCCAAGGGTGCTGCGGCTAAAGCCCCTGCGGGCAAGGCTGCTCCGGCCCCCTCTGAAATCAAGCTGCTCCCTCCGGCGGTTGTCGATTCGCTCAACTGGTTCGCCGCCCGCGAGATGGGCGGTGCCAACATGCCGTTTACGCGTGCTCACCTCGCGAAGGTTGCTGCCGGAGCTAACCGCGTGGCACTCGTGTACTTTGCCACATGGTGCGTGCCTTGCCGTGCCGGCATGAAGGCTCTTGTCAATTCCAGACAGGAACTGGAGCAGAACGGGATAAAGATTATCCTCGTGAATGCGGGCGAGCGAGAAGAGCCCAAGATCAAGAAGATGGTCGAAGGCCTCGGGGCGAACGTGTTCCCGGTGGTGCTCGACCCCTACAAGCGCCTTTCGGAAGGTATCGGCCTTGTCAAGGAAGGCGAGAATATTGCACTCCCCATGACGCTTGTCGTGGACAAGGCGGCAAAGCCCGTGTTCATGATTGGGCAGGAAGGCAGCGATTGGCCCTCGGTTCTATGGACAAAATAGGCTGTGGGGCTTGAAAATCATCTTGTAAATTCTAAATTTACCTCCACGTAAATAATATGAATGCAATGGGCTCAAGGTGGGCCCTCTGGAGCATAAATGGCAATTAACTACCTGGATCTCCCTATCGGACGCAAGTACCCCTACGAAGTCGACTGCGTCGTGGAAATCGGCAAGGACACCAACCTCAAGTACGAATACGATGAACGCCTGCACGTGTTCCGCCTGGACCGCTGCCTGCTCAGCTCGATGAGCTACCCCTGTACTTACGGATTTATCCCGAGCACCAAGGCCGATGACGGCGATGCGCTCGATATGCTTATCTATAGCCCCGCCTCGATGATGACGGGTACGGTCTGCACCTGCCGCGTGATTGGTGCACTAGACATGACCGACGGTGGGAAAAAAGACTATAAGGTGCTTGGCGTGCCGGTATTTAACCCTAGGCCCATCAAGGACATAGGCGACGTTGACCAGATGTTCTTGCGCATCACCAAGAACTTCTTCCAGAACTACAAGGAACTCGAAGGCAAGGATGTGCAGATTGGCGAATGGAAGGATGCCTCGTTTGCTCGCGAGCGCGTAATTGCGGCCCACAGGGCCTACTTCCAGATGCAGGTGCAGGTCCCGGAGACCTTCTACCAGGAACCGGAAAGTGCCGAACACCTCCCGCCCGAGGAACTGATCTAACGAAAATTTGCCTTTTGTCGGGCATAGTCCGCAATTAGTCTTTTTTTTACTTTGTTATTCTTTTTCCCGCTGAAAAAAGAATATATTTGTGGAAAAGGTTAAGTAGAACTTTATCAAGGAGAATAAATGAAAAAGCTCGTTCTTGCAGCCTTGGCTGCGACACTTATGCTTTCTTCTGGTGCATGGGCTGGTTTTTCCATCCATGTGGATAACAACAAGAAGAGCGAACGCCGCAACGATCCGCCTCCTCCGCCGCCTCCTCCGCGTGAGCGCCTGGAATGCCGCTTCGAGAAGCCCGACTGCCGCCCGCGTGACCGTCACTACCGTGTGGACTACCGCAACCGTCGCCCGATGATCGAGGGTGAATGCTACCATGGTGATGCCGACGGCCGCTGGGATTACTTCTGCAATAACGGTACCCGTTGGATGACTGTTGACTTCCGCCGTAACCGCCCGGGCCGCGTGGACTGCTTTGACCCGCGTCGTGGCCGTTACTTCGAAGCCCGCAACGTGAAGGAATGCGTCGACATCCACGACCGCTAGTCTAGTCTAAATTTTTTTGACAAATTAAAAGCCTTCCCGTTAGGGAGGGCTTTTTCTATGCGCCGGTAGGCGCGCATGCACTTAAAAATTCTTCCCGAGAATGGCCGATACGTTCTTCAAGATGCCTTCTGCCACATCGGGCTTGTTCATCGAGTAAACGTGTACGTTCGTGATGCCGTTCGCGTACAGGTCGATAATCTGGTCGCTTGCGTAGATGATGCCAGCCTGCTTCATGGCCTCGGGGTCGCTCCCGAACTTGTCGACGAGCGACTTGAAACGCTGCGGCATAAAGGAGCCCGAAAGCTTGATGGCTCGTTCCACCTGGTTCGCGTTCGTGATGGGCATGATGCCGGGGAGCACCGGACATGTGACGCCCTCCTCGCGCAGCTTGTACATGAAGTTGAAGAAGAGGTTGTTGTCGAACACCATCTGCGTGGTAAGGAAGTCCGCGCCCGCATCCACCTTTTCCTTGAGGTGCAGAATGTCTTCTTTCTGGTTCGGGCTTTCGGGGTGCTTCTCGGGGTAGCAGGCCGCGCCAATGCAGAAGTCGGAGTCGGATGCCTTCAGTTCGCGGATGAGTTCCACGGCATAGTGATAGTCACAGTTGTCGCGCCCCTTCTCGATGAGTTCCGGAGTCAGGTCGCCACGCAGGGCCATCACGTTCTTGATGCCTGCAGCCTTCATGTCGGAAATGCGCTGGTGGATTGTCTCCTTGCTGCTCGAGACGCAGGTGAGGTGTGCAAGCATCGGAATATCGAATTTCGCCTTGAGGTTCTTCGCAATTTCGAGCGTGTACTGGCTAACGCCGCCGCCTGCACCGTAGGTGACGCTCATGAATGCGGGGCCGAGTGCCGCGATGGATTCAGTTGCGGCCTTCACGCTATCGAAGCTTGTTTCCTTCTTGGGCGGGAACACCTCAAACGAAAGGCTCATCTTGTCTTGCTTCAGGATGTCTATAATCTTCATTTTTGCCTCGCAAGTCTAAACTTTTTTAGCCCGGACCACCATGGGTAGTCTATGCGGATATTTGAATATATGCAAATATAGATAAAGTACCTGTATTTGTGCAACTTTTTTTCTGAAAATAGACGGAAAGTTTCTTACAAACTTATATTTAACGTATGTTCAAATCACAAAAACTCTCTCTCTGTTTCATGGCGGCCCTGTCTGCCATGGTTTTCTGGGCTTGTAAGGATGAACCCGACCCGCGTACGGTTGCCGATAAATCTTCCGAGGCAAGTGATTCAAGTAAAATCAAGGCGAAGGTTCGCAAGGTTCTTGGCGAAACCGAGCTGCAGCGCAAGGACACCGAAAAGTGGAGCAAGCTCCGCTACGGCCAGGTCGTTGCCGAGAAGGACCGTATCCGTACGGGTGCCGAATCCGAGGCGTTGATGATGGTCAACGACGGATCCTCGCTGTGGATTTCGGAACTTTCGGACATTACGCTCGATGCCGAGATCTTTGATTCGCTCAGTCACCAGGTTTCGATCCGTGTGAACAACGGTGCTGTGGTATTCGATGTGCAGAAACAGCCCTCCGGACGCACGCTCAACTTTACTACCGGCGTAGCGACGGCTGCCATACGTGGTACGGCCGGCTTCGTTGCTAGTGTCAATGGTCAGATGGTTGCCTCGCTTAAGGAAGGCTTGGTTAGCGTGAATAGCGTCGCTGGTAATACTGGCGATGTCGCCGAGAACCAGACGCTCTTTGTGGGCAAGGACGGCTCCATCAAGAGCATGCAGTTGAAGAGCTCCGGTACGAAGGCCCTTTCCTTTGTCCTTGGCAATGTGAATATCTGGGGCGACGGTCCTCAGTCCGAGGAGTTCGAGAAGGCGATTACCGAATTCGATAATGACTACGATGCCCGCAGGAAGGCTTTTGAAGATAAGCTGAACTTCAGGGCGAATCCGCTCCCCGATACGGTGCTGCTCCCGAGCGTGACCCTCCAGGCCCGCGTGAACCCGGGTGTCGTGGTGACCGTGATGGGCGAGGCCGATACGGTTGGCGAGAACGGAATCTTCCAGCGCACGGTTGAATGGGCTGACGATGCCTACGGACTCAAGCGCTTCCTCGTCACTTGTGGCGAAGGCGATATAGAAGTGCAGTGCTTCACATGGAAGACTGTGTATGCCGCTCCGAGCAAGTCGGGTAGTGGGGATGAGAATGCTGCGGGCGATGCTGCCGCGGATTCTGCCGCCGCTGCCGCTGCTGCAGACTCTGCCGCCGCTGCGGAGAAGGCTGCTGCAGAAAAGGCCGCCGCTGACAAGGCCGCCGCTGACAAGGCTGCAGCCGAAAAGGCTGCAGCAGATAAGGCTGCTGCGGAAAAGGCCGCGGGCAAGAATGCTGCCGGCAAGAAGGCCGACCAGGCTGATGCTTCGGCCACCAATGAAAAGAAGACCTCCAAGAATGTGAACGTGTCTGTGAAGCTTGTGGGCGGGAAGACCGAAAGGAAGCACCTTGACCCGCCTGCGACCGAGTACAAGACGAAACTCAAGTTCTCGCTGGGCGGCATCACAGATGCGGACATAAGCGAGATTGCCAGCGTTACGGTGAAGCGCAAGGGCGAAGTGGTGGAGTCGTTTAACAATGTAAGCGCACTTACCTACGAGGTCCCCGTCTCTATCGACCTGAACACGATTGCGAAGTTCGATATCGAAATTGCCCTGAAGAACGGCAAGAAGATCCGTATGACCAAGACCTACGAGGTGTTCTGTGAGCGCCGTAACCACATGGGCAAGGCCCGTAACTGCGTCCAGTACGACAAGGTCGATGGCGGTGGCTGTGATGAAAGCCATGCCGAAGAATACGAAGCTGCCAAGAGCAAGCTGAAGGAAGACTAGCCTAAAGGATTTTATACAGAGGTTAAAACCATGAAAAAGAACATGACTCAATTGATGGGTGCGCTCGCTTGCGCTTGCATGCTTGCCGCCTGTGCCTCGAACCCGCCTGCCAAGGAAGACAATTCGGACGAGATTCGTGCTCGTGCCGATGCCGCCCAGCGCGAGATTTCCCGCGAGACGGGTGAGGTCGTTGAAGACGAAGCTCCGGCTGCCGCTGCATCGTCGGGAACGGCTGCTGCCGCTGCGGAAGACGACGGCATTATCGTTTCGACGGTGAACTTCAAGACTAGACCGACAGTGCTTGTTGCCCCGGCTATGGGCGCGAAGATGGCGGGTAGCATCGACGTGATCCGCAGGAACCCGCTTGCAAAGACTGCGATGGAAGTCATCAATGCTTACCTCACCGGTCGCGACTACACGGTCATTGGTCTTGAAAGCCAGGCTCAACTTGATGAAGTGGTGCAGCTCCAGTCCGATATCGCGGGCAACAACGAAGACCTTGCCTACGTGGCGGGCCTCTCGGTGGGTGCTGACATCAACATCACATACGCCGGCAGCATCCAGGAAGACTACATCGTGATTGACCTGAATGCGAGCGAGGCTTCTACCGCTAACCTCCTGGCGAGCGAATCGATCCGTCTCAAGGACAACGGCGAAAGCCAGCGTGTGCTCGTGCAGAAGGCAATACAACTTGCCATCAAGAAGCTCGAGAACAAGGTGCGTGGCCGCCTTGCCGAAGAGCAGGAGAAGGGCGCTCTCTACAAGGTGGTTGCTCACCTGACGGGCGAGTTCACCGACGACCAGGCCGAAGAAATCTCGAACATGGTCTCCATCAAGATGCGCAAGAAGTTCAACAAGATGCAGGTCATTTCGATGAGCCGCAACACCTACGACTTGCTCATCTACGTGGACCCGAACAAGTATGAAGATGCCCAGATGGTCTACGGCGAGTTTGTCGAGAGCCTTGAAGGGCTTGCCAAGGTGCGCAAGCAGAACATCACCAAGAAACTCATCATTCTCGAAATCCAGTAATCACGCGGGAGCGGAATTATGAACAAACTATTTACTGCATCGCTGCTGTCGCTCGCTGTGCTTGCCTCTTACGCGAATGCCGAGATCCTGACTTATACGGCTTCTTCCAAGAAGTCGCAGAGGGATGCGGACCAGCTTGCGTTGGAAGGCCTTGCCAAGCAGCTGCGCACGAAGGTCTCGAGCGAGTTCGAGACCCGCGTGAAAGAAGATGCTAACGGCAAGGTGACATCGACGGCGAAGAGCGTGAAGAACACTTCGACCAACATGGTGCTCAAGGGCGCGAAGGTGACTCCGGGGCCCAAGTCGGGCGGCAAGTTCCAGTCTACTGCCACGATGGATACCGACCAGATGGCATCGAAGATTCTGGTAGACCTGGAATCGATCCGCAAGGAGATGCATGCGAAGGACTCCATTATCCGCCTGGACATGGTGGATGGCGACTACCGCAAGATGGGCGTCGACATGCTTGCTCTCGAAAAGCTGGCTGATACATATAGCGAGAACCTCGAGGATCTGAGCTGCGTGCAGAAGATCCCTGATAACCTGAGGCTTGAAAGCACGATTGGCGAACTGACGGAATACCTCGTTTCGGGTATGGCCAGCCTCAAGATGGAAACTGACCTCACGAGCGAAGCCCTTATCGTTACGGTGACGGACTTCAACGGCCCGGTGGTCGGATTCCCGCTTGCCCTTACGCAGGATAGCAAGGACATTGCCCACGAGAAGACGAACGAGGAAGGCGAGGCCGTGTTCTCGCTTGCCCAGGTGAAGAAACTCCACCCGAGCGGCGACGTGACGGTACATGCAGACCTCTCGTTCAGGTATGTGCGCAAGTCTGCTGTGATTACCAAGTCGGTGCACTACACTTCCGAAGTGGCGGCATGCGCCTACACGCTGGAATGTGAGGGCCCGACTGAGGCCTGCGGTGCACTGCGTGGTCACCTTATCGCGTCGGGTATCTCGATTTCGGACAAGTCGAACCTCACCAAGATGAAGGCTACGATTACCTCTGCCGACAAGATGAACTCTAGCAAGACCCTCTGTACGTCGCGCATTACGCTTGCGATCGAGGCGGGCAAGCAGTCCATCTCCGAGCAGGCCCAGGGCGTTGGTCGTGACGAGGGTATCGCTCAGGCTACCGCCGTGAAGAAGGTGAATGCGACTCGCTTGCATGATACCTTCAAGAAGGCTTGCCAGTAAGCCCGAAACTTGTAAGAGCAGAATTAATTGAAAAGATCCGGTAGTCGCTACCGGATTTTTTATTGTCCGCTCGCTCGCCTTGCTTGTCATTGCGAGGAGCCGGTGGCGACGAAGCAATCACTTACCCGCTTCTTTGATGCTGGTTTGTGGTTGCTTCGCCCTATGGGCTCGCAATGACAAAACAAAAAAGACCCGGTTTGTACCGGGTCTTCTTTGCGTTAAAATCGCTAGGGCAGAGATTACTGCTTTTCGATTTCGGCATCGAGTTCAGCGTAGGCCTTGTTGGCGGCTTCGCGGATCTTGTTGGCGACAGCGTCGTCATACTGGCCGGCGGCCTGGAGGCTCTTGAGGAGTTCGGCGACGAGGTCGGCGTCGAGCGTCATGATGCCGTAGATCTTGAAGTGGCCGTCTTCAGTGGTTTCAATCTGCACGTCGGTGAGAGTAGCACCGCTCATGTGGGTGTCCACGACGGTCTTGGAAGTGCTCTGGAAGTGTTCGGCAACCTGGTCGTTCACGTCTTCCTTGAAGTTCTTGATAAGGGCCTTCACGCGGGCGTCGAGTTCCTTGGCGAGGTCGACACGGGCATTCTGGTCAGCCTTTTCCATGGCAATCTGTTCATCGGTAGAAACACCGATGCCCATACCAGCCGGCACGTGGTCCTTCAGGTAGGCCTTCTTCTTCATCTGCATTTCCATGAGTTTGCTTGCAGACTTTTCCTGCGGGGTAGAGCTACAACCGATCATCAGGAATGCAGCGAGAGCGGCAACGATCAACTTCTTCATAATAAACTCCTTGTTTAAGTTGTCCCCATTATGGGGTTGAATTGAAGTCTGTATCAAAAATATCTTAAAGATTGCAGAAAGTCAAGGCGAAAAATTAATTTCTTACGAAAATATGATGAAAATCAAATTTCGGGCGAAAAATGGCGAAATTTTAATTTAAACGAACTTTCCGAGGGCGATAATTGCTGCTGTTCGTGCCCTTAGGCGGGTATTGCCGAGGTTGATGAGGTCGGTCTTCCCCCGCTGGTATGACTTTATTCGTGAAATTTCTTTGTCTGAAAAGCCGCCTTCGGGACCAACGAGCAGGGTGGTCCTTTGGTCGAGGGTGGGGGCGGTGTTTTTGCCATTTATGTCGCAGAGCACGAGGTCGCCTTCGTAGGTGTCGAGCCAACGGTCAAATTCGACTGGACCTTCTATGCGGGTCAGCCATGGTTTCTTGGATTGCTTGAGGCTGACTAGGCTCTTGAGTTCGGCACGCCGGACAAGCTTGTGCAGGTCGGAATTCTTGGGTTCCTGCGAAAAGTCTGTACGCAGAAAATAAATTGTGTCAATTTCTGTCTGGGCTGCGTGGAATACGACTTCCTCGAGGGCGTCATCCTTGAGGCATGCGATGGCGAGGTTCAGTTTAGGGCGCTCGGTAGAAACGGTTTCGAAATTGTCGATGCGGACTTCGCAGGCTTTCGGGTCTGCCTTTACGATTGTCGCATCGGCAAAGTGCCCCAGCCCGTCGCAGAGTTCGAGCGTGTCGCCAATGGTAGCACGGCATACGCGGACGGCATGACTGCTCTCGTTCTCGTCGAGGGTGAATGTGCCCACGCCTATTTGCGGGCAGTAAAAACGGCTGTCTGGGGTTCTCATAGTGTATAAGGTAGAAATTTTTCTACATTGGGGCACATGCAACATAAACCGGTAAAGGCAGTCGTATTTGATCTGGATGGCACGCTCTACCTGAGCGGTCGCCCGTATCCGGGTGCCGTCGATACGGTAAAGCGCGTGGCAGAGCGCGTGCCGGTTTACTACCTGAGCAACAATACGAGCAAGTCGCCGGTGTTCTACGAGAACCGCCTCCATGTGATGGGGCTTCCGCTTCGCGATGATTCCATCATCTCGGCACTGTACCTCTCGCTCGATGCAATCCACGAGAAGGGCATCAAGAACGTGTTCTTTTTCGCGAACCCCGAGGTATACGAGTGGTTTGCGGCGCAGGACCCGAGCCTGAACCTGAATCCGTCGGTAGAAGAGACGGAACTCGTGCTCGTTGCCTACCACAACAGCTTTGACTACCGGGAACTCTGCGAACTCAGTTTCCGCGTACAGCGAGGCATCCCGTTCTGGGTGACGCATACGGATTTCGTTTGCCCCGACGCGAACGGCCCCGTGCCCGATATCGGGAGTTTCATGGCACTTTTGAAGACTGCCTACGGTGTGGAACCGGAGCGCAGTTTCGGCAAGCCGAACCCCGCGATGCTTGCGGGCGTGCTCAAGCATTATGCTCCCGAAGAAATACTCTTTGTGGGGGATAGGCTCTATACGGATTTTGAACTCGCGAAACGTGCGGGTTGCAGGTTCGTGCTGCCCCTATGCGGGGAGACCAAGCGCGAGGATGTCGATAAGCTCGACGTGAAGCCGGAGTGTATCGTGGAGTATGTCCGCGATATCGACTTCGACGCCTTCCTTAAATAATCTTCTTGCGGCGACGGACTGCGATGAATACGCCGAATGCGGTAAGCAGCAGTGCGGCGAACGCGCTCACCTTGATGCAGGCATGGAACGGCTTGCTCCGGTATTCCATGCGGACTTCGGACTTGCCCTTCGGGATTTCGACGGCGCGTAGCGTGCCGAATGCCTTGTAGACCTTTGCCGGAGCGCCGTTAACGGTCGCGTGCCAGTAGGGGTGGTAGTTGCCCGCGACGACCATGAAGCCTGCGCGGTCGCTTTCTACCTGGAATACCTGCGTGTCCATCTTGGGGCTTGCGACGAGTTTTGCGTATCCGTTTGCAACGCCGCCTTCGCCTGCGTTTTCGGGCTTCTCGGAGAGGATAACCGTCTCGCGGTAGTAGAAGTTGTCATCGTCGGTTGCTGAGCTTGCCGAAGCATCGGCCTGCGGCAGCACTGCGGCAACTTGTTCCGCGGCGGCTTCGGTTGCAGTGCTGTCTGCTTCTGCAGTTGCGGAATCGCCGGCGGCTGTCGTGGAATCTTCCGTAGCGGCGGGGGTGGGTTCCTCGGCCTTGGGCTTGCGGATGGCGGCTTTTTCGCGGAGTGTCTTGATGGCGCTGGCATCATCCATCGTGACTGACTGACCGTAGATGTAGGCTTCGCCCATCGCCGTCTGGATAGGCATGAACGTTGTTCCCTGGCGGCTGTCGAAGATGATGGCACCCACGTTCATCAGGTCGAGGAACGGGTGGGCCGCATCGGGGTTGTTGATGTTCAAGAGGTAGTTCGCGTTCTGCTGTCCGCCGCGGAACTCGCGGTAGGTCGCAAGTTCGTTATCGTGGAAGCCGTCGGCATTGCGCATGTGGAACTGCGGGAAGGCGTTTGCCCCGAAGGCCTTGTTGCGGGAAAGCGAAAGTACGCGCGGTGTGTTGAGGGAATCTGCCTTGTAGGGAGCCTTGAGGGCTGCGACAATCCCGTTGTTCGGCTGCAGGTATTCGCTTGCGGGCACATTCTGGATGAATGCCGCGTTGATGAAGAAGAGGTCTACCGCGGCGGCAACGGCAAGGATGCATGCCTTGTATGCGGTGGAACCGTTCCACTTGAATACGGCAAGCGCGACACCCGCAATCACGAGAATCAGGATGAATCCCGGAATCACGGTGCTTGTGGTTGCATTCATCACGATTTCGTTCAGTGGCTTGAAGTACGGTGCAATGACCGGGTCGTTGAGCAGGTCTTGCCCGCTTATGAGGAATGCGCCAATGGCGGTGAACCCGAGCACGATGCATGCCTGTATAACGCGGCTGGAACCCTTGAGTCCGGACTTGTAGGCATCGATCAGGTTAGCAAACGTGAACTTTTTGCCCTGGTCGTCGAGGTTCATTACGCCGATGCAGGCAATGCCGTACAGAATGCAAGCGACAAGCCCGACGGGGCCGATGAACGTGGTCCAGTTGTAACGTGCAATGACGACAAGCAATAAGAGGATGGCAAACATCGCGGCGCCATGCAGAATAGCACGCCAGTTCTTTTCAATGTCTTCGCTCTTGCTTGTGACGGAACGGAGCACGGGGCCCGCCATCATCACGAGCAGCAGCGGGAGCCAGAACAGCGCCATGCCCGGGGCTCGGAAATTCTTGACGCCCGGGAGGATTGCATACCAGAGCTTGAACAGCGGGGAATGGGCCCCCATGCCGTAACTGAGGGCGACGACTGCACCCACGGCCCAGAACGTTGCCCAGCGGCGCTTGCCGGGGAGGAACAGGCAGAGGAACCCGAGGAAGGTGAGGAGTGCACCCGCATTGTTGTGGTCAAGCTTGAAGCTGTTGTGGCCCCAGTAGAACGGGCTGCCCTGGCTGCCGGATTCCGCCATCTTGCGGTATTCGTTCATCGTGACGTTCACGAAGGAACTGCCTTCGAGATCACCCGTTTTTTCGTTCTGCTCGTACACGTCCACGCCGATGAATCCCGGCAGGAGCATCTGCGCGAGTTCTTCCTGGTGGAGTGACCAGCTGGTAGCATGCCCGATATTGGTATGGTCGCCTTCACCGCGCACGGACTGCGTGGTGGTGTACATGTAGGGCGGCACCAGCTGGAAGCAACTGAGCGCAAGCCCGAAGGCGAGGCCGGCGGCGGCGAGCCCGATGCGCTTACCGCGGGTCTTGAACGTTTCGCAGTGGAAGAAAGCCTCGTAGAGCGTGTAGAATCCTGCACCCCACAGGAACAGGTACGTGAGCTGCAGGTGGCTCCCGAGAATCATCCAGGCTATGCTTGCCGCAAGGACGATGAGGTAGGGGAGGCTCCCGCAACGGACCACCTTCCTGATGGCGAGGAGGGCGAGCGGCGCGATGGCGAAAACCATCATCTTGCCGTCGTGACCGCCGTAGATATACGTGAAATATTCCGGAGAGAAAGCGTAGAGGAACCCGAGGAGGGCGCCCCACCAGCGGTTACCCGTGAGGTTCCAGGCCAGGAGCATGGCGCTCATGAAGGCGACCCACACGGTAAGGATAAACTTGAAGCCCACGGCACGTGCCGGGTCCATCAGGAACTGAGTCCACACGAGCGGGTGGTAGGCATCGGCGAAAAGTGCGTCGATGGTGGGCACGCCGCCCAGGCGGCTATCGTCCCATTCGGTAACGATGGCGTTCTCGGCACGCAGTATGCGGCTGCCGATGCCATTCAGCTGGTCGCTGTTGAGCATCAGCTGGCTATCGTCAAAGGCGAAACCGCGGAAAACGATGAGGAGGATTGCGAAGAAAAGCGCGGCCATCGCCGCAAAGAAAACGGGCTTCTTGTTCAGGAAATTCATGCCCGAAAATATAGTTACTCATTACTCGCCGCTAGTTGCTGGAAAATGATTAAACGACAAAAACCGGAGCCGAGGTCCGGTTTTTAAATCTAGAGTAAATGAATCGACTTAGTCGGCGGTGTTTTCGTCGACCTTGTTGTACTTGACGAGACTGTAAATGCCGAAGGCAGAGATGATGCACACGGCGGCTATCACGATAATCTTGATAATTTTGCCCATAAAAGTCTCCTGGTTTTATTCCTGTTCCTAAAATACCTTTTTTTAGGTAAAAAGCAATAGTTTTTTCAAAAAATGTTAAGCCTTCGTGAGAATCATGCAGATGACGGGGAGTTTCTTGTCCACCTCGTTCTCGCTCGGGATAATCTCGCTCTCGAGAATCTTGCAGTTGAATTCCTTCATGAAGAACTCAAGTTGTCCGCGGTCAAAGCCCAGCCAGATGTGGCCGTGCGTGGTGCGGAAGGATTCTTCCTTGTGCTGTGCGAGATCGAGGAATGCAAGCGTTCCACCCGGCTTGAGGATGCGAATGGCTTCCTTGAGGGCGAGTCGCGGGTCGGTCGCATGGTGGAGCACCTGGCTCATGAGCACGAGGTCGGCGTAGTTGTCGGGGAGGCCGGTCTTTGTCATATCGGCGACCTTCGGCGTGATGTTCTTGATGCCCTTCTGCTTCAGGATTTTCTGGAGCCCGCTGATGACCTTCGGGTCGTAGTCGAGCGAGGTCACGTTCTTGCAGCGGTTCGCGAGCATGAGCGAGAGGTCTCCGCCTTCGCCGCAGCCGATATCCACCGCGTTTTCAAAAGGTATCATGAGTTTGCTGAACAGGCTGATCTGTGCCTTGAGGCTTCCGCCCGCCTGGTTCAGCTTGTGAATCTGCCCCTTGGTCTTGTCGGTACGTTCCTCGAGCACCTGTTCGGCGCGGCAACGGATAATGTCCTTGTCGCTTAGTTCCCCGTATGCGTCGCGGATTACGGAAAGCACGCGATTGCTGAGCAGGAGTTCCTCGCTCAGGCGGTAGTATGCCTTGATGCCATCACGACGGTCCTTCAGGAGGTTGCAGGCGGAAAGCTTCGAGAGGTGCCTGCTTGCGTTACTCTGGTGGATGTCGAGGATATCCTTGATTTCGTTGACGGTAAATTCCGCAATGTCGAGGAGCATCAGGATCTTGAGGCGCATTTCGTCGGAAATCGCGCTGAACAAATCCATGGTCGGGGTAATCGGTTCACGTTGCATACGGGTATCAATATAAATATTTAATTTTGGGTTGAAATGGCAAGGTTTTCGAAAAGCATTTTATTCGCGGTACTCGCGCTGGCGGTGGCCTGCATGGCTGCCCCCTCGGGCGAGGCTTCCCCGATGCCCGCAGGTGAACCTGCGCCCTTGAGCGTAGGTGCCGAAACCCGCCACTACATGTTTACGCTCGAGAAGGACCTGCCGCTCACGTTTTTTGCCGCCTTTGGGAGTATCTACGGGAACTACAGGCTAACGCACATGTCGGTAACTGCCCCCGAGGACATGCCGCAGCGGGATGACCTTATGCCCTGGGACCGCGCCGTTATGGGCCGTTACAACAAGACTGTAGCGGAAGTGAGCGACTGGTTTGTTGTATTCGGGGCGATGCCGCTTGCCCTGGGGGCTGCGTCGTGGTACCGGGGGGATGCCTGCGGGCGCGACTTTGCCGTATATTCCCTTATGTTTGCACAGGCGCTTGCCCTGCAGAGTGCGCTCAACCTTACGTTCCGTTCCATGAAGTTCTGGCCGCGCCCCTACATTTATGCCGAGGATGGGGCGGGGGCCGAGGCCGCGGAAAGTGCCGAGGGCGAGGCCTACGGGAGCTTTTTTAGCGGGCATGCCTCGGCGGCGTTCACGGTTGCCGTGTTTACGGGCGAGTGGTTCTCGGAAATGTACCCGAATTCTGCCTACAAGCCGCTTGTCTGGGCGGGCACGCTCTCGCTGGCGGGCTTTGTGGGGGCGTTGCGTATCGCTGCCGGCAAGCACTATCCGAGCGACGTGATTGTGGGTGCCCTGGCGGGTACCGGCGTCAGTTTTGCAATCATCGGTATACACAAAAAATCGGTACGAATTGGCCCGGTTGCCCTCTCCGGACTCTGGGCCGGGCCTAGCGCCGCCGGCGCAAGTTTTGCATTTTAGTCAAACTGCGACAATTCCGAACGGCCTTCGCAGTAGTGTGCAAACTTAATCAAGATATAAACATTTCTTTGCTTGAAATAAACGGGCCTTGCCCGAGATAAACGATGTAGTTTAACGTGTGGAAGGCGTCGGCCAAGGATGGGGAGGGTGCAGGGAGGGGCCCGTGCGGCCTTCGCAACTCCGAGCTGGGGCCCCTCCCGCGTGTTTTTTATACCTGTTTTTTTTCTTGGCAAAAAAAACAGTTTTTTTTTCAAAAACGTTCCTTTTTCATTTTGCGTATATATATTAATGAAAAAGTTTGTTACCCTCAGAGGTGTATTGATGTTTAGACTTGTTGGCCGTGTGGCTGTGGCCTTGCTTATTGTTGCGGAAGTGTCGTTTGCAGATACCGTTATCAAGGACAACCGTGACGGGAAAATGTATAAGACCATTGCGTCTGGCAACTTGAACTGGTTTACCGACAATCTCTCCTACAGAAAAATGGCGTCGTTTACCGACGATGGTGGTGTGCCGTACTACAAGCAGGCCAACTGGAAAGCCGCATGCCCGGTAGGGACGCACGTGCCCGATATTCAGGAATGGACCGTGTTTGCGAAGGACCGCTTTACTGGCCCCCGTAAGCTTTCGAACGTAAAGTCCTTTGCGGGCAAGACGCGCGGTTTTTACAATGGCGAAGATACGAAGAAGATTCAGGGTAAGGATGCCGCCTACTTTGCGGTGAGTGACCCCAATGGCGTGCGTGCGATGATGCTCGACGTGAAGCGCGGTAACGCGAAGATGGTTGAACTCCCGGCGAATGCGATAACGACGGTGCGTTGCGTGAGCGAGAGAAACTTCTACGCCGAAAAGAACGTGGACGAGAAGAAGATGGTGCTTACCGACCCGCGTGATGGTAAGACCTACAAGGTGGAACTGCGTGGCGAAAACAAGCTCTGGATGGTGACGAACCTCAAGTTCAGCCTTACGAGCGCAAGGCAGTGCCTGCTCGAGGATACCACGTTCTGCAAGAAGTTCGGGCGGTTCTACAACTACAACGATGCCAAGAAGGCATGCCCTGCGGGTTGGCACTTGCCCGACGATGGTGAGTGGCGCGATTTTCAGAAGGACCGCGAGAAACTCAACTGGGAAACAATCGGCCGTGGCGGTTGCAAGGACTGGGACGGCTACTGCAACAGCGAACTGACCGGGCACTACTGGTCTTCGACTTCCATCATGAAGAACACCGGGCGTTCCTGGGAGTTCAGGCGGCAGGCGAAGAGCATCGACCGTACCGACCAGAATGTGCAGAAGGGCCTTTATGTTAGATGTGTAACGGAGCTGGAATAATGAACAAGAAACTTAGTTTGTTTAAAATCTGTGCTGCGGTTGCTGTCACGGCATTCTTTGCGTCGGGCTGTTCCGATGATTCCTCGGCAAGTTGTGCGGGGAGTTGCGTCGATAGCGGCGATACCATTGACATTCCTATCCCGGGTGGTGATGGCTCGGGCGACAAGACCGAGGGCGCTTCCAGCGATTCCAAGTCCAGCGCGGACGATGCGGTAAGCAATGCCGGCGAGAAAACTCCTGCGAGCAGTGTGGGTGAAAAGGCTCCCGAGAGTTCCTCTGCGAAGGAGGAGGCTGCAGCATCGAGCACGGCAGAACCTGTATCAAGTGCGGCAGAACCGGCTTCGAGCGATAGCAAGCCAGCAAGTTCCGAAACCGCATCGGAAGACTGGCGCGACTATTGCCTTGAGGTGGTGAACGCGAAGCGCGCGACGGAAGACCTGCCGCCCCTGGTGCGTGCGACTACTGAACGTGAAAAGTGCGTGGCGACGCAGGCAGCAGACGACATGACTGCGAACAAGGGGCACGCGAATTTCGGTGACTGCGGCGAGTCTGCGCAGAACTCTGGTCCGAACATCCAGACGCAGTACTACAGTACCGAGAAGAAGATTGTCGATGCCTACGTGAACATGATGTGGGACGACGAAAAGAAACTCGTGACCAGCGGGGAACGTGACCTGGACAACAAGGACGATTACAGTTATATCGGCCACTACAAGAACATGAGAAGTTCTTCGTACAAGTCGCTTGCCTGCGGGATTGCCTACAGTACGGACGGCAAGAAGGCGTGGTTCAACATGAACTTTTATTAAGCTCTAAAAAGGAGCCCCTTTGATATTCCGGTATGAAATTCATGCGGGAGGGGCCCCAGCTCGGAGTTGCGAAGGCCGCACGGGCCCCTCCCTGCACCCTTCCCATCCTGGCGCAAGCGCCAACCTTACGGCTCGGCCATAGCCATACAAGTATGGCTGCGGCTCTCGCCTTGCCCGGTGGTGGCCGACGCCTTCCACATGTTAAACTACATCGTTTATCTCAGGCAAGGCCCGTTTATTTCAAATACTAGATGTTTATAGAAAACAAAAAAAGGCCCCGGCGATTGCCGGAGCCTTTTAAGCTTTTGGGGCTTAAAGATTAGCCACGCTGGTTAACCTTGTCGCCGTACTTCTTGATGAGTTCTTCCTGGATGTTGCGCGGCACCGGAGAGTACTTGCAGAATTCCATGGTGAACTCGGCCTTGCCCTGAGTCATGGAGCGAAGGTCGGTAGCGTAACCGAACATTTCGGAAAGCGGAACTTCGGCGGTGATGGTCGTCGTGCCGAGTTCTTCGCTCGTACCGGTGATGGTACCGCGACGCTGGGAGACGTTACCCACAACGTTGCCCTGGAATTCGGTCGGGGTGGCGATTTCGACCTTC